>NZ_JBEZDY010000007.1:0-210612 GCF_040648555.1 Actinoplanes sp. NPDC049118
GAGTACCCCCGAAAGGGCCTTTCCGCTCGACTTGCATGTGTTAAGCACGCCGCCAGCGTTCGTCCTGAGCCAGGATCAAACTCTCCAACAAAAACTTGTTGAAAAACTCACCCCAGCAACAAACAATCTTGCTGCCAAAGGAAACCACAACCAATCCACCAAAGCAGACCAGCCACAGTCAAAAACCTATTGGCACTGGCTTATCTAGCACCCTGTTGAGTTCTCAAAGAACAACCACACACCGGAAAACCAGCCACCCTAACCAGGCAACCCGTCCCCGGGGCACTCGCTCAACTTTACTAGGTCTTCCTGGCCCTGTCAACCGGTATCTCCCGGTTCGTGCCGTTCGTCCCTAGCTAGCCCATCCTTCAAGCCGGGCCCGCGGTCAGCCGCACAAGGCAGCATCGTTACGATCCCGAAGTTCGAAGGATTTGGCAGGACGGCCGGTAGCTGATCTCCCCGATCTCTCGGTTCGTTCTGCTTGCCTCGCCCGTTTCCCTGCCGGCTCGCAAAACATTACCCGGTCGTTTCCCAGGCTCCAAATCGGCCCCCCGTGTCCCAGACCACAATGCCGCTACCTGCGCAAACGTATTTTGGGCCCGCTACGGACAGCGCAACGTCGCCGATCCAAACACGCAGCGTGGGCAATTCGCCTCAGACCCGAGCACCGCGCCGCCGTCCACAAGCCAGATCCCGCCCAACGCCACCACCACTCCAGGGGCCGCGGACCGCGGCGGAGAACTCACGCCCAGTGCTGGACGGGGAGAGAAGCCCTGGGCGACACCGCATGCCAGGCCGGGGCCTAATGGAGGGGCAAGGCCAGAGCCGGCCGGACCCGCCAGGGACCGGACCCGCCAGGGAAAGGTGTGAGCGAAACGGGCCGCACCCGCCAGGGCCAGGTATGAGCGAAACGGGCCGCACCCGCCAGGGCCAGGTATGAACGAAACGGGCCGCACCCGCCAGGGCCAGGTATGACGGCCGGCCAGGTTGTTCAACCTGGTGATGAGTGCGGCCTTGCCGATGGCGGTGTGGGGCCGGTGGTGGTGGTAATCGTGCAAGAACGCAGGTAGCGCAGCGTGGCAGGCCTTTTCGCTGCTGTAGAGCTTGGCGAAGGCCCAGCCGTCGGCGATGGTCCGGTGGAATCGTTCGACTATTCCGTTGGCCTGCGGCGGGTAGGGACGAGTCTTCTTCACCCTGATGCCCAGTTCGGTGCAGGTCTCGATCCAGAGCCGGGATTTGTAGGCCGAGCCGTTGTCCGACAGCACCCGGTGGGTGGTGACGCCACGGGCAGCGAACCCTGCAACAGCGGGAGCAACCCGCCCGGGCTGGGCAGGGCCGAAGCTGACCGAGCCGGGGCGGAACGGACCGAGTGGCGCAGGGCCGGAGCCGCCAGTGCAAGGCTGGGCAGAGCAGCGCAGGACCGGCAGGGCAGGACCGGCCGAAGCAGGCCGGCCGGAGCAGGCCGGGCTGGGCCTGGAACGGGCGGAGCCGGGAGGAGAGGCCCGGGGCAGGGGATGCGCGGCCTGGGCAGGGGCATAGAGATCCGTGTCAACACAGAGCCCGGGGAGTGTGACGGATCTTGGCAGGTAGGGGTGCGGACCTGCCACTTCACTCAACAGTTCCGTCCTGCGATTGGAGGCCCGGCAGTACCGCCCCGCGCGCCGGCAGACTCAGCGCCGGTGGGGTGGCACCGGTAGGCGCCGAGCGGCACTGCCAGGCCCGGCACTGGCCGCGCCGGTAGATCCGCACCGCGGACCGTTGCTCCAATAGCCTGCTCATCGGGTACGTTGCGGAGCCTCGGGGTTACTTGAGGAGGACTCATGGCCGCCACGGCGCCGATGGACCGGCTCGGTCCCGGCGGCCCCTTCTGCCTGACGTTCCCCGACGCCGCGGAACGGCTCGGCATCCCGGCCGGCCGGGCCCGCGGCAAGGGAGTCACCTGCCGCACAGACCTCGATGTACCCGGCGCCACCCTCCCGGAACGTGGCGTCGTGCACGGTGACGGGGCGTGTGGCGGCGGATCGGACGTGGCCCCGATGACGGAGCTTCCCGCCCAGCGCCGGTCTCACGGGCGAGGGCGGAACGAGCTCGCCCTGCGCGGAACCCGTCGAGCGAACGCCAACGACTACGGGCGTCCCGGCGCCCGGGATGCGGCTGCGCAATGGTGAGCGCCGACCCGGGCCGCACCGCCTCGAACCAGCCGCACTGCGCCGCTCCCGAGGAGGCCCCGCCGACCGGGACTACGGCGGTCCTGCTCGAGCTGGGCTTCGACGGCGACAGCCTCTCCGGCGTGCGGTCGGCCGTCGCCGCGCAGGTGGCCGCGATACCTGCCGGGCGCCTCGTGGACACGATGATGCTGATCGCCCACGAGCTGGCCAGCAATGCCGTCCGGCACGGCGGCGGCTCCGGCCGGTTGCGCCTGTGGCTGACCGGCGGCGCGTTGCACTGCGGGGTCAGCGATGCCGGGCCTGGCCTGGAGGAGCCGGCCTCCGCCGGGCGGGTTCTGCCCGCGCTGTCGCTTCCGGGCGGTCGCGGGCTGTGGATCGCCCGGCAGATGTCCGACCTGCGCATCGTCTCGTCGCCGCGCGGAACCACCGTCACCGCGACGCTTCCGCTCTAGAGGTTCCGAAGGGCGTCTCCGATCGCTCGGTGGAATGTCGGGTACGCCCAGATCGTCGCCTTGAGCGTGACCACGGGGACCTCGGCCTTCACCGCAACGGAGAGCGCACCCAGCATCTCCCCACCCGATGGGCCGGCAGATGTGCCGCCCACCAGCACGCCGCGGCTCCGATCGGCGACGAGCTTGATGAAGCCCTCATTGCCGGGGCCGTGGATGAAACCGCGCGACGAGGACGGCAGGCTCGAATAGCCGACCTGCACGTCGAGGCCGGCGTCGCGGGCCTGCTTCTCGGTGAGCCCGACCGCGCCGATCTCCGGATCGGTGAACGTGACGCGCGGCTTGGCGTGAAAGTCGGCGGCGGGGCCGCCCTGGCCGAGGATGTCCCGGACAGCGACATCCGCCTCGTACATCGCCATGTGGGTGAACGCGCCGTTGCCGGTCACGTCGCCGACCGCCCAGACCTTGTCGGCGACGCGCATCCGGTCGTCGGTGCCGAGGAACCGGGTCGACGGGTCCAGGCCGATCGCCTCGACGCCCAGGCCGTCCAGGCGGGCCGCGCGGCCGGTGGCGACGAGCAGCCGTTCCCCTGTCACGGTCGAGCCGTCGGAGAGTGCGACGGTGAAACCCGCGCCGGAGTGGGCGACGTGCTGTGCCCGTACCCCGGTGAGGATTTTGATTCCGTCGGCCGTCAGGGCCGCGGCGACCGTCTCGGAGGACTCGGGCTCCTCCATCGCGAGCACGCGGTCGCTGCCCTCGATGACCGTGACCTGCACGCCGAAACGTGCCATGACGTGGGAGAGCTCGAGGCCGATTGCGCCGCCGCCGAGGACGAGCATCGTGGCGGGCAGGGTCTCGGCCTCGACGGCCTCGCGGTTGGTCCAGTAGGGGGTGCCGGCGAGCCCGTCGACCGGCGGGATGACCGCCGTCGTGCCGGTGGCGATCACGATGCCGCGGCGCGCCGTCCACTCGCGGTCTTTCACCCTGACACGCCCCGGGCCGGCGATGGTGGCCCGGCCGCGGACGAAGTGGCCGCCCTTGGCGGTGAAACGGTCGACAGCGACCTTGTCGTCCCAGGTGTCGGTCGCCTCGTCCCGGATTCTGCGCGCGACGGGCGCCCAGTCGGGCTGCACCTGAGCATTGCCGGCCAGGCCCGGGATGCGACGAGCCTCGGCGAGCGCATTGCCGGCGCGGATCATCATCTTGGTCGGGATGCACCCCCAATAGGGACACTCGCCGCCGACCAGCGTGTGTTCGACGCCGACCACGTCGAGGCCGGCCTCCGCGAGCCGCCCGGCAGCCTCCTCGCCGCCGACGCCCAGGCCGACGACCACGACATCCACTTGCTGTCCTTCGCCCATATGACCAGCCTTCCATCTTTCGCCGGTACGGTGCGCACATGTCAGCGGACGATGACCCCCACGGCTTCGTGGCATCCGGATACGAGGTCGTCCGGGAGGCGCTCGCGGCACATCCCAGCGGCGGTTCCGCGCTCTGCGTGCTGCGGAACGGCGAGCCGGTGGTCGATCTGCATGAGGGCTGGGCGGACGCCGCCCGGACCCGGCCGTGGGTCGCGGAAACCCTGGTCAATGTGTATTCGGTAGGCAAGCCGGTGATCGCGCTGGGTGTGCTGCTGCTGGCGGACCGCGGCCTGGTCGGGCTCGATGACCCGATCGCGCGGCACTGGCCCGAATTCCAAACCCCCGCTTCGGTACGCCAGGTGCTGACGCATACGGCCGGTCTGCCGTTCTTTCCCGAACCCCGGGAGGCGCCGGACTGGAGCGACTGGGACCTGCTCTGCGCTGACCTGGCCGACGCGAGCCCGCAGTGGCCGCCGGGAACGGTGGCGGCCGAGCACGCGCTGACCTACGGACACCTGCTGGGCGAGGTCATCCGCCGGGTCGACGGCCGACCGCCCGCGCGCTTCGTCGCCGAGGAGATCGCCGCGCCGTGGGGGCTGGACTTCGGCTTCGGAGCCTCCGAGCCGCAGCGATGCGCCGAGCTCGAGTTCGACCGGCCGGACCGGCCCGCGCTGATGCTCGGCGAGCCCGGCTCGGTGCGTACGCGGTCGATCCTGAACCCTCCGGGCGCCCGTGACCTCGCGGTCGTCAACGGCCCGCTCTGGCGGAATGCCGTCATTCCGGCGGTGAACCTGCACGCCACGGCGGCGTCCCTCGCGCGCTTCTATGCCGGACTGCTTGCCGGTGGGGTTCTGGACGGCCGTCGGTTGCTGAGCGCGGCGCTCGTCGCGGACCTGACGTCGGCGCACTTCTCGGGTCAGGACCTCTTCATCGAGAGCCCGACGACCTGGGGTCTCGGCGTGCAGCTGGAGCCGGACGGGACATGGGGCATGGGCGGTCTCGGCGGCAACGCGGCGTGGGCGGACCCGGCCACGGGTCACGCGATCGCCTACGTCACGCGGCAGCTCGGCGACTTCGACCGGGTCGGGGCGATCGACGCCGCGATCTCCTCGGTACGACTTCTCAGCTGACCCGGGTCGCCGCCGATTCTGTCCCCCGCGGAACATTCTGTTTCCTGCGCACGAGGAATCATCAGGATGACGGGGGCGGTCATGAGGGGGCGATGGCAGGCAGCGCTGGTGTCTGTCATCCTCGTGGCCGCTACCGTGGCGCTGCCCGGGGCTTCGACCGCGGGCAGCGCCCGCCTCACCGCGGCGCCGCCGAACACCCGGGCCATGTGGTTGTGGGGCGACGACCCCGCCGCCGAGGTGGTGCCCTGGGCAGTGCGGCACAACATCTCCGAGATCTTCGTGCACGTCGCGCCGTCGGTGCTGACCAACGGTGACCTCGCGCGGCTGCGGGAGATGAAGACGCTCGCCGACGCCCAGAAGATCAAGCTGCGGGCGCTGGGCGGCGATCCGGACTGGGTCAACGATCACGCCGCGGCGCTCGCCTGGCAGCGGGCCGCGATGACCACCGGCCTCTTCACCGGCATCCACCTGGACGTCGAGCCGTACCTGAGCGACGGCTGGACCACCGACCTGCGGGCCACCCTGACGGCGTACCTGAAGCTGCTGGAGAGGATGCGGGCGGCGGCCGGCACGCTTCCGATCGAGGCCGACGTGCCTTTCTGGCTCGGCGAGTACAAGGTCGGCTCGAGGAACCTGGCCGACGAGGTGCTGCGGCGGGTGAACAGCGTGACCGTGATGAGCTACCGGGACACCGGGACCGGCGTGAACTCCATCCTTTCGATCAGTCAGGACTGGCTCGCACGGGGGAGGGTCGCAGGCAAGCGGGTGCGCCTGGGCGCGGAGACCGGGCCGCTGGCGGACTGCCCGCACTGCACCTTCCACGAGGAGGGCGCGACCCGCCTCGGCGATGAACTGGCCAAGGTGGACGCCGCGACGCGTAGGTCGGCGGCCTTCGGCGGGATCGCGGTACACCGTTACCGCACCTGGCGGACGTTGCCGGCCTGAAATTGCGCGCCCCCGCCCGCCGGACGGGTTGGCGCGGGTCCCGCCGGCCTTCAACGGACGAACGCGACGGGTCGGCAGGACCCGCTCCCACTCCCGCCCGGCGTACCGGACGGAGCTCCACCACCGGATCACGGCCGCAGCCAGACCGGATCGTCGCGATGCGACTCGAGTGGCCCGGGATAGTCGAGCCCCGAGCGCACCGCCTCCGGTAGACGCCAGGGCTGGTGCACGGCCTTTCCCTCGACGGATTTCAACTCGGGAACGTAACGACGAACGTACGCGCCGTCTGGGTCGAAGCGCTCGGCCTGCCGGATCGGGTTGAACCCCCGGTGCGGCCGGGTGTCGTGGCCCGTGCCGGCCACCCACTGCCAGTTGCCGGAGTTGTTCGGCACGTCGCCGTCGATCAGCCAGCGGAAGAACCACTGCAGGCCGTCGCGCCAGTCCAGGCCGAGGTGCTTGGTGAGGAACGACGCGGTGATCAGCCGGGCACGGTTGTGCATCCATCCCTCGGCGCGCAACTGCCGCATGCCGGCGTCCACCACCGGCACCCCGGTCGAGCCGTTCTGCCAATGCTTGAGCGCGTCCTCATCGGCACGCCACCCGGAGTCGCCCGCCTTTCGATAGGCCTCGGTCGAGATCGCCGGAAACGCGGCGGTGACCTGGTAGTAGAAGTCGCGCCAACAGAGTTGGCGCACGAAGGCGTCCGGTCCCGGCCCGCTGATCCCCCGGGCCGCGTTCGCCACGGCCAGCGGCGAGACGCATCCGAACCGCAGGTAGCCGCTCAGCCGCGAGGTGCCGTCGGCGGCCATGTGGTCGTGCAGGCCGTCGTAGGGCTCGATGTCCTGAAGCCAGGCCTCGAGCCGGCGCTGCCCCTCGCTCTCGCCGCCCCGCACCCCCGCCGGGGACTCGCTCTCCGGCGCCCTCGGAAGGCCGCCGACGACGATGTCCGGGGGCAGGGTGATCTTGCCAGGGGTGGCGGCCTCGTCGCGCCACTCCGCCGACTCCCAGGCCCGGTGGTACGGCGAGAAGACCCTGTAGTGGTCGCCGCCGGCCGGCCGCACTCCGCCCGGTGGGACGACCGTGGTGCCGGGGAAGAGCCGCAACGAGATGCGGTGCCGCTCACACTCTCGCTCGAGGCGCCGCTCCCGGCGCCGGGCGTAGCCGCTGACATCGGCGGCGAGCGCGATCCCCTCGGCGTCGACCTCGCGGGCCAGCCTGATCGCCTCCGCGACCGGTTCGCCGGTGCGGATGACCAGGTCGCCGCCCTTGCGACGCAGCGTCTCGCGCAGGTCGGCGAGGCTCTGGTGCAGGAAGAGCGCCCGGTTCGACGAGAGCCGCAGCAGGTGCGGATCGAGCACGAATAGCGGCACGACCCGCTCGGCGGCGGCGCAGGCGGCGGCGAGGGCGGGGTTGTCGTGCACCCGCAGGTCGCGGGTGAACAGGACCACTGCGGTCCGCATCTCAGCCTCGGTCCGATGCGGCCATCGGGGTACCCGCCCTGGTCAGGATGCAGCGGGCCACCACCCGGGCGCGGCGCCGGCCGGGGACCGTCGCCCGCCGGGCGAAGACGTCGTAGTCGGCCGCGACGACCTCGTCGAGGATCCCGCGGTACAGCTGGAAGGCCGCGCGCATGCATGCCTGTGAGCCGGGCAGCAGCAGGGGTACGCCGGGAGCCGCGGCGGCGTAGTGCTCGTCGGCGCGGGCCACCGCGGCCCGGATCAGGGCTTTGATCCGCGGGGTCGAGCGGCCTTGCGCCCGAGCGGCCAGCAGGTCGTCGCGGGTGACGCCGAACTCGGCCAGGTGGTCGTCCGGCAGGTAGGTGCGGCCGCGGTCGAGATCCTCGGCGACGTCACGGATGAAGTTGGTGAGCTGAAAGGCGAAGCCGAGCTGGCGGGCCGGCTCGCGGGCGGCGGCCGGGTCGCTCGAGCCAAGGATGGGCAGCATCATCGTGCCGATGACGGCCGCCGAGCCCTCCATGTAGCCGAGCAGGTCGTCATACGTCGCATACGACGTGACGGTGAGATCCATCGCCATGCTGCGCAGGAACGACGTGAAGTCGGCAGGGTTCAGGTCGAATACCGCGATCGTGTAGAGCACCGCCGGCAGCAACGGGTCGTCGGCCGATTCGCCGGCCAGCCCGGCGAGGAACCCGTCGGACCAGGCGTTGAGCCGAGCTGCGCGCGCGCTCGGGTGCAGATCCTCGGTGCGGTCGACGATCTCGTCGGCGTAGCGGGCGAAGCCGTAGAGCGCGTGCACGTGGCGACGCTTCCAGGACGGCAGCAACCGGGTGGCCAGATAATAGGTGCGACCGTGGCGCTTGTGGATCTCGCGGCACCGTTCGTATGCGGCTGCAAGGTCGATCTCCACGGGCCCCTCCCAACGAATCGACTCATGAATCGACGCAACTGGAATCCTACGGTACTCTCGCTGTCGTGGCCAACGACATCCTCGAGGGAAACCCTCGTTTCGGGATACCTCGCCAGACCGTCCCTTCAGGTGATCTGGTGTCCGCGGTCGAGGGCAGCCTGGCCGAGTTCCTGAACGGTCAGATCTCGGCGCTGAGCTGCGTGGATCCGGCACTCGGCCGGTTCGCCGGCACGACCCGGGATCTCGTGCTGGCCGGCGGCAAGCGGCTGCGCCCGACCTTCGCCTACTGGGGCTGGCGCGGCGTCGTCGGCCCGCGCGAACCCGTCGAGCCGGTGCTGCCGGCCCTCGCCGCCCTGGAACTGATGCACACGTTCGCGCTGGTACATGACGACGTCATGGACGGCTCGGCGACCCGGCGGGGCCGCCCGACGGCGCACCGGATCTTCGCCGGGCAGCACAGCGACGCTGGCCGGCTCGGCGATCCCGAGCGGTTCGGCACGACGTCGGCGATCCTCGTCGGCGACCTCTGCCTGGTCTGGGCGGATCAGCTCATGGCCCGGGCGGCGCTCTGCACGGCGACGTTGTTCGCCGCGCGCGCCGGCTACGACCGGATGCGCGCCGAGGCCATCGCGGGGCAGTATCTGGACGTCCTCGGCGAGGCTGCACCCGGCACCTGGTCCCTCGATCGCGCGCTCCTGGTCGCCCGGCACAAGACGGCGAGCTACACCGTGCAGCGCCCGCTCCAGTTCGGGCTCACGCTGGCCGGCCCGGCTGAAGCGGACGTGGCCGCGATCGACGAGGCCTACAACCGATACGGCCTCGCGGTCGGTGAGGCGTTCCAGCTCTGCGACGACCTCCTGGGTGTCTACGGCGACCCCGTCGTCACCGGCAAGCCGGCCGGCGACGACCTGCGTACCGGAAAGCCCACCGCCCTGCTGATGCTGGCGCACCAGCTCGCCGACCCCGCGCAGCAGGCCGAGCTGGCGCGGGACTCCGCCGAAACCGTCGATCGGCGGGCCGAGGTGATCGCCGAGACCGGCGCCGTCGCGCAGGTGGAGGCCCTGATTCAGCGGCGGGTGGCCGAGGGCGTCGAGGCGATCGCGGGCGCGCCGATCCACCCCGAGGCCCGCGCCGCGCTGACGGACCTGGCGGTCACCGCGACCCACCGCCCGACATGATGACCCTTCTCCGGACCCCTGGAGCTGTGACGTGCGAAGAGTGACGGGACCGACAGACCACGTGGTCGTGGTCGGCGCCGGGCTTGGCGGGCTGGCCTGCGCGCTGCACCTCGCCGCGGCCGGGCGACAGGTGACGGTCGTCGAACGGGAGGCGGTGCCGGGCGGCCGGGCCGGCAGACTCTCCGTCGACGGATACGAGTTCGACACCGGGCCGACGGTGCTGACCATGCCCGAGCTGATCGCCGAGCCGCTCGCGGCCGTCGGGGAGAAGCTGTCCGACTGGCTCGAACTGACGCCGCTCGACCCGGCATACCGGGCCTACTACCCGGACGGATCCACGCTGGATGTGCGCACCGACACGGTCCTGATGGCCGCCGAGATCTCCCGGCTCTGTGGACCCCGCGAGGCCGACGGCTACCTGCGCTTCGTCGATTTCGCCCGCGATCTGTGGCGCCTGGAGCGGGACGCCTTCATCGACCGCAACCTGGACACCCCGCTAGACCTGGTCAATCTCAACCTGCTCAAGCTGCTCGGCATGGGCGGCTTCCGCCGGCTCCAGCCGAAGATCAACCAGTACTTCCGCGACCATCGCACCCAGCGCATCTTCTCCTTCCAGGCCATGTACGCGGGCCTGGCGCCGCACGACGCCCTCGCCATCTACGCGGTCATCGCCTACCTCGACTCGGTGGCTGGCGTCTTCTTCCCCCGCGGCGGCATGCACGCGGTGCCGAAGGCGCTGGCGGGCGCGGCGGAGAAGCACGGCGTGCAGTTCCGTTACGAGACGACGGTGACCGGGGTGGAGACGGCGAATGGTCGCGCGACCGCCGTATTGACCGATGGCGGCGAGCGCCTCACGGCCGACGTCGTGGTGCTCAACCCGGATCTTCCGGTCGCCTACCGCGACCTGCTGCCCGGCTCCCGCCGCCCACGCCGGCTGAAGTACTCGCCGTCCTGCGTCGTGCTCCACGTCGGGTCCACGCAGAGCTACACGAAGATCGCCCACCACAACATCCACTTCGGAACGGCATGGAAGGGCACCTTCGATGAGGTCATCAACCAGGGTCTGTTGATGAGCGACCCGTCGCTGCTGGTCACCAACCCCAGTCGCAGCGACCCCGCTGCGGCACCGGCCGGACGCCAGACCTACTACGTGCTGGCCCCTACCCCGAACCTCGACGTGGCGCCACTGGACTGGAGGGGCGGGCTCGGCCGCCGCTACGCCGACGAACTGGTCGGGGTGCTGGAGCAGCGCGGCTACGTGGGCTTCCGGGACGGCATCGAGGTCGAGCGCGTGATCACCCCTGACGACTGGGCCGCCCAGGGCATGGCCGCCGGCACTCCGTTCGCGTCGGCGCACACCTTCACCCAGACCGGACCGTTCCGGCCGGCGAATCTGCACCCGACCCTGGGAAACGTGGTATTCGCCGGCTCCGGCACCCAGCCCGGCGTCGGCGTACCGATGGTGCTGATCTCCGGAAAGCTGGCGGCCTCCCGCATCACGGGCGCCGCGAAGAACCTCGGCGGGAGGGTGGCATGACCGACTACCGCGAGGCCCACCTCGTCGAGCTGGTCGACACCCTCGGCGAGCCGACCGGCGCCGCCACGGTCGATGACGCGCACCGGGCGCCCGGCCGGCTGCACCGGGCCTTCTCCGTGTTCCTCCGCGATCCGTCCGGCCGGGTCCTGCTGCAACAGCGGGCCGCGATCAAGACCCGGTTTCCGCTGCGCTGGGCCAACACGTGCTGCGGCCATCCCCTGCCGGGCGAGGCGCCGGCGACGGCCGCCGCCCGCCGCCTGGTCGAGGAGATCGGCGTGCACGGTGTCGACCTGACCGAGACGGGCGTGTACTCGTACTACGCGGAAGACTCGTCGACCGGCCGCGTCGAATACGAGTACGACCACGTGTTGGTGGGCGACGTGCCGGCCGGCCTGAGCCTGCTGGTCGACCCCGAAGAGGTGGCGGCTGTCCGCTGGGTCACGGTCGAGGAGCTCAACGCGGGCCTGGACGAGGATCCCCGGTCGTACGCACCCTGGCTGCAGGGGGTCACCGGTTCCCTGATCCGCCACCTGGAGGCACAACCACGGCCGGCCGACGATGCACCGGAGCCATCGGGTGGCCGATGAGGCACTGACGGCCGGGGCCGTCGCCCGCCGTCTGGGCGTCGCCGTGACCACGCTGCGCACCTGGCACCAGCGGTACGGGCTCGGGCCCAGTCATCACGTCCCGGGCCAGCACCGGCGCTACACGCCGGAGGACATGGCCCGGCTACAGGTGATGCGGCGGCTGACCGCCCAGGGCGTGGCACCGGCGGAGGCGGCGGCCTGGGCCCGCCGACACGACCCGCGACCCGAAACGCACGACGACAATCACGGGACGACGAGCCGGCACGCCACCCGCCAGGGCGCTCACCACGAAACTCCCGCAACGACGGGCGGCCACGGCTCGGCGCACGGCGCCGGGGACGGGATCGGCGACGACCAGACCGGGGAAGTCGGCGTTCCTCGACCGGCGGACGGCGACCAGCCGACTCGGAGGGCCGGCGGCGGGGGCGCGGAGAACGCAAGCGGCCAGGGACCAGCAGCAGCGAGCGGCCGCACCGGCGCGGACGAGGCTCGACGATCACCGGGCGATCGCGACGGCCCGTCGTCGGCCGGCGGGACCCGGCCCTCCCCTGACGCTTCCCCATCGTCGGCGGCCAGGCGGCGACCCGCCCCGGTCGCCAGGATGGATGCCGTGTGGCCCGATCGACTCCTCGCCGCGCGCGACGGTGGCGGGAACGCCATCCGCACCGGAAGGTCCGGGCCCGCCGCCCGCGGCCTCGCCCGGGCCGCCATGCGGCTGGACGCACCGGCCCTTCGCGAGATTCTCGAGACGAGCGTCGCCGACCGCGGCGTCGTCGCGGCCTGGGAGGAAGTGATCATCCCGGTGCTGGTCGGCATCGGCGACCGCTACGCGGCCACCAAACGCTTCATCGAGGTCGAACACCTGATCTCGCGCAGCATCACGGAGGTGCTCGGCTCGGTGCCCCGGCCACCGGGCCTCCAGTCGCCGCGGGTACTGCTCGCGGCCGCCGACGAGGAGCAGCACACGCTCCCCCTGGAGGCGCTGGCCGCCGCGCTGGCCGAGGCAGGCGTCCCCAGCCGGCTACTCGGGGCCCGGGTGCCGCCGCAGGCGCTCAGCGACGCCGTCTCCCGGACGGGGCCGGCCGCGGTCGTGCTCTGGTCCCACCTGCCGAGCACCGGCAGCCCGGAGCAATGGGTGAGCCTGCTCACCGGACCGCACCGGCCGCTGCTCGCCGCGGCGGCCGGACCGGGCTGGCCGAGGCACGAACTTCCCGAAGACGTCACCCCGCTGCACAGCCTCGCCGAGGCGGTACAGCTGGTTTCGATCGCCGCCCTTCCGGCTGGCCAGGCACATCACCGCAGGTCAGAGCCCTAGACGCGGCGTTGGGGATACCGGTTTGGTTGAGGGCAGGGGGATCACGTATGCTTTCCAAGCCTCAAGCGGGGCCGGTTGGGGCCCACGCCGCCGGAGTTGAAATATGCAATGATGGCGGGGTTGCCCTCATCGTCTAGTGGCCCAGGACGCCGCCCTTTCAAGGCGGTAGCACGGGTTCGAATCCCGTTGGGGGTACGAACCGACCTCGGTCGGGGTAAGTGGTAAGAAGTAGCAGCACAGCAAGGTCCTGTGGAGCAGTTGGAGTGCTCGCCGCCCTGTCAAGGCGGAGGTCGCGGGTTCAAGTCCCGTCAGGACCGCAACTAGCCAGAAACCGCGCGCACCGTGGCGCGGCAAGGCCAGGTAGCTCAGTTGGTACGAGCGTCCGACTGAAAATCGGAAGGTCGGCGGTTCGACCCCGCCCCTGGCCACCAAGCCTCTCGCCGGGCTTTGAGCACCGCCCACCTGCGGAAACGCCGGTGGGCGTTTTGCTTTCCCGACGCTGCCGGTCGGCTCGGTCAGTACCCGTGGATCACCTCTGTTGGCCGGCTTTTACCGATCCTTGTCGCACGCAGGTCGCACGCAAGATCACTCAATCCACCTGCCGTCCGCCGGCAACCCAGGCAATGATGCCCTCGATCGGTAGCTGACTTGAGATGATCTGGCCGTGAGTGACGGAAAGCCGAACGACGACCCCTTGCAGGTGGTTCGTCGGGCGCCGAGCTACCCGGCCTTCCTGAGAGTTGCGCGACTCTACGCAAGTGGGCTTGCCTTGCTGATGATCCCGGTTCTCGTCGTGGCGTGCTCGGGCCTGGACGTATGGTTCCTGCTGCCCAGTGCAGCGGGCTTCGCACTGCTAGTCGTGGCGTTCGTGCTGGCAGCCAAGGGGTACCAGCAGCTTGAGCACGATCTTCCCGACGAAAAGATCACCGGCGTCCGGTCAGCGGCCACCATTGCGGCATTCCAGGACTTAGTCCGCCGCCGGTAGACCCCCATCCACGCGGCTACCCCTTGCCATCCCGTCCACCGTCGACCCACACACCGTGGAGCGGGCCTGCCCCAGGGCGCCAAGGTGGAGCGCCCTACCGGACGAACGACCTTGGCGCCCTGGGGCAGGTCTGCTCGGCTCTGCCTGGGTCGTCGGTGGGCGGGAGGGCACCCCTCATCCCAGAAGCCTGAGTGCTCCCGCTGGAGGCATCGTCTGCTCATGCACCGCCGCAGAGACTGGCCGGCGCGCCGGCCGATGCCGGCCGGAGGCCGCCAGCAGGCCGAGCGCGTCCGGCCGCGCCGCGCTTGCGCGGCGCCTTGATCCAGAAAAGATCAATTCGGCAGTATTCAGCGGAGAACGGTTGTCCCGCCACGGCGTGACACTGTTGCAGGCGGAGAGGGGGCGCCGTCCGTGCTCGGCTGCGACTCGGAAAGCCGTCCGCCGCCGCGTCACCCTGTCGTGCGCGTCCGAGCCGGTTGCTGTCAACGTTGCTGTCACGGCTGAGTCTCGCAGGCTTGCCGCAGCCGAGGTCCCTGCTGTGGTGCTGTCTGTCCGACAGCCGGTTTAGGAATGAGGCGGCGCTAAGCGGTGATCGCGCTTGTGAGCTGCGAGAACACGACCCTGACTCGGTCGAGGCCTCCGATCATTGCACTCACTCTGCACGTCGACCCAGGTGCACATGGCTGGGACGCGAAGTCACGACGCACTTACCGCCTCGTCGCCTCCGACTTCCGGTCAAGTCGGAACATCTTCCTGACTCGCCCTCGGGCCGAGCTGCGGGCTCGCGAAGCCGCCTGTCGGGACGGTGGCCTCATGGTGACGGTAATCTCCTCGATCCGTTCCAGGAGTGCGCGCCGTTCTCCGATGACCTCAATCCAGCCGGCCTTGAAAGCTTCGTCGTCGAGACTGTCGTGCAGGTATCGGTCCACGTGGAGCAAGGAATCCTGGTACGACGCACGGTTCAGCGAAAGCTTGCTCCAATACGGAGCCTTCGGCCGCGTGAGCGCGAGATGCCGTTCGAGGCGGTTCGCACGTGTAAGTGCCTCAGTGATAACCCGGTCGGCCTCTCCCTCCTTCTGCGTCGCCTCCGCTTTCGACAATCTAACTTTGTCTTGGTCGAATTGCGCGTCGCCTGCAAGCATGCTTAGGAGCCGCACACCCTCGCTGGCCGCGCGTAGGTCGTTCTCAGCCCTAGGCAACTCAACTTCGACCAGGGCGACGAACTCGATGAGATTCTTTTCCCAACGGTCATGCCGCCGGATAGACGCCTGCACGCGCGGGACGATGAACACCTGAACCACGGCCTGAACGATGAGCGCGCTCGCAAGGCCGATGACACCACCGAGGAGGATGTCTGACATCTACACACGGTCGCATGCGTCTGCCAGTCACCCAAAGGTTGACTCCTTGACCCCCCAGGCAATTTATGATCTTCGACGACCCGCTCGATCCCCGGCTTGAGCTGGGCTGCATCGTCCACCATCGTCCGCGGGCGTCCGTCACGATCACCCGCGATTGTCACTCAGTTAGTCACCCGAACAGCTCTACGACGGAGCAGCACGCGAGGTGTCTTCAGTTTGCGTCGGCTGCCGTAGCCGCCTAGAAGCCGTGCCGATGAACGCATCCAATGCATCCTTTGCTCGCTCGCCCTTTTGCTTGCGTTCCTGATCCTCGTCCGGATCCCTGATCCCGGCCGCTCGTTCCCATGCCTGCTGTGCGGCTTCGACCAAGTCCGCATCGTCGTCTAGCAGTCGCAACTTCAGTTGTACGTTTCGGGCGACGGCGTACACCCGGTAGTAGTGATCCCGCGCCGCCTCAAATCCCGGTCCATCCGGGTCATCCCGGAGACGATGCCAGCGGTCGTGGGCCGCGCGTCGTAGGTCGGTAATCGCTCCAGCGAACTCGGCGTAAACCGCGAGGCGTTCTTGCCGGGTCCTCTCAAGATCGCGATCGATTCGTTCCCGTTCGGACTTCGTACGTTCCCGTACGTCGGTTCGCCGTTGTGTCAGCCACACACCGCCGAGCGTTATCAGGGCGCCAACGATCGTGCCGATGAGGCCTGCAAAGTCCCTCACCAGCTCAGGCTAACGCCGTTGGCACAACACGTGGCGCTGACGACCTCTTGCTTGTAAGTCCTGGACGACTCGCCTGGCGCCGTCCGTACATGGTCGTGACCTCGGAGCGCTGTCCATCGGTGCCTCGCATCGGCCGAGATCATCCGGGCCGGTTGCTGTCAGCGTTGCTGTCATAGGCGTCGCTTAAATCGATCTCACTTTCCGCTATGTGAAGATCGAAATGGAGCCTCCACACCGGTAGTGCTGTGACCACGATCGCCGCGCTGATCATGACGGCAAGACAGAAGGGACCAGCCAGTATCGGGAACCATCCGCGTGTTCCTGTGAACAACACCGTCGTCGCACATACCTCACCGGCGGCGATGCCCGCGCAGAGGACTGCAATCCCCGTAAACATGCCCCGTAGGACACGACTGAACCACCTGTCCCGCTGTTGCTGCTTCACATGCACCATGCGGAGCCACTTCAGCTCGTCAGAATCGAGGTCCGGTCGATTGAGTTCTGCGTTCCTGCGCGCTGGGCGTGACAAAAATGTCTCGATGGGCTTTCGCAGGAATAAACCGATCTCAACCGTCAACGCGATTAGGAGGGCGGGCAGCACCTGGGCCACGGTCGCGTAAAAGGCTTCGTTGCGCACGGGTGACATGGTTCCAAGGGACCGCAAGTTCGTCCAGACGCGATGAGCCGTCCCCGTCACGTTCGCCTCCTCCCCTCCGAAAGCAGCTCTCCCGCACCGTCACCCATCGTCCCGCCCAATCGTGGGAGCGGGCACCGGCCGGCTCCCGGCGCGTCAAGACGGCCTTGACAGATGCAGCGAGGCCGCTGGGAGCCGGCCGGGGTCTGCTCGGCTTGCCCGGGTCGCTGGGTGACGGACGCAGAGGCGCGAAACCACGCACCGACCGCAAGCTGCTGACGGCCCCCCAGTCACCCGGAGCGCCCCCGCCGGAGGCGTAGTAAGCCCAGCCATCTACGGCCCCGGACTTTCCTCAGTCCTTCGGCAGGCCCGACTCTCTTGCGCTCTCCACGAGTGTCGACGGGGAGCGGTTAGCGTGCCGTCGCCCGCATCCCCCGCGGGCGACGGTGCGCTGCCCCCGGCGACGGAGTGAGCGGCCCGCTTCGGGCCGCCTTGAAAGGTGTATAGAAAGCTTGAACAGCAGCAGCGCCGTAACGCATCAAAGGAGCCCGGCAGTAGCAGCGCTGTACCGCCGACGTAACGATGAGTGCTCAGACGCGGGCGGTGTCGGCGATGGTCATCCAGGCTTCGACCCGTTCGGGCGCGACCTCTGCGAGCTTGGCGACATGCCGGACGAGGCCTGGGGAGTCTCGGAAGCGCGCGACTCTGATGGCGAGTACGGCGACGTCGTAGGCGCATTCGCCGGCCATACCCCGCGGATCGATGTACTTCCATTCACATGTTCCGCTGGCGATGATGTTGCCGAGCGAGGCATCGGCGTGGCACAGCCCTGGTGTGTGGTCGCGAGCCAGCTCAGCCAGTTCCATCAGTGCCGCTTCGCGATCGCCGGGCGGTGCGACGGTGGCCCCGGCCCGCAGGTCGATGAGATGGTCGGCTTCGAGCCGGCTTCGCAGCCAGTCGATGAGTGACGGCATCTCGGCGTGGGGCGGGGGTTGGTAGCGCATCGCGGCCAGGGGTACGAAGAGCGCTTCGAGGCTGACGGTGGAAGGGTCTGCCTGGTAGAGCGACGTTCCTGGCTGCACCCGGTCGAGCACTGTCCAGGTGCCGTGGTCAAAGGTCAGGGTCTGGCGGACTGTCGGCGAGATCCCTAGGCCGGCGAGTGCAGTGGCGACGGCGGCCTGGTCGGGTCCGTGCGGGTCAGGGCTTCCGCGCAAAACGAGCGGTCCGTCCGGGGTTTCGACTGCGACCACGAATCCATACCGCGCGGGCAGCACGGCACGCGGTGTGGCCTGGTACAGGTCACAGAGGGCACGGAGTTCCGCGCCGGCCCGTCCTGCCCAGGACTCGGCGACATCCGGCCAGCGTTGCTGCACGTTGGCGAGGACTGCGGCCGGTATTGGCGGTACGTCGGTCATGTCGCCGGGCTGGTCGCCACGTTGTGGACGGCGGTGACCACCTCGTGCATCGTGTCGATGACGGTGTCGGCTCCGGCGTCGCGGAGGCGCTGGTGTTTGCCGGGCTTGTTGGCGTAACCGATGGTGGCGATGCCGGCGGCCTGGCCGGCTTCGATGTCGCTGACCGAGTCACCGATGAACGCGGTGTTTGCGGGCTGCGCGTGCGCCGCAGTGATTCCTTGTGTGACCAGGTACGGATGAGGCTTGAGCAGGCGCGGATCCATGCCGTCGTGTCGTGCGGCGATGGCATGGACATGCCTGGTCAGGTCGTGGGAGCGGAGATAGGCCTCGATGGCCGCGGCGGCGTTGTTGCTGACGATGACGACGCGCCGGCCGGATTCGTGGGCGGCGCGGATGACGTCGTCCGCGCCGGAAGCGGGTGTTGCGGTGGCTACTGCGGTGACCTCCGCGTCGCGGCAGGCGTCCGCGAGCGTTCGGGTCAGCGCGTCGTCTCCGAGATCGGCGACCTGGCGCAGGATTTGTAGGGGGTCAGTGTTCTGCGCACCGAGTTGCGGCGGCACGGCCTCGGCGAGCTCGGCGCGGATGATGCCGTGCAGGTGCGCGGCGACGGTGGCTGCGGGGTGACCGGCGAAGACGGCGCAGACAGGTCCGTCGAAGTCGATCAGCAGGCATCGGGCGCGGCCGACCAGGTCGGCGAGGGTCATGGGGTGTACTCGTGGGCGATGCTGGTCCACACGCTGTCGAACCAGGTACGGGCCTGGTCGACGAACTGGTCTGCGGCGTCGTCGTCTTCGCCGCTGGTGGCGTAGTGGAACAGCGGGACGTCCTTGCCGAGCACGTCGAAGATCGTCACCGGTTGTTTGTCGACTGAGACGGTGTTGGTCACGACCGGGTAGAAGCCGAAGAACACTTCGTCGCGGTTGACGATGTAGAGCTTGGACAGCACGGTCGTGCCGTGGGCGCGGATCTCGACGGTGGCGTTGCGGACCAGCCCGAGCGTGCCCAGCTCGCTAACCGATTCGGTGATGGCCTCGGTGTTGCGGCGGGCGATGCGGGCCGCGCGTTCCCGTACGGCCGGGTCGTCGCCGGCGGGTTCCGCCCGCGACGGGATGACTGTAGGCAGACTCAGGTCCGGCAGCAGGATCCGGATCGCGACAGACTCCGGAGTGAGCCGGCCCGCACGGATCTTGTCGAGTGGTTCCTGAATCGCGCCGTGCAGGGTCTCGCTGGAAAACCCCGAGAAGTCGATGGTGACGTGTGGCCGCTCGAACGCGGCTTCGATGTGCGGGCGTAAGCCGACCGGTCGCTCTGTCTGGGCACGGACAAACGCGCCGCTCCCCTGCCGGGTGACGACCAGGCGGTCTTCGCGCAGGATGCGCAGCGCGGATTTGATGGTCTCGCGGGCTACGCCGTAGCGCTCGGCCAAGTCGTTCTGCGAGGGCAGCCGCTCGCCTGGCGCGAACTTGCGGGTGAGGATCGCCGCGCGCAGCACGTTGGCGATCTGCTGGGAGGCCGGGCGCGCATCGTCCGGCTCCAGGTCATCGAGGCTGCGGGCATCCACGTTCACTCCAGCAGGGTAAAGCCTGGCTAGCCAGGTTAGGAAATGTGGCGGGGTCCTGCTTGCGTAGGCAGGCTGACATCCGTACGGTCAATATGACTAGCCAAGCTAGTCATATATATTCGCGTACGGGTGCGAATCGTGATCTTTCATTCGATCGGGCCGCTCGCGAAGAAGCTGGCACCGAGGTGGGTGCTGGGCAACGTCCCCCGCGACCCCGCCCGCCTCGGTGCCGTCCACGGCGCTTGCGGAGGTCAGCACATGAGTGAACCGCTACCCGCGTTCGACGGCCAGAACCCGCCAATCGATCCGCCGGCCGGATGTGTCAACACGCTTGTATGGCGGCTCTCCCGGCGCCTGTTCGCCGACCATCGGCCCGGCCCGGACGGGTGGTGCCTGCGCTGTCGGCCAGCTATCACGTACCCCTGCATGGGCAGGCAACTCGCCGACCGCGGCCTGGTCTACGCCATGACCGGCCGCCTCCCCGCCGTCGACCGCGAGTGGCGGCACCGCAACCAAGGCGAACGATGGTGACCAACACAGTCACCCGCCCTCGCATACGGAGGGCGTGATGAGTCAGATCGCGGTCGCGCCCCGTCTGCCGGTTCCGGCCGGGCAACTCGTCGGGCGTCTGATGCGCATCCCCGCCGATCGCTGCCGGTACCGCGATCGCGGCCTTGCCCTACTGGTACGACGCGTACGACTCGACATCTCGCAGTGGTACGGCGGCCTCTGGGTCTGGCTCGAAGGCGACGAGATCGCCGACTCCGGATACGCGGTCGGCTGGACGCAAGCCCTGGTGCACGTGTCGGCCTGCACCCTCGAAACGCCAGCGCCCGGACGCGTCGACCAGCACTCCCCCACCGCCCCGCCGGCCCATAGGTGACGAACGTGCCGATCGAACCCGCAGCCGCGAAGTACGCGAGCATCGCCAGCGCCCTGCAACACCGCATCGACAGCGGCGCCTACCCGGTCGGGGCGATGTTGCCCAGCGAGGCGCAGTTGGTCCGCGAGTTCGACGCATCGCGGTCCACCGTGGTCCGCTCGCTGGAGTACCTACGCCAGCTCGGCTATATCGAGGGCGTCCAGGGCAAAGGCCGCGTGGTCCTCGGCCGGCCCGCGGCGCTCGCGTCGCAACCACCTGGGCGGATCCGCGCCGCGCTGCACTCGGTTGAGGCACCCGACGCGACCCTGATCGGGGCGGGGCGCGCGCCGGCCTCCGCGCGGATCGCCGCGATGCTGTCCATCCCGGTTGCCGAGCCGGTCATCGCCCGGCAGCGGCATTTCCCGGCGACCGGGATGAACTGGCCGATGCTCAACACCGTCTACCTCCCGGCGGTGGCGTCCAGCGGCACGGCGTTCCACCTTCCGCACCTACTCCGCGAGGGGGCGTTGGACCACTTGGAACGGAGACGGCGACTCGTCGCGATGGACGTCGTGGAACGTCTTTCCCTGCGTACGGCCTCAGCGCGGGAGTCGACGCTGCTGACACTTGGCCGGAGGGCCTCGGTACTCGCGAGCCTGCTCGTGGTCCGCAATGTTGCCGGTCATCCCCTGCTCGTGGTCGACGTCGTGATCCCGGTCCCCGCCGAAGGCCTCAGAGAGGCCTTCAAACTCCGCTAATTCCGGCATGACTAAACATGACTAGCCAAGTAAGTCATGTGCTAGCTTTGGGCCAACTTGGTTAGTCAAGTAACCAAGTTTTGGCGGAGGAGGCCACTTCAGTGATTCCCAACTCGATCAAGGTTCCGGTGCCGTGGGAGTACGTCGCGCCACACGGTGCGCTGTGCCTCGGCGTAGAGCCAGCGACGGACTTCGACAAGCGGGGCCAAGGCGACGACCAGATGCGCGACAAGGAGACCGGCGAGCGGATCTGGCTGGTCAAGGTCCTCGACCTGGACCCGGAGGCGGGCAAGTTCGGCGCCTCGAAGGAGTTCAAAGTCAAGGTCATCGCGGCACATCAACCGGTTCCGCCCGCGTCGATGGTGCCGGGCTACCCGCCGATGGTGGAGTTCACCGGCGTCACGTTGACGCCGTACGTGGACTCGCAGAAGTGCAAGGGCAACGGCGCGAAGTGCCGTGCGCGGCAGGCGTGGTCGATCCGCGCCACCGAGATGACCGCTCCGCAGTCCGCCGCCAAGCCGGCCAAAGCTGCCTGATCTTCGACGCGTCGGGGGCGGGGCCAACAACCGCCAAGAAGTTCTCCCCGCCCCGGCGCTCAACCCACCTACCTGCGAAGGGAAGGGGCTGTGATGCCCACAGTAAATGACGCTGCCCGGATCACGACGCGGGACGGCGCTGTCTGGCGCACCTGCGGCGGCTGCGGTCTGCTCGCCGCGCTGTTGCCCAACGCCGACAAGTGCCCCGGCTGCGACCGGCCGATCGTGACGGACGCGCGGCCTGCGCCGGACGTTTGGGAGATCGCTCATCGGTACGCCGAGACCCTGGGCCGGATCAAGGCATGGGCCGACATGGCACACCGCAGCGATGCCGAGCGCCTGGACAACATCCGCCAGTTCCTCGCTGACCTCGACCGTTTCGACGGCGAGTACCGGACGGGGGCTCGGGGATGCCGCTGATCAATGTGATCCAGGGCGAGGCGATCCCGACCGCGCCGTTCACCGTTCGCACGCCGGTGCTGCGACTGCCCATCTGGCTTCTCGTGATGTGGCAGGCAATCAAGGCCGTGGCCTGGCTGGTCGAGACCTACGTGCGGTACTGGTGGGCGACCGGTCCCGCCACGGGTCTGCTGTGGCTCCACGCCGAGTACGGCTGGGTCGGCCCGGCCTCGACGGTCGGCGGGATCGCTGCTGCGGCGACCGGTTGGGGCTTCGGGCATCGCCCGTCGTTCCTGCGCTTCGGCTGGTACCCGATCCTCGCCCGAGTCCGGCGCTGGACCTATCGGCGTCGCTGGCAGGCCGCGATGGTCACCGCGAAACTCGCCGTGTCGTTCGACCGGCACACGGTGCTGCCAATCCTCAAGCGGGTCCGGTGCCGTCCCGGCGCTGACATCGTGCTCGTGCGGATGGTCACCGGGCAGATCCCGGACGACTTCGGCAAGGTCGCCGAACGCCTCGCGCACACCTTCGGCGTCCGGCAGGTCAAGGCAATGCCCGGACCGTCATTCGGCACAGTGGTGTTGGTCCTGCTCCGCGGCGACCCGCTGACCAAGACGGTGACGCCGTTCCCGACCACCGCCGTACCGGACTTCACCGCGCTGCCGGTGGCCCGGCAGGAAGACGGCGATGTCTTCGACCTGCGGCTGTTCGGTACTCAGGTGCTCATCGTCGGGGCGACCGGGTCGGGCAAGGGCTCGGTGATCTGGTCGATCGTGCGCTCCCTGGCAGGTGGCGTCGGTACCGGCCTGGTCAAGCTCTGGGGCCTCGACCCCAAGGGCGGCATGGAACTCGGGATCGGGCTGCCGCTGTTCGACCGCTTCGCCAGCAAGGACTTCGCCGCGATGGCGGCCATGCTCGAAGAAGCCGCCCGCGAGGCCCAGAGCCGGGCCGCGCGGCTTAAGGGCCTTACCCGCCAGCACCAGCCGACCCCGGCGGAACCGCTGATTGTGCTGATCATCGACGAGTTGGCGAACCTCACCGCGTACCTGACCGACCGGCAGCTCAAAGATCGGATCAAGGCATCGCTCGGGATCGTGCTGTCCCAGGGCCGGGCGGTCGGCGTGCACGTCGTCGCCGCGATCCAGGACCCGCGCAAAGAGGTCCTTCCGGCGCGAGGGCTATTCCCGACCCGGATCGCGCTGCGGCTCTCCGAGCCGGGCGAGGTCGACATGGTCCTCGGCGACGGGATGCGCGACCGAGGCGCCCTCAGCGACCGCATCCCGCAGACCACACCGGGTGTCGGGTACGTCGTCCTCGACGGCGACCCCACCCCGATGCGGGTCCGCTTCTCCTTCCTGGACGACGACGAGATCCGCGACATGGCCGCCATTTACAGCCGGCTCCAGGTCATCGACGGCGAACCCGTCGAAGGCGGCGCCGCATGAGCAACACGTCAACCGGTGAGCGGGTCGAGTCTGCCCTTCTCGCACTGATCCTCGCCGTCGTCGCGATCGCGGCCGGGTGGGCGTCGTTCACCCACGTACACGACTGGACCATGCGGCACGTCCCGGCCGGTACGCCGAGCGCGTTCGGCTGGGTCAACGCGGTCATCTCCGAACTGGTGCCGGTGGCGGCGTTCCTCACGATCCGCCGTCGGCGCCGTTCTGGGGCGTCGATCGCCTACCCGGTCGTGCTGCTGCTCGCCTCGGCGGCGCTGTCACTGGCCGCGCAACTCGCCGTCGCTTCGCGTAGTCCGTCCGGCTGGCTGCTGTCCGCCGTACCTGCGCTGGCGTTCATGGCACTGGTCAAGCTCGTCTTCGCCACCTCGGCCGACAGCACGCCTCCGTCCGTGGAGCCCCCTGTCCTGCCGGTCGGCATCGAACCGCAGGCCGAACCGGAACCGGTGCCTTCGGCACGGATCGCAACTGCCGTCGTACCCGTTCCGGCCGGCGCCTTCACCCGACGCAACGGCAACGCCCTCACCCCGGAGGCGAACAACCGGTGACCGCACCCACCCTGGCCGTAGAGACCGCCCCTCGCCCCGGTTCTCGTGCCGCTCGCCTCGCCCTGCCCCGGGCCGTCGACGCGCTCAAGAACCTCGCCATCGACCATGGCGTCTGCATCCGCCCTGTCTCCTTGCGCCGTACCGATCTGACCACCGGCGCCACCGAACTGATCGACCTACCGTGCGGCGCCACCCTGGAAGCGAAGTGCCCGCCCTGCGCCAAACGGGCACGGCACTACCGGCAGGTGCAGATCCGGGAAGGCTGGCACCGTACCGAGGAACCGCTACCCCCGCCGGCCGCCGCCACCGACGACCAGATAGCGCTGCTCTCGCTGCGGGCACACTTCGAGTTCTACCGCGCACAGGCCGAACAGGGCGCCGAGTGGGACCAGGTCACCGAGCTGGACGAAGCCATCACGGAAGTGGAAGCGGCCATCGCCGCTGAGGGACTGCGCGGCCGGGTCGCACCGCCTCACGGCACCCTCGGCGACGATGACGACCCGGGCGACGCCGACCGGACGCGCCGGGTCCGGTCCACCCGGCGTCGCCAGGACGTACCCGACCTGCCCCGGCAGAAGGTCGAACCACGCACCGTCGGCCGCACCTACATCGGCCGCGACGGCAGCACGCACCAACCCTCGATGTGGCTGACCCTGACCCTCGACACCTACGGTCCGGTCCACTCCGTCCCCCAGAGTCGGCCCTGCCCGTGCCGACGCCGGCACAGCGACGATGACCCGCTACTCGGCACGCCGGTCAACCCGAACACGTACGACTACCGGCGGGCGGCATGGGACGCCGTCCACTTCCCCCGGCTGCTCGACCGCATGTGGCAGAACCTACGGCGGGCCGTCGGCTGGAACGTCCAGTACGCGGGCTGCGTCGAGCCGCAACGCAGGCTCGCGCCGCACGCGCACTTCGCCATCCGGGGCACCATCTCCCGCGCCCTGCTCGAAAAGGTCTCCAGCGCGACCTATCACCAGGTGTGGTGGCCGGACGCCGACCGGCTGACGTACGCGCCCGACCGGCCTCCGACCTTCGACCCGGACACCGAGACGTGGATCGATCCGGACACCGGCGCTGCGCTACCCAGCTGGGCGGATGCGCTCGACACCATCGATGACGACCCCGACGCCGAGCCGGCGCACGTCGTACGGTTCGGCCCGCAGGTCAAGGCCAAAGGCGTCGACCCCGGCGGCAAGGACGTCGAACGGACCATCGGCTACATCACCAAGTACGTCACCAAAGCCGCCGCGGAGTGCCACGACCACATCAGCGACCCGCAACGCGACCACGCCGACCGTCTCTGGCGCGAACTGCGCATCACGCCCTGCTCGGATCGGTGCGCGAACTGGCTGCTGTATGGCGTCCAACCGAAGAACGCGACCGGCAAACTCCGGCCCGGAAACTGCAAGGGCCGCGTCCACCAGAGGAGCACCCTCGGCATCGGCGGGCGCCGCATTCTGGTCTCGCGCAACTGGTCCGGCAAGACCCTGCGTGACCACCGCGCCGACGCGCACGCCTGGGTCAAAGCACTGCTCGGCGTCACCGTCAGCGCCGACGATGCACCCTCGGCGGATCACCAGCAGGCCGCACCATCACCGTTCGCCTGGGAGATGGCCCGACCGGGCGACCCCGACCTACCACCCCTGGAACTTCGCCTCCTACGCGCGGTGAGTCAGCGCATCCAGCGCCGTGTCCAGCTCAACGCCGCTCGGCAGCGCACCGCGAACGGGCCGCCACCCGATGTTTCGGCAACGGCAACAGCGCCGAAGACCGTCGACAGTGAGGAGCGTCCCCGTGACTGATGAGCTGCTGACCGTAGCTGATCTTGCCCTCCTGCTCAAGGTGGAAGTGCGGTTCGTACGGCGCCTGGTGGCAGAGCGGCGCATCCCATTCCACAAGGTCGGCAAGTTCGTGCGGTTCTACCGACGCGACGTAGAGGCGTTCGTCGCTGCCGGTCGTGTTGAGCCGGTCACCGTGTCATGGTCGGCCGGTAAGGCGGTGGCGTGATGGCCAAGCGTCGCCAATTCGGATACGTCCGCAAGCTGCCGTCGGGCCGCTACCAGGCGTCATTCATCCCGCCCGGCAGCACCGTGCGCCAGACCGCGCCGGACACGTTCCGCACCAAGACGGACGCCAACCGGTGGCTTGCCCTGGTCGAGGCCGACATCTCGCGAGGGACATGGCTTGACGATCGTGCCGGCGCGGAATCGTTCGGCAACTACGCTCGCGCCGTCCTGAGAGACAGTCCGAAGATCGGCGTCCGGTGGCGGGAGACATGCGAACGCAACATGCGGCTGCACTTGGCCCCGCTGCTCGACGTGCCGCTTCGGACGATCAGCCCGGCCACCGTCAGGCATTGGCACGCCGCAGCTCTGCGAGGCGATGGTGGGCGTACCTCCATCTCGCAGTCCTACCGGTTCATGCGCATGGTCATGAACACGGCGGTCCGCGATGGCATCATCGGCCGCAACCCTTGCCAGATCCCTGGGGCCGGCACCGTCAAGTCGGTCGAGCGGCCAGTGGCGACCCCCGCCGAGGTCGTCGCCCTGGTGGAGGCGATCACGCCCCGCTACCGCACCGCCGTTCTCATCGCCGCCTGGTGCGGCCTTCGGCGCGGAGAAATCGGCGGGCTCCGCGTCGCTGACGTGGACCTGACCAATCACACGATCACCGTCCGGAAGAATCGTGTCGAGCCGCTTCACGCATCAGGCCGGGCGCATGACAAGGATCCGAAATCGGAAGCAGGCAAACGCACCATCACCATCCCGCCGCACGTCATGCCGCTGGTGCGGCTGCATCTGGACGAGTACGCCGGAAAGGAGCGTCTGTTCGTCAGCCGCGACGACGGGCCGCTACGGGGCAACACCCTGTATCAGGCGTTCGTCCGAGCACGCGGGAAGGTCGGTATCGACATGACGTTCCACGACCTGCGCCACACGGGGCAGACGCTGGCCGCTCAGACGGGGGCGACGCTCGCGGATCTGATGAAGCGGCTTGGGCACTCGACCATGGCCGCCGCCCGCCGTTACCTGCACGCGGTCGACGGACGTGACCGGGAGATCGCCAACGCCCTCTCGGATCTCGCCGCACACGGTGACGTCGCACGGCTGCCCCGTCACATCACCATGCGCAGCTAATCGCACGCTGGATCGCACGGCGGCCACTTGGAGCCGTCTGACCTGCGGAAATGTGCGTGACTGAAAATCGGAAGGTCGGCGGTTCGACCCCGCCCCTGGCCACCAAGCCTCTCGCCGGGCTTTGAGCACCGCCCACCTGCGGAAACGCACGGTGGGCGTTCTGCTGTCCAGGGTCTCGCAGCCATCCTCCTCGGCACCGTTGATCACCTCTGTCGGCCGCCATTTGCCGCTCCTTATCGCACGCAGGATCCTCGCCAGCTGCCGTCCCCTCTGCCGCCGGCCACACGCCCGGCCGACCGCTGTCCGCCCTCGGCCGACGCCCCTGGCATGCTCGAATTGGCTCATGCGGATGACATTCGACCCTGACGCCGACGCGGTGGCTTTGTCAGTAAAGCCCCAATCTCGCGAACGAGGCCAACGCGGCCTACTTCTACATCGAGGACGAGATCTCGCCTGGTGCTGCGATCGAGAATGTCGTCGTCGAGCGCGACGGCAAGGGGGACATCGTGCTCGCCTTCGACGCCGACGGTCACCTGCTCGGCGTCGAGATCATCGGAGCCGCCTGCCTCCTTCACGGGTCTGTTCTCTCGAAGCCGAGCGGCCTTGACTTCAGCCTCCCGCCTCCCTTTGCCCCTCTGCGGCCCACGGCGACGTCGCACGCGTCGCGGGCCGGCAGCGGGTAAGCCTTGCACCGGTCGGCCGGTTTGCTCGATTCCTCAAGACAAGGCCACCGTGCTCGAGCCTGACAAGCAATGTGGATGACGAAGGCCCCGGAGCTGTGTGCGAGCTCGGGGCCTTCCACGTCATATTCGGTCAGACGGTGCGGATGATCGCGTCCAAGCCGCTGTCAGGGTGATAGGTCCACGACGCGGTGAACCCCTCCCAGGAGTCTTCTTGCCGACCGTCAAGAGCCCGAGTGTCGCCCATGTGTGCGGCTACGGCCTGAGTCATGTGCAGCTCGGTCTGCAGGCAGAGAAGCTCTATGAACGTGAGGCTGCCGGAACCGAGTTCCTTCCCCTGCGAGTCGATGATCAAGGTGTGACCATCGTCGGCCAACTGGGTGCCGCCGTGGTCAGGGTCGCAAGCATTTTGGGCGGCCTCGAGCGGCGACGGCTTCGCGGCGTCGTTGATGACGGCAGCGACGCCTGCTCCAACCAGGACAACCACCACTGCAGCTCCAGCGATGATCCACGCCTTTCGGCTTCTTTTCGGCGACGCTGCGGCAACCGTTTCAACCGGCTCGGAGGTCAAGGCTGCCGGGTGCGGAGGGTAGGTCATCAGTGGACTCCATGCTGGGCTGACCGTGGACTGATGGTGCGTCCGGGCTCAGCCCGAACCCGGACGCTGCACGAGTCTCGGCGTTGAAATGCGCACCGTTGCGTACGGCTCACCGTGTGTCAACCATTCGGTTTTCAGGTCGGCACTGCTGGTCGGTCAGGCGTAGCCGTGTCCCTCGACGGCGGATCTGACCGGCCGTTGTTGTTGTCGGTTCCCCGGACCTGTAATGCTCGGAAAAGCGCACGATCTTGGTACCGTCCCGTCGGCTGCCGCTGCCTCTCGCTCTGATGTCCGGGCGACATGACCAGCCGGTGGAGTGCGAGGTCGGGGTCGACTTCGTGATGCTGAATGTCGACCCCTCCCGGCGGCTGATCCGCCCCAACGCGGCCACGTGATGCGCGCTCCCGTCGATCGTCACGGTGACCGGGCCGGGCCCGTACACCGGCAGCCGCGCATCTCCGCGGTGTGCGAACTCTCGGAGAAATCTCAGCGGAACGTGTCGAATCAAGGCCGCGGCATTCGTAGAGGGGATGAGAGGCCGCCCGAGGGGCGGCCGCACGCAGACGCCAGGGAGAACGACATGGCCGCGACCTACACCTTCGATGTCTTTTCCAGCCTCGACGGCTACGCCGCCGCCGGCGGCGACTGGACGGGCTACTGGGGTAAGCAAGGCCCCGAGCTGCTCGAACACCGCCTCTCCTGGTACGGCACAAAGCAGCGGATGGTCTTCGGCGCGAACACCTACCGGACATTCACGCGGCTGCTGGCCTCGAGCACCGAGGAATCCGAGGTGCGTGACCCGTGGGTCACCCGGATGTGGAACATGCCGGCAACGGTGGTGTCGACGACGCTCGAAGAGCCCCTCGACTGGCCGGACGCGACCGTCGTGAGCGGTGACGCCGTCGACGTCGTCGCCCGGCTCAAGGAGCAGTCCGAGGTGCCGTTGCGCTCGCACGGCAGCCTCTCGTTGAACCGGTCGCTGATGGCCGCCGGCCTCGTCGACCGTGTGCAGGTGACGCTCTTCCCTGTCATCACCGGCCGGAGCGGACTGGAGCCGATCTTCCAGGGTGCGGCCGACTTCGACCTGGAGCTGATCGAGCACCGGACGCTCGACGATCACATCCAGGAGCTCATCTACCGACCCATCCTCCATTGATCCGATGCAGCATCGGCCTGGACTGGTCCGCGAGGGCAGGCGGTCTGGAGTGAGACTGCTGGCAGGCCGCCGAGCACATCGGTGATTGCCTGATGTCGCTAGCGGCCCGGCCGAAGAAGCGGTGTGGCACGCGCCGACCGAAAGAAGAGGGGAGGCCCGGATCGGACCTCCCCTGAATCAAGCCGGATCAGCGCTCGCAGTTCACCGCGACGTCGTTCTCCAGCACGGCGCAGCCGTCCCCGGCGGTGCCGTTCGCGCCGCCGTCGAGGTGGTCGGCGGCTCCGGTGGTGTCGGCGTCGGCACCGGAGAGCTCGTCGTCGCCGGTTCCGCCGTACAGCTTGTCGGTGCCGCGCTCGCCCAGGAGGGTGTCGTTCCCGGCGTCGCCGTACAGGTGGTCGTTGCCGGGGCCGCCGCGGAGGGTGTCGTTTCCGGTGCCTCCGTAGATCTTGTCGTCGCCGCCGTAGTCCCAGAAGCTGTCGTTTCCGCTGCCTCCGGACAGGATGTCGGCCCGGTCGCTGCCGTGGATCTCGTCGTTGCCGGCCTCGCCGTACACCTTGTTGGTGCCGGCGTTCGCCTCGATGTAGTCGTTGCCGTCACCGCCGTAGATGACGTCGTTGCCGCCCTCGGTGCGGATGTCTCCGCCGGTGGCGCCGGCGTTGGAGACGTCGCCGTGTATGAAGTCGATGCCGCCGAGCCCGCGCAGGACGTCCGCCCCGGCGCCACCCCAGAGGGTGTCCCGGCCCGGCCCGCCGGTGAGCGTGTCCTTGCCGCTGCCGCCGTCGGCGGCCGCGGTCAGCTTGGACTTGTTCACCAGGGTGTCGTTGCCGTCGCGCAGGTAGACGCGGACGCTGACCAGCTTGGCCTTGGCGGTGCAGCGGACCTTGGTCTTGTCGCCCTTGACCTTCTTACAGCCGGTACCCGCCTTGATCGCGACCCTGTCGTCGATCGTCACGGTGTTGCCGGAAAGCGTGATGACGACCTTGTTGGTCTTTCCGGTGGCCGCCTTGTACCAGACCTTGCCGCCGCTCTGTACGTAGGCCTTGCCGGTGCCGGCGGCCTGCGCGGGCGCCGCAAGAGCGCCGATCGAGACGGTGGCGAGCAGGGCCAGACCGACCCCGGCCAGCCATTGTGGACGTGACAATGGAACCTCCCCCGTGTACGCCGCGCGAACCGTTCTCGCGTCGGCTCGGGCAGCGTAATGACGTTGGCCAAGTCGTGAAACCCGGCTGCAACTCGATCACAACCCACGGCTACCCGAAGGGTCTCAGCTGACCCGGCCGGCACCCGATCCTTCGAAGGTCGTGCCGGTGGCTTGGGGGGCAGTCGTGGGATCTGCTGCGCAGAGGTGGGTGGGCGTCCGCCGCGTGGGCTTCAGGGCGCTGACCAGCGCAGTCGCCGCCGGCCTGGTCGCGGGTCTCGGCACCGCGGGGGCGGCGAAGGCAGAGCCCGGGCCCCCGGCCGGGAGCACCGAGGCCAAGGCCGCCGGCTTCACCGCGATGCGCGTCATGCCGCTCGGCGACTCGATCACCGTCGGCACCGGCGGGGCGACGCGCACGTCGTACCGGATCGGTCTGGCGTACCGCCTACTCAAGGCCGGCCTGCAGATCGACTACGTCGGCTCGCAGGACCCCGCCAACGGCACCGACTCCCAGCACGAGGGTCACGGCGGCTGGACCATCGAAGAGCTGTCGGCGAAGCTCGACGGCTGGCTGGCCGAGTCGCGCCCCGACGTCGTTCTGGTGCACGCCGGCACGAACGACATCACTCAGGGGAAGAGCCCGGGCGCGACCGCCCGCAGGCTCTCCGCGATGATCGACCAGATCCGGGCCGCGCGGCCCGAGGCGCACATCTTCGTCGCGCAGATCGTCACCTCGCGGGTACCGCGGGAACGCGCGGCGGACGGCCGCTTCAACGAGCTCATCCCGGCAATGGTCGCGGAGAAGGACGACCCGTTGATCAAGGTGGTCGACCAGTCCACGGTCGCGGGCATCGACCTGCACGACCTGCGCCACCCGAACGACTTCGGCTACTCGAAGATGGCCTACAACTGGTACCGGTCGATGGCGCCGGTCTTCCAGATCTCCGGCGACACCGGGCCCAACCCGTACCGGGCGAGGTCGACGTTCCGCTGCCTGCGCCAGAAGTTCTTCGTCAAGGGCAAGAAGCGCCACCGGACCGAATGCCGGACCTGGAAGCTGCGCACGGCCATCGTCAAGAAGAACGGCGTGAACCGCCGCATCGCCGCCTGGCAGACGCTGCGCAAGGTGAAGCGGAGCTATCGCGTACGGGTGCACGGCAAGGTCCAGCGGCGTACCCGCCTGGTCAAGAAGTGGACCGGGACGGGCAACCTGCTGAACGTGTAGTTGCCGGGACCCTCGTCGAGGATCCCGGCAACCGTGCGGGCGTTGTCAGATGATGGTGTTGAAGTTGTTCCAGCCGTTGCCGATCTGCCGGGCGTCGGAGCTGGAGTACGGGACGCCGTTGTCGCGTTCGATGTTGTTCGGGTAGAGCCACAGCGTGCCGTCGGTCTTGCGGCCGACCAGGTCGGTGTAGCCGTCGCCGGTGACGTCGGCCGCGGTCACGTCGATGGTGCTCCAGCCGCTGCCGATCTGCCGGAGGCTGGTGCTGCTGTACGGGACGCCGTTGTCGCGGACGATGTTGTTGGAGTACAGCCACAGGGTGCCGTCGGCCTTGCGGACCACCAGGTCGGTGAAGCCGTCGCCGGTGACGTCGGCGCCGAGGATGGCGGTGAAGCCACCCCAGCCGCTGCCGATCTGGCGGCCGGCGCTGTAGGGCACGCCGTTGTCGCGGACGATGTTGTTGGCGTAGAGCCACAGGGTGCCGTCGGCCTTGCGGGCCACCAGGTCGGTGAAGCCGTCGCCGGTGACGTCGGCGCCGATGATGGTGTTGAAGTTGTTCCAGCCGCTGCCGATCTGCCGGGCGGAGGAGCTGGAGTACGGCACGCCGTTGTCGCGTTCGATGTTGTTCGGGTAGAGCCACAGCGTGCCGTCGGTCTTGCGGCCGACCAGGTCGGTGTAGCCGTCGCCGGTGACGTCGGCGTTCACGAGCTGGTCGAAGTTGTTCCAGCCGCTGCCGATCTGGCGGTTGGCGCTGTAGGGGACGCCGTCGTCGCGGATGAAGTTGTTGGCGTAGAGCAGGAGGCTGCCGTCGGTGGTGCGGGCGACCAGGTCGGCGAAGGAGTCACCGGTGACGCTGTGGCGGATCATGGGCTCATCGGCCGGCTGTTCGGGCTCAGGCTGGCTGCTGCCAAGCCCGGCGGGGGTGACGTAGCCGATGATGTCCGTGTTGGTGCGGGAGTAGCTGGAGCGGCTCACCTTGCTCTGGGAGGTCTGGTTGCCGCCGATCGTGCGTACCTGCGTGGAGGTGGCGCTGGTGACGATGGCGACGTGATCGATGGGGTGGTCGTCATCGGGGTCGTGGTTCCAGTCGAAGACGATGGCGTCACCGGGCTGAGGCGTGTAGCTGCTGCCGCGGGAGTGGTAAAGGCTGCGGTCCTGCCCATAGGACTTGAAGGACTGGGCCCAGGCGTCCAGGCCTTGCAGGTCGGTCACGCCGCCTTCCGACCAGCCCCAGCGGGCGAACTCGGCGCACCAGGCCCTGCCGCAGCTGTGGAAGTAGCCGGGGTTGCAGGCGGTGCCGCCGAGTTGGGCCTTGACCGCATCGACGATCTTCTGGCGGCTGGGGGCCGCGGCGGCGGGGCTGGCGACCAGGCTGAGGCTGCCGACCGCGGCCAGGGTGGTGGCCAGCATTTTGCGCCCGAACCGTCGCGGTGCGCGGGCCGGCCCGGCGGTGCCGGATGAAATGGCAGAGCGTCGAAACATTTCTTCGGGTCCTTTCGAGGGGTCGAATTCTTTTAGAAGCTGCGGTGACATGCGCCCGGAATCAGGGAGTCTCGTATTCACTAAGGGGAGGTGGATAGGGGCTAGAACAGCGGCTGCAAGGCCCAACCGACGGTGTCCGGACTGGAGGCCAGGGCCCCGCTGCAAAGTCGGGCACCCACGGCGCGGGCCTTGTCGTCACTTTCGGCCATCAGCAGGATCCCGACGTCCAGCCGGAATTCCTGAGGGTCGGTGCCCGGTTCCGGCGACCCGGTCGGGGGCGGATCCGGTACGCGGACCCGAATGTGCTGTACCCGGTCCTCCTCGGTGGACCGTTGCCAAAGCCGGGCCGCGAATTCCTCGGCCAGTACCTGTTCAGGCGCCTCGCCGCGCCGTCGGAGCGGGCCGTGGACCCGGAACCCGCAGAGCAGGATCCACCGGGTGCCGGCCTGGTTCACGCCCACTCCGCCCCGCCGGCGAGGACGGTCACGGCCGGACCGTGACCGCCGGGCTCTTGCTCGACGCCCGCCGGCGAGGACGACACGATCAAAGCGAGCATCGTCGAGGCCAGGGCCGGCCCCGCCACGGAAACCGCCTTGGTGATCGCCTTGTTCATGGCAGACTCCTCCCGTTGTACGCATTCGTTGATTAGCGACAGAATGAATCGTTCGTTCCGTGTCGCCGTTTCCCTGCCGAAGACAACAATGCGGCACCGTCGGGGAGAAGTCGATGGATCGGATCGGGCGCGAAGGTGCCCTGGCACCTTAGTGACACCCCGCGGTCCGGGCCTTGCTCGCGCGCGGCCTGATCCACATACTTGTTGCGCTATGCCGTGACTCGGGGGAGGGGCAAAGCCATGTTGGATGCCATCGGGCTGTCCGCGGACGCGGAGGTTGTCTACCTGGCAATGCTCAGCGCGCCACACCTGGAACTACCGCAGCTCGCCACCTACATGGACATGCCCGAAGATGTGGTCCGGGCCACGCTCGACGAACTCATCGACCTGTCCCTGGTCGTCCTCGGCGACGACAGCGCCGGGTTACGCACCGTCGGACCCACCGTCGGCCTCGCGTCGCTGATCGCTCGCGCGGAAGCGGAGGTCGCGGAGAGGCAACTCCAGCTCGAGGCCACCCGCGCAGTCATGATGTCCCTGGCCACCGCGCATGAGGAGGCCCGCGACCGCGAGCAGATCACCAGATGGGCCGGCGTGGATACGGTCCGCGGCCGCCTCGAGGATCTCGCCGCTTCCACCAGGGTGGAATGCGTGTCGCTCAACCCGCACGCGGCGCATACCCCGGCGGGCAAGAGCGCCAGCCGGCCGCTCAACCAGCGGATGCTGGAACGCGGCGTGGCCGTCCGCGCCGTGTATCAGGACAGTCACCGGCACAACCCGTTGCTGCTGGAGTACGCGACCTGGATGACCGGTATGGGCGCCGAACTCCGCACGGCGCCCACCCTGCCGATGCTGCTCGTCATCTTCGACCGGCGGACCGCGCTGCTGCCCCTCGATCCGACCGACAGCAGCAAAGGCGCCCAGGAGGTGCATGCACCGGGCATCGTCGCCGCCATCTACGAATTGTTCGCACAGACCTGGTCCACCGCGACTCCCATCGGGCAGGCACCCGCGTGCGACGACACCGACCTCGACCCTCAGCTGCGCGAACTGTCCCGGCTCCTCGCCGGCGGCAGCACCGACGAGATGGCCGCCCGCAGGATGGGTCTCTCCCTGCGCACCATCAAGCGCAAGTCGGCCGAATTGATGGAACGCCTCGACGCACGCAGCCGCTTCCAGGCCGGCGTCATCGCCGCCCAGCGCGGCTGGATAGACGCCGGCGACATCTCCGCGCGCCGGGCCGACGCCGCCCTCGCGCCCTCCGCCGAGGCAGTTTGACCTTTCTTGCAGTCTGCGTGGTGACCTAGCGCTGCGGCGGCGCGTTCCGTACAGCTAACCGGGAACAAAGTTCACGGGAGGAACGACGTGCTGAAGTTCAGGAACGTGGAGGAACAGGCGGCCTGGAACATGGCGGAGGCCCTGAGTGAGAAGGGCTTCTCCTGCATGAGACAGGCGGAGGAGGCCGCCGAGAACTTCCGGGTGGGCAAGATGCAGATGCGGCGCAACTTCAAGGCGCGCGGTCTGTCCGAGGTGGATGCCGACATCCGCTGGTCGGGAATGACCCAGGCGAAGAAGGCGCTGGCGGACAACGGCTGGTACATGTCGCAGGCGACCATGTACAACGAGGCCGCCGCCGCGCAGTACGCCAAGGCGCTCTACCTGAAGAACTGCGACGAGATCTAGCGCGCCGGCAGGCCGGTGCCGCCGAGCGAGGCGGTCCGGCCGGCCGCGTAGCCCAGCCGGCGGCCGCTTCCGGCCAGGCGGCGCGGCCCGAGCCGGGCCAGCTTCGGGTAGGTCTCGTCGCGCTTTCGATCCACCTGGTCGGTGCGGTCGACCAGGACGAGTTCGGCGCCCGGCACGTCCGCGGCCGCCTCCCGCTCCGCCTCGGTCAGCCGGGCCCGGATCGCCTCGGTGAAACCCCACAGCCAGGAACGCCGGAACGCGGCCGGATGGTCGAAGCTCGGCACCTGCGCCGCGGCCAGCCCGTGCGCGGCCTGCACGAGCAGGGACGTGAAGAGCAACTCGATCCGTTCCAGGTCGGCGACGTGGCCGAAGAGATGGATCCGCGCCGTGCCGCGGCGCTCCAGGTAGACGACCCGCGAGCGCAGCGTGACGGCGACGGCTCCGAGCAACCCGGCCTTGTCCCGGGCGTACGGCGCCTCGATCGTCACCACCTTGTCCCCGACCGGGTCCATGGCGGGATCGGCGCCCGCCAGCAGCGCCTGGTCGACGCCGTACTTGGCGATGAGCTGCGCCGCCTTCGCGGTGAACGCCTCGGCCTCCGCCGGAGTGCAGGCGGGATTCTCGGCCTTGGCCAGCAGCTTGCGGACCCGGGCGAGCAGCGGATCTTCCGTCACCCGGTCAGGCCGCCCGGTGCCGCAGGGTGGCGACGGTCGAGCCCGCGAGGGCGAGTAGGCAGTCCGGGAGCTGGCCGTCGGCGATGGCCGCGCCGAACAGCGCCTCACCGGTGAAGATGTCACCGTTCACGTACGCGCTGACGAACCGCGCGACCCAGCGCTTGTCATACCGCGCGTCGTCGATCCCGGGGAAGTCGAGGGTCCAGGCGCCGCCCTTGGGCACGTTCTGTCCCACCATCGTCGCTGCGAGACACCAGGCCACGTCGTACGCCCCCACGACCCCGGAGCGGTCGACCACGGCGTCGAAGGTGCCCACCACAGCGTCGCTGTCGCCGCTGAGCGCGCAGTGCAGCACCTGCGTCGCGTCGTCGAATGCGTGCTGTGGTATTTCCGTCACGTGGAAAAGGTACGCGGATCCGTCAAGAAACGCCGCTCAGACGCCCCTGAGTAGGCAGGTGATCCGTGCCGTGCAGACCCGGTCGCCGTCCTCGTCGGTGATGACGATCTCGTAGGTCACCGCCGTGCGGCCCCGGTGCACGGGCGTCGCGACGCCGGTGATGACGCCGGAGCGGACCCCCTTGTGATGGGTGGCGTTGATGTCGACGCCGACGGCGAACGGCCGGTCGACGGTCGCGCCGTGCATCACCGCACCGACCGAGCCCAGCGTCTCCGCGAGCACGCACGACGCGCCGCCGTGCAGCAGACCGTACGGCTGGGTGTTGCCTTCGACCGGCATCGTGGCGACGACCCGCTCCGGGGTCGCCTCGGTGATCTCGATGCCCATCCGCTCGCCGAGCGAACCGCCGCCCGCACTGCCGAATAGCCTCTGCAAGCCGTCCGCCGCTGTACTCATGTCGGGCAACGTTACCGGTGGGTTGCGCAGGGGCCAGCGACTTCTGTCACACCCGGCTGGCACGTTCCCGGGAGCAATCACGCGCGGCGGATCTCTAGGTTCGATCTCGGTCTCGGGTCGCGAGGGGGCGGCCCGAGCCCTAGGTTGGGCAGGACCGCCCTCCGGCGCATCACCGAGGAGACAAAGCCATGAGCGAGCCACAGGAGATCGTCGAGACCCGCGGCGACGACCGCGTCGACCTGCTGACGAGCGACACCAACGGCGACGGCAGGCCGGACGTCTGGGTTTCCGACACCGACGGCGACGGCAAGGCCGACCTGTTCCAGTTCGACACCGACGGCGACGGCAAGGTCGACATCACGATGGTCGACCTGGACGAGGACGGCACCCCGGACGCGGTCGTCGACGGCGACGGCGGGCTGCCCCCGAAGGTCTGACCCGTCCTACCCGCCGCCCAGCGTGCTGATGGCGGCCCAGAGCACGGCGATGGCGAGGGCCGTGGTGAAGACCGTCGACGCGGTACGCCGCCACGGGCCCTTGCCCGCCGGCGCGGTCGCCTCCGGGTGGCCGAGCCCGACGAGGATGCGGCGCTGCCGGCGTACCTCGTGACACCAGCGGCCGAGGTCGGTGGTGCCGCGGCTGAGCTCGACCGCGAGCCGGGCCTGCGCGCGTTGCAGCCGCCGTACGGCTGACCGGGCCCGAAGGCCGGCCCGGGTGCGGGCGTGCCAGCGCGCGGTCGCCCGGCGGGAGCCCGACTTGAGGACCTCGAGCTCGTCCGGCGTGATCAGTTCGGGGTCGTCGAGCTTGGCCAGTTGATCGGCGTAGTAGTCCGCCTCGCGGTCGTGTGCGGCCCGCACCAGCACCATGATCAGCAGCAGCGGCGGCAGGCCCTTGAAGACCAGCACCGCGAGCAGCGCCAGCGCGCCGTTGCCGAGGCCGTCGCGGAAGAGCGGCGAGTTCCAGAGCACGTGCGAGGCCCAGGCGCCGAGGACGGCGAGCATGGCGACGCCGAGCCGGGTCCGCCAGCCGCGGTCCGCGCGGACGACCAGGTAGCCGATGCCCGCGCCGGCCAGCGCGCCGAAGAGCGTGTGGCTCCACACCCCGGAGAGGAAGCCGCGGAGCAGGAACGTCGTGATCACCGGTTCGACGTGGTCGCCGCGGCCGGCCAGGGCGACCGCGCCGAGCGCGTACACGATGTCTTCGACGATCTGGAATCCCAGGCCGACCATCGCGCCGTAGACGACGCCGTCGAGCACGCTGTTCACCTGCGCGCGGGCGATGAGCACGATCGCGACGACGCCGAGGGTCTTGGCGATCTCCTCGACGGTCGGTCCCGCCAGCGCGGCTCCCCAGTCGGCCGCGAGGTGCGGCGAGCCCAGCTTCGCGATGAGGTCGTCGAGGGCCGCGCTGCCCGGAAGGGACACGGTGGTGGCCACCAGGCCACCCCAGGCGAAGGCCAGCACCAGCAGGGCGGGCGGCTCCCGCTCGAGGAAGTCGAGCTCGTTGACGACCAGCCAGAACGGTACGGCGAGCAGCGCGAAGAGTGCGGCCGCGGTCGCGGTCGCCAGCGGATACGTGGCGGCGAACCGTCCGGCGATCATCGTCATCCGGACGCCGCCGGCCACGAGCAGGGCGAGCACGACCCAGAACGCGGGCAGTCGCATCAGCCCCTCCCCCGGCGCGTACCCCGGCTGCACGGGTGCACTCCTGGCGCTGCGCAGCCGGGGCTCGGCCGTCATTGCGCGGCCTCCGGGTCGTACCGCAGCGTCTTGGTGCTGGCGTCGATCGCGGGCAGGATCCGGCCGAGGTCCAGGTCGGCGCCGCTGACGGTGACCTCGATCGTGCGGCCGTCGGCCACGAAGACCGCGTACCTGCCGCCGCGGCCGGGTGCGGTGTAGCCGCCCTGCAGACCGGCCAGGCCGGTGCCGGTGGCGACGGTCAGCTCCGTGCCGGTGACCTGGTAGCCGGACGTGCCGGTGATCCGCTGGCGGAGCCGGATCGCCGCGGCGCCCAGATCGCCGTCGAACCGGCGGACGGTGATCAAATATCGGACCGGGCCGATCCGGAACAGCACCGTGCCGGCGTCCTGGGTGGGCCGGGTCTCGGTGACGTCGATGCGTGCGCCGGGCGGCGGAACTACGGTCACGCCGCCGCCGATCACGTACGGGCGGTCGCTCGGCACCGGCCGTTCGGCGGGCAGCGCGCGGTCGAATGCGGGCAGCCCGAAGGCGATGCCGGCGAGGGCCGCGACGAGGCTGAGCGCACCGAGGAGGTTCGTCAGCTGACGCCGAGTAACCCACCCCATCCCAATACGCTAACGGCCCATTCGTGCGTACTCTCGGCATAGAACGTTTTGTCCGTTTACTCCAAACGTTCGTGCAACAAACCCGGCGGAACCGCGGAGGTGAGCCAGACCCCGTTGTCGCTGCGGTGGAAGGAGTACCCGGCCCGGGCCATCGCGCCCGCCGCCACCTCGAGAACCACCACGTCGGGGGACCGACGGCGACCGACGGTCAGGGCCGTCGGGACGTCGGGCGACAGATGTACGTGGTCGCGGCTCCGCGGCCGGAGCCCGTCCTTCATGATCGAGCCGAGGTTGGCGCGGGGCGTGCCGTGGAACAGCGTGGCCGGCGGTTCGACGACGGGCAGCTCGAGGTCGACGTTCACCCGGCGGGAGTGCCCCTGGCTGGCGCGGATCCGTTCGACGCCGCCCGGGTCCGCCGCGACGGCGAATCGGGCCTTGTCGTTGCCCGCGACCACGGCATCCAGGTCGGCGCGGGAGATCTTCAGCGCGGTGAGCAGTTCGGCGACCGGCACCCAGCCGTTCGCGTCCAGGGCGAGGCCGGCCGCCTCGGGCCGGTGGCGTAGCACGAGCGACATGCGCTTGCTGAGCCGAACCTGCTCCGGGGTCAGCGCGGTCATGCGTACAGCTCCATGACCGCAAGGTAGTAAGGCCGATCGGCGGTGTCGACCGACTTGAGCCGCCACCGGGTGCCCTCGAGCAGCTTCTCCAACTCGTCCACCGAGCAGTTCAGGTAGTCGAACCACTCGGTCGCCAGCAGCCGGTACCGAAGCCGCAGCCGCAGTTGTCCGCCGAGCCGACCCCGCTCGGCGTTGCGGCGCTGGTAGGCGACGTGCACCGGGTCGGTGGTCCCGTACGGATCGGTGCCCTGCGCGATGATCTGCGCACCCGGGCGGGACAGGCGCGCGAGCGCGGCGAGGAAGTCCGGTGCGCGTTCGGGACCCTCGATCAGCCCGAGGTTGTTTCCCAGCAGCAGAAACGTGTCGTAGCGGGCCGCCGAACGGGCGTAGGCGTCGACGGTGTTGAGCACCGTGTCCCGCAGCCCGCGCTTGCGGGCCACCTCGATCGCGCCGGCCGAGGTGTCCAGCCCGGTGACGGCCATGCCGCGCTTCTGCAGTTCCAGCGCGGTACGCCCGGCGCCGACGCCGACGTCGAGCACAGCGCCGCGGACGAGCCGCAGCGCGCGGTGGTCGTGCGGCTGCCACTCGTCCGGCTCGGCCAGGTAGTGGTCGGCGGGGGCGCCGTTGATCAGCCCGTCGTCGCGCTCGATCACCTCGATGACCGGCCGGGGCACCCGCCCACCGGCCAGCGGCCGCGGTCCGATCCCGGTACGCACCGCGTACGCGTCGCGGATCATCTCCCCGAACACGTCACCCAGCAGCGGTTGATCCATTGTCACTACTCTTGATCCATGGCGACGCTGGAGCAACTCGGTTCCGAGAAGTACGTCCTTCTGACGACGTTCCGCCGCGACGGCCGGGCGGTGCCGACCCCGCTCTGGGCGGTGCCCGACGGGTCCGGGCTGGCGTTCTGGACACCGACCGACGCGGGCAAGCTCAAGCGGATCCGCAACAGCGGCCGCGTCACCGTGGCGCCCTGCGACCTGCGTGGCAACGCCACGGGCGAGCCGATCGAGGCGCGGGCGCGGATCGGCGACGCCGCGGACCTTCGCCGGGTCGGGGAGGGCCTCAAGCGCAAGTACGGCCTGATCGCCCGGCTCACCCTGTTCGGCAGCCGGCTCCGCCGCGGCGCGGACGGCACGGTGGCCGTCCTCGTCTCCGCAGAACCGGCCGCCTGACAAGACGAAGGAGGGGCGACTGCCTTACGGCATTCGCCCCAACTATCGATCTCTCGGCCGACCGCGGTTCGTTTCAGTCGCCCTGACGCTGCGTGGGAATCTGCCCCTGCAGCAGGGCACGAACCTCCGACTCACGGTAGCGACGGTGCCCGCCCAGGGTGCGAATTGCACTGAGCTTGCCCGCCTTGGCCCACCGGGTGACGGTTTTCGGGTCGACACGGAACATCGATGCCACCTCGGCCGGCGTGAGTAGCGGCTCAGGATCATGCGTACGCGATGCCATCGGTCACTCCTCCACAGGTACCTAAAGACATCGGCCGGGGTCCCGCCGGCCGGTGCGTCTCTCATGGTCCGGCTAGTCCCCGATGTCCGACATGGGCCGAACGGCCGAACGTCCCTAGATAGACGGTTGAAGCATGCCCGATTTTTACCTGTTTTCTACGCCAGAAAGCGTCTTGTTTGGACCGATTATCACGCTTCGCGGGTCAGCGATTACGAGGAGTGTTCGCCTAGAGAGCGCTCTCTCGTGACGGGTTCCATACCCGTTCGTCCGATTTTCCCTGGTCACAGCGTTACATGTGTCGATCAGTTGCAGCGCTCGAGAAGCTGGACCGCGCGCCACCGCGCGACGAGCTTCTCGTAGGCCTCCGTCGCCGAGTCGGCGTCACCCCGGGAGAGTGCCGAAAGTCCCGCCGCCACCAGGCCGGGTGAATCGTCCTCCGCCAGGGCGTCCTCCCCGAGCAGACCGGTCAGGCCGCCGTAGTCCAGCTCGACGACCGATCGCGGGTGGAACTCCTCCAGCCACCGGGTGCCCTCCTCGACGGCGTCCGTGATCGGGGCATCACCCAGCGACTTGCGCAGCACCGAGACCGCCCGGTGCGCCCGGCGCCGGGCCTTGGAGATCTCCGTCCGGTAGCGCAGCGCGCGCTTGCCGCCGGTCAGGTTGATCTCCCGTTCGTCCAGATCCACGAAGACGAACCAGCGCAGCGGCACGCCCCAGGTCGCGATCTGCTCGTGCACCCGGGGCACGCCGTGCTCCAGCACCTTCGCCCCGCTGCGCCAGTCCTCCACGATGGCCTTGGCCTGGCCGGCCAGCACCGGCGGCACGAAGGCGTCGGCCAGCACGCTGGGAACGCCGTCGCGGGCATTGAGCGCGGCCTCAGCCACTCGCAGGCGCAGGTTCCAGGGGCAGACCAGCAGCGTGTCGCCCCACTCCAGCACGTACGCCTCGTCGGGCAGGTCGGGCAGGCGGGTCCAGCCCGCGCCCAGCGCCTCCAGCACGGCGGTGCGCTGCCGGACCGGTCCCTCCACCGGGCCCAGCGCGCGACCCTCCCGCGCATAACGGCGCCAAAAAACCTGGCGGTCCCGGTCGAAGGCGGTCAGCGGTTCGTAAACCCGCAGGTACGACGCGAACAGTGACGGCACGGCGCGATCCTTTCACGAAATCGCCCGGGATTGACTCGCGGCACGGGGCCAATCGGAGTGCCCCATACGCGGCTAGGCTCGCTGATGTCCGGCACACCCCGCCGGAGCAGGCAGCCAGGCCCCACAAGGGCCGCACCCACACACCTGTAGGAGTGAGCAGTCATGGGCGTGTTCGTAAGCAGCGACGGCACCGATGCCGCCGGGCACGAGCAGGTCGTCTTCTGCCAGGACCGGCACACCGGCCTGAAGGCGATCATCGGTATCTACTCCACGGCCCTCGGGCCCGCGCTGGGCGGCACCCGGTTCTATCCGTACGAGAGCGAGGAGGCGGCGCTCGCCGACGTCCTCAACCTCTCCCGCGGGATGGCGTACAAGAACGCGCTGGCCGGACTCGACCTCGGCGGCGGCAAGGCCGTCATCTGGGGCGACCCGGGCCAGATCAAGACCGAGGGGCTGCTGCGGGCCTACGGACGCTTCGTGGAATCGCTCCGCGGCCGCTACTACACCGCCTGTGACGTCGGCACCTACGTGCCGGACATGGACGTCATCGCCCGCGAGACCAGCTACGTGACCGGCCGCAGCCTCGAGTACGGCGGCGCGGGCGACTCGTCGATCCTGACCGCGTGGGGCGTCTTCCAGGGCATGCGCGCCGCGGCCGAGCACACCTGGGGCACACCGACCCTGGCCGGGCGCCGGGTCGGCATCGCCGGGCTGGGCAAGGTCGGCAAGTACCTGGCTGGTCACCTGATCGAGGACGGCGCCTCGGTGGTCGCCACCGACGTCAACGAGGCCGCGCTCGAGTGGGCCCGCACCACGTACCCGCAGATCGACCTCGTCGCAGACACCCAGACCCTGATCACCAGCGACATCGAGGTGTACGCGCCCTGCGCGCTCGGCGGTGCGCTGAACGACGACACCGTGTCCGCCCTGCGCGCCAAGATCGTGACCGGCGGCGCCAACAACCAGCTGGCGCACTCCGGCATCGAGAAGCTCCTCGAGGAGCGCGGCATCCTCTACACACCCGACTATGTGGTCAACGCCGGCGGCGTGATCCAGGTGGCCGACGAGATCGAGGGCTTCAACTTCGAGCGGGCCAAGCTGCGGGCGACCCGGATCTTCGACACCACCGGGCAGATCCTGCGCCTCGCCGACGACGAGGGCGTGCCGCCGGCGGTCGCCGCCGACCGGCTCGCCGAGCGCCGCATGGCGGAGGTAGGCCGGCTCCGGAGCATCTTCCTGAGCTGAGCCCCTGGAAGGTTGCGCGGTTTGTACACCATCGCGCGTCGGGTCTGTGACAAGCGAGGACGCGCGATGGTGGTACACGCAACCCGAGGTGCCGAAGCAGGCATCGTCCATGTACCGTAAGACCCACGAGAGATGCCTGACGTCATCGGGGCCCGCCTTCGGGCTGCCCCGAATTCTGTGCGAGGGGGTCGAGCCATGGGGCGCGGCCGTGCTAAGGCCAAGCAGACGAAGGTGGCCCGGGAGTTGAAGTACCACTCCCCGAACACCGACCTCACCGCCTTGCAGCGCGAACTGGCGGGTGCCGGTGGTAAGTCCGACCATCATTTCAACGACGACGATGATCAGTTCGTCGACGACGATGACGAGGACGACGCGGACGACGACCAGGACCCCTGGTCGCCTACGAGGCGCTGACCCGTATTGCACAGAGCACGCGGCTTACCGCGTGCTCCCGTGTGTCGTGGTCATTCCGTGGTCATTCCGACGGGACTATGAAGCCCACGCGGTGAACACCGCGTGGGCTTCATGAGCCGCACCCTCAGCGGGGGCGGTTGTTCCAGTTGTAGAAGGTCGGGATGTTCTCGAAGTGGTTCCAGGCGCAAACCGCCGAGCCGTCCTTCGTCGTGGACTCCGCGCGCCTCTGCCGAGCCTCCTCCGCCTCCTCGATGAGCGCGGCCAGCCCGGTCCGGGTCTGGTGCAGCCGTGCCGTCACGGGATCCGTCTCCACGCGGTCAGACGGCCGTGGGCTCGTGATCTCGGGCATGGTCCAGCACTCCCTCCAGTAGGCGAATCTTGCTGTTTCGGCAGTGGTCGGTCTCCGTGACGTCGAACCGGCCGTGTTCGAAGTAGCGGTTGGCGGCGTGCGCGCCACCGCAGAAACCGAAGTACGGGCACTGGGTACGACAGGACTCGACGCCGTCGAGGAACTCGCGGATCCAGGGCGTCTCCGTGGCCCGGGCCAGGATGTCACCGAGTGGGGTCGTCAGCACGTTGCCGCTGGAGAAGTCCCCGTAACGGGGGTCGTCGAAGCCGGCCAGCTCGGGTGAGAGCAACACCACACTGCCGTCGTGCGCGACCGTCGGGATCGGGTCCAGGCGGCGGGGCAGCACCTCGTCGGCGGTGCCGTCGAGGGCCGCGGCCGCGTACCGCAGCGACCACTCGATCTCGCGCAGGTGGATCCGGGGGTCGCGGCGCCAGGCACCGACCAGCTCGGCCCAGAAGGCCGTCACGTCGCCCTCGGGATGCCGGTTGTCGCGCTTGTTGACCCCCTCGAGCTCCTCGACGTTGATGCCGAGGACGTCGCAGCCGAGCTCGAGGAAGTATTCGTACAGCTCGGTGGCCAGGCCCGGCTCCGGCCGCCCGACCACGCAGAGCGCGGAGAACGGGATCTCGTGCCGGCGCAGGGCGTCAATGCCGCGCACGATCCGGTCGTAGGCGGGCCGGTCGCCGCGGGTGACCCGGTCGCCGTTGCGCGCCTCCGGCCCGTCCACGCTCACGCTGACCCGGATCTGCCGCCGGGCGAGGAACTCGCACCAGTCGTCGTCGATAAGCGTCGCGTTGGTCTGCACGTGGTGCTCCACGTCGGCGGCGAAGGGCGCCAGCAGGGCCGCGAAATGGTCGCGGCCCGCGGCGAGCGGCTCGCCCCCGTGCCAGACCACCGAGAACCTTCCCGTACGCGACCAGGGGTTCACGGACGCGGCGACGGCCTGCGCGACCTCGACGGACATCTTCCGGTCCACCTGCCGGAACGGCAGGTAGCAGTAGGAGCAGTCGAGGTTGCAGAGGGTGGTGGGCTGCATGACGACATAGGTGGGTACCGGCGCGATGCCCCGCATCCCACTCCACAGCTGTGCCACCGCTGGTACACCCCCGTTCGTCGTCAGGCTAGGTGCCGTCGTCCACCCTTCTGTTGAAAAAATGATCCGCGCGTGCCGACACATCGACACGCGCGGATCATTTCATACCAGGCACGGGAAGACTTCAGCCTCGGGTGTACTGGCCGACCATCTGCACCTGACCGGTGCCCTCGATGACCTCGCCGACCTGCCAGGCCTCGACGCCGCGGCCGGTCAGGTAGGCCATCGCCCGGTCGGCATCGTCCGAGGAGACGATCGCGAACATGCCGACGCCCATGTTGAACGTGGCTTCCATCTCGGTGTCCTCGATCCGGCCCTTGGCCTGGATCAGGTCGAAGATCGACTGCGGGCGCCACGACGAACGGTCCACGACCGCGTCGGCGTGCTCCGGCAGGATCCGGACCAGGTTGCCGGGGATGCCGCCGCCCGTGACGTGCGAGAACGCGCGGACGTCGGTCTCCTCGATCAGGCCGAGGCAGTCCTTCGCATAGATCTTGGTCGGCGTCAGCAGCTCCTCGCCGAGGGTGCGCTGCCTGCCGAAGTCCTCCACCACCGTGTCCAGGCGCATCCGGCCCGCGCCGAGCAGCACGTGGCGCACCAGCGAGTAGCCGTTGGAGTGCAGGCCGGACGAGCGCATGGCGATGACGGCGTCACCGATCTCGACCCGGTGGGCGCCGAGGATCTCGCTCTCCTCGACCACGCCGACGCCGGTCGCCGAGACGTCGTACTCGTCAGGACGCAGCACGCCGGGGTGCTCGGCGGTCTCGCCGCCCAGCAGGGCGCAGCCGGCGTAGCGGCAGCCGTCCGCGATGCCCGCGCCGATCTCGGCCACCTTGTCCGGCACGACCTCGCCGCAGGCGATGTAGTCGAGCAGGAAGAGCGGCTCGGCACCGCAGGCGACCAGGTCGTCGACGACCATGGCGACCAGGTCGATGCCGATCGTGTCGTGGATGTTGAGCTGCTGGGCGATCACCAGCTTGGTGCCCACGCCGTCGGTCGACGAGGCCAGGATCGGGCTCTTGTATTTCTGGGTGTTGAGCTTGAAGAGGCCGGCGAAGCCGCCCAGGTCACCCATGACCTCGGGGCGGGTGGTCCGCTTGACCTTGGACTTCAGCAGCTCGACCGCGCGCTCACCGGCGTCGATCGAGACACCGGCGTCCGCGTACGTCACCGTGCGCTTGCGTCCGCTCCGGCCGGCACCCGCCGACCACGGCTGGTGGTCGGCGCCTTCAGCACCGTTGGATCCGGCACTGTTGCGCTCGGACACGTGCGTCACGGTTCTCCCCTTAGTGCGCGGTTACCCCACGCGGTTGCAACTGTCGGTGCCGCGGTCTACGACGTCTCGGGTGGTGCTGGTGGTTCCGGTGAGCGGCCTGGAAACTACGGGCGACGCAGAGCGTCGGCGCCGCCCGGGCTGCCCACCAGGGGCTTCGCGGTCTCCCGCTCGTCCTCGGCGTACTGCTCGTCATCATGATCCTGCTCGAGCCCGCCCACCGCAGCACCGGTGGCCGCAACAGTGGCGTCGGGCATGGCGGCGCGCTTGCCGACACCCTCGAGCAGGTGCTTGCCGATCAGGTGACCCGCCGGCAGTTCGATCGGATACTGCCCATCGAAGCAGGCCATGCAGAGCCGCGTCTTCGGCTGCTCGGTCGCCTGGACCAGACCGTCCAGCGAAACGTAGCCGAGCGAGTCGGCGCCGATCGAGCGCCGGATGCCGTCGATCTCGAGGCCGTTGGCGATCAGCTCGGCCCGGGTCGCGAAGTCGATGCCGTAGAAACACGGCCACTTCACCGGCGGCGACGAGATGCGCACGTGCACCTCGAGGGCGCCGGCCTCGCGCAGCATCCGGATCTGGGCCCGCTGGGTGTTGCCCCGCACGATCGAGTCGTCGATCACGACGATCCGCTTGCCGCGCACGACCTCGCGCAGCGGGTTCAGCTTCAGCCGGATCCCGAGCTGGCGGATCGTCTGCGAGGGCTGGATGAAGGTGCGGCCGACGTAGGCGTTCTTCATGAAGCCGGCGCTGTACGGGATTCCGGAGGCCTCGGCGTAGCCGATCGCGGCCGGAATGCCCGACTCCGGCACGCCGATGACCAGGTCGGCCTCGACCGGGTGCTCCTTGGCCAGCTTGCGGCCGACCTCGACGCGGGCCGAGTAGATGTTGCGGCCGGCGATCGTGGTGTCCGGGCGGGCGAGATACACGTACTCGAAGAGGCAGCCCTTCGGCTCCGGCGCCGCGAAGCGGGTCGAGCGCAGCCCGTGCTCGTCTATCGCGATGATCTCTCCGGGCTCGACCTCGCGGACGAAGCTCGCGCCGACGATGTCGAGGGCGGCGGTCTCGCTGGCCACGGCCCAGCCGCGCTCCATCCGGCCCAGGACCAGCGGGCGGACGCCCTGCGCGTCACGGGCGGCATAGAGCGTGCCCTCGTCCATGAAGACGAAGCTGAACGCGCCGCGCAGCCGCGGGAGCACCTCGACCGCCGCGGCTTCCACCGACAGGTCGGGGCGGCTGGCCAGCAGCGTCGTCACCAGCGCGGTGTCGGAGGTGCCCATGTCGGCCTCGAGCCCGCGCTCGGCGACCTCACGGGCGAGCTCGGCGGTGTTGACCAGGTTGCCGTTGTGCGCCAGCGCGATCGTCGTGCCGGCGGTGGTGGCCCGGATCGTCGGCTGGGCGTTCTCCCAGTTCGAGCCGCCGGTGGTCGAGTAACGGGTGTGACCGATGGCCAGGTGTCCGCGCAGGCTGGCCAGGGTGGGCTCGTCGAAAACCTGCGAGACCAGACCAAGATCCTTATAGACGACCACGCCGGAGCCGTCGCTGACGGCGATGCCCGCCGCCTCCTGACCCCGGTGCTGAAGTGCGAAAAGCCCGAAATAGGTAAGTTTCGCGACCTCTTCTTCGGGCGCCCAGACCCCGAAGACGCCGCAGGCATCCCGGGGTCCGCGGTCCTGGGGGTCGAGATCGTCGGTCAACCGGCCGTCGCCTCGGGGCACGCGCTTGCTCCCTCATGCTGATCTGCTCGGACTTGCTGGTCTCTTCCGACCGCCCAGTGTACGCGAGCCGGAGACCGCTCAACTCCGGTGCACAGGGAGGTACGGAGCCAGATCTGTGCGTATTCCGCTGGCCTGCACCCGGCCGGACGCCACCGCATCGGCCCAGGCCAGGCGCCCGGTGGCGACCAGAAGCCAGGTCATCGGATCGGTCTCGACCACATTGGGCGGAGTCCCTCGGGTGTGACGCGGCCCGGCCACGCACTGAATCGCACCGAAAGGTGGAATACGGACCTCCACCGATCGGCCCGGCGCGGTCCGCGCCAACTCGGCCAACAGCGCTCGGACAGCGTCGCGCAGCATCGTGCGGTCGGGTTCGACGCCCCGATCCAGCGCGTCCAACGCGTCGGTCACGGACTCGGATTTATTGTGCGCAGGAGACACGTCGGGACAATACGACCCGGCTTCGGATAAGAACCGGGCGGCCCTGGGTCGCGCTGACGTCGTGTGACAGGGCATAGTGGCCGACGGTGTGTACTCGTCGCGGGATCCTAGGGCAGATCGAAGGCAGCCCGGTGACCGTGCGACCCGGAAGGCGGTGGACGTGACAACGCACCTACGAGCCAGGGCTCTCCAGGCCGGTGCGTTCCTGGCACTGATCGGTGGCGTTCTCGTCGCCGCGCCCTCAGCCGCGCTGGCAGATGCACCGAACGTAGCCGTGGCCTCACTGTCGCCACGCGACATCCCCTCGGGCGGGGAAACCACGATCGCCTACACGGTGACCAATGGAAACGCCGAGGCCGGGCTCGTCTCGGTGGTGGTCAGCGCCAACGGCATGACCTGCTCCGGAAAGTGCGACTTCGAAGAGACGTTCGCAGCCGGCAGCACGCAGCAGTACACGGCCAGGCTGAAGGCCGGCGCCGTGGACCCGGGTCAGACCAAGAACGTCCAGATCCAGATCAATGCGCAGTTCGGTGACGAGAGCGGCAGCGGCAGCGTCAGCCGCAACGTCACCGTGCGCGGCCCGGACAAGCCGCAGACCGTGCGCCAGGTCAGCGGCAAGGTGAAGGACCAGGACGGCAAGGCCGTCCCGGGCGCGCTGGTCGGCCTGCGCGACAGCCAGAACCACCAGTACGACACCACCACCAACGGTGACGGCGGCTACTCCTTCACCGGCTCCGACAGCGATCCGATCGCGGTCGGCGCGCTGTCGGTGGCCGCTACGAAGGGCGGCTACGACGTCGCCTCGGTGAACGCGCAGGGCGGAGCCGGCAAGTCGGTCACCGTCCCGCTCACCATCAAGCTGAAGGCGGGCGCGTCGCCGTCCGTCAGCCCGTCGGCGTCGGCCAGTGCGAGCACCGTGCCGACCGATGAGGCCAGCGAGGACGCGACCGACGTCACCGACGACGAGACCGCCGCGGCGACCGACCAGACGCCGACCTCGGGTACGGACGAGGGCTCCGGTTCGATGCTCTTCATCATCCTCGGCGGCCTGCTCGTGGCGGCCGGCATCGGCGCGATCGTGTTGGTCCTGATGCGCCGCAAGTCCGGCGAGGAGCCGGACGGCACGGACGACGCGGACGGCCCCGCCGGCACGGTGCCGCCGGCCGGCGGCGGTGGCCGGTACCCCGGCGCCGGCGAGACCCGGCTGGCCGGTGCTCCGATGGGCGCCCACCCCAACGACGCCACGATGATCGCTCCGCGTTCGGGCGCACCGTCCATCGCGGACGCCCCGACGATGATCCACCGGACGCCACCTGTCGTCGACGAGTTCCCGGACCCCTACGGCGCGCCGATGCCGCAGGGCGGCGGCTACAACGCGCCCGGTGGCTGGGGCGCGGCCGGTGCGGCGCCCGGCGGCGAGGCCTACGGCACCGCCACCCAGTACGGCGGCGCCCCGGTGCCGGCGCAGAGCGGCGGCTACGCGGAGCAGGCCGGCGACGCCTACGGCGCCAACGGCTACGGCGCCCCGCAGGGCGGCTACGACCAGGCGGACGGCTACGGCCAGGCGGCGCCTTACGGCGCTCCCCAGGATGGCTACGACCCGCAGCCGCAGCCACAGCAGCAGCGCTACGACGAGCCGACCGGCATGTACCGGCCGGAGCCCGCCGGCTACCCGCCGGAGGCCGGCTATGCCGACCAGGGCGGCTACGGCGGCGCGGAGCCGGCGTACGGCCAGAACGGCGGCTACGACCAGGCCGGCGACGACTACGCCGGCCAGGGCCCGGCCCGCGGCGGGGCCTACCAGGGCGGCAACGGCTACGCCGGCGGCGCCTACGGCGCTCCCGCCGAGCCCGTCGATCAGGGTGGCGGCTACGGCTCGTGGGACGGCCAGGGTGGCGCGGTCGACAACGGCAACGCGTACGGCCCGCCCGCCGGCGGCGCCTACGGCGGCGGCCAGGGCGGTCAGGCCTACGGTGGCGGCAACTACGGCGCCCCCGCGGGCGGCGGCGGCTACGACCAGGCCGGCGGCTACGGCGCCGAGCAGGGCGGCTACGACCCCCGGGCTGCGTACGGACCGCCGGAGGGCTACGACCCGCAGGCCGGCGCCCGGGGTCAGCAGCCTCCGGGCGGCAACTACGGCGGCCAGGGCGGCTACGGCGCCGACCAGGGTGGCTACTACGGCGCGGAGCAGCAGGGCGGCCGCCGCGGCGGACCGCCGCCGGAGGCGACGCACCCGGGTCAGCGACGTCCTCTCGACTGGATGGACGACTGACCCACCGGATCACCGAAGCCGGCCCCGTCTTCTGACGGGGCCGGCTTTTTCCTGCGCCCTCGGGGTGGACCCGCGATGCCCCGCCGACAGGATGGACCCGGGATACCGGGCCGCCAACAGGATGGACCCGGGATACCGGGCCGCCAACAGGATGGACCCGGGATACCGGGCCGCCAACAGGATGGACCCGCGATGCCGGGCCGCCGACGGGATAGACCCGGGATACCGGGCCGCCGACGGGGTGACTCGCGATGCCGAGCCGACGGCCGTGAGGGCGGAACCGCGGTCCCGCGGGCGGCGTGGGGGTTGCGAGCCCGCAAAGCAGAGCGCCACGGCCGGGGCTGTGCCCCGCCGTGGCGCGCTGGTGGTTCTGCTGTCAGGCCTTGCTCTCGGGCTTGTCGGGCTCCGGCTCGGCCGGCTTCGACTCGGGCCACTCCGCCTCGGCCACCGGCTCCGGAGTGATCGGGCCACCCGGCACCTCCCCGGCCTCGGCCGCCGGGCCGGCGGTCTCCTGCGGCGCGGTCGCCGGGGGCGGGGCCGTCGCGGGCTGGGCGGCGGCCGGCTCGCTGATCTCCAGCGTGACCGACGGACCGGCGCCCTCGGCTACCTTCGCCGCCGCGCCACCGGCCTCGACGGCCGGCTGAACCGGCGCGGCCGGGGGAACGACAGTTGTCTCGGCCGGGCCGCCGAACAGGTTGCGCAGCGTCGCCGTGAAGGCCTCGCGCAGCTCGTCGAGCCCGATCGAGAACTCGTTCTGCACCTCGAGGACGGGCTCCGCGGCGGTGACGCCGATCTGCACGCAGGCGATGTTGTGCTCCGCCGCGAGCGCCACGAAGGCCTTGTCGTGGCCGCGAGGCACCGCCACCAGCGCACGACCCGCCGACTCGCTGAACAGCCAGACGAACGGCGTGGTGGTCGCGTCGTGATCGGGAAGCGCGATCCGGGCGCCGACGTTGTGCCGCAGGCAGGACTCGACAAGCACCTGGGCGAGGCCGCCGTCGGAGAGGTCGTGCGCCGCGACGACGTGCTCGCGCTCGGCCGCCTGGGCCATCAGCCGGCCCAGCGCCTGCTCCTGCGCCAGGTCGACCTTCGGCGGGCGCCCGCCCAGGTGACCGTGGGTGACCCACGCCCACTCGGAGCCGGACAGCTCGCACCTGGTGTCGCCCAGCAGGAAGAGCAGGTCGCCGTCGCCGGCCGGCGGCGGGAAGCCCATCGGAACGCGCCGCGCCACGTCGGCGAAGATGCCGAGCACGCCGACCACCGGGGTCGGGTGGATCGCGGCCGCACCGGTCTGGTTGTAGAAGCTGACGTTGCCGCCGGTGACCGGGATGCCGAGCTGCTGGCAGCCGTCGGCGAGGCCGCGTACCGCCTCGGCGAACTGCCACATGACCGCCGGGTCCTCGGGCGAGCCGAAGTTCAGGCAGTCGGTCACGGCGACCGGGTCGGCACCGGTGACGGCGACGTTGCGGTACGCCTCGGCCAGCGCGAGCCTCGCGCCCTCGTACGGGTCGAGCCGGGCGTACCGGCCGTTGCCGTCGACGGAGAGCGCGACGCCGAGCCCGGTGCGCTCGTCGATGCGCAGCACGCCGGCGTCCTCGGGCTGTGCGAGCACGGTGTTGCCGAGCACGTACCGGTCGTACTGCTCGGTGACCCAGCTCTTGTCGCACAGGTTCGGCGACGCGATCATCCGCAGCACCGTCGCGCGCAGCTCGTCCGGGGTGGAAGGACGCGGCAGCGTCTCCGCGCGGTCGGCCTGGAGCAGGATCAGGTCGGCGGGCTCGCGGATCGGCCGGGCGTAGACCGGGCCGTCGTCGGCGAGCGAGCCGGGCGGCACGTCCACGACCACGTGGTCGTTCCAGCTGATCACCAGGCGGCCGGGCTGGCCGTCGGTCTCGCTGGGGGTGACCTCGCCGATGTTGGTGGCCCAGACGCCCCACTTCTCGGCGACCTTGAGCACCTCGCCGAGCTTCTCCGGCGCGACGATCAGGAGCATGCGCTCCTGCGACTCGCTGGCCAGGATCTCGGTCGGCGACATCGAGGCCTCACGCAGCGGCACGCGCTCCAGGTAGACCCGCATGCCAGTGCCCGCGGCGGCCGCGGTCTCGGTGAGCGCGCAGGTCAGGCCGGCGCCGCCGAGGTCCTGGATGCCGACGACCAGGCCCGCGTCGTACAGCTCGAGGCAGCTCTCGATGAGCAGCTTCTCCATGAACGGGTCGCCGACCTGCACCGACGGGCGGCGCTGCTCGGCGCCCTCGTCGAAGGTCGCGGAGGCGAGGACGGAGACGCCGCCGATGCCGTCGCGGCCGGTCCGCGCGCCCATCAGGACGACGACGTTGCCGACGCCCGCCGCCTCCTTGCGCTGCAGGCGCTCGACCGGCAGTACGCCGATGCTCAGCGCGTTGATCAGCGGGTTGCCCTGGTAGCAGGGGTCGAAGACGATCTCGCCGCCGATGTTGGGCAAGCCCAGGCAGTTGCCGTAGCCGCCGATGCCGGCGATCACGCCGGGCAGCACGCGCGCGGTGTCCGGGTGGTCCGCGGCACCGAAGCGCAGCGGGTCCATCACGGCGACCGGGCGGGCGCCCATGGCGAGAATGTCGCGGACGATGCCGCCGATGCCCGTGGCCGCGCCCTGGTAGGGCTCGACGAAGCTCGGGTGGTTGTGCGACTCGACCTTGAAGGTGACCGCGAGCTCGTCGGAGATCTGCACGACGCCGGCGTTCTCGCCGATGCCCGCGAGCATCCGGGTGTTCTTCGGTGCCTTCTCGCCGAACTGGCGCAGGTGCACCTTGCTCGACTTGTAGGAGCAGTGCTCGCTCCACATGATCGAATACATCGCCAGCTCGGAGGCCGTCGGGCGGCGGCCGAGGATCTGGCGGATCCGGTCGTACTCGTCGTCCTTGAGGCCGAGCTCGGTGTGCGGCTGGAGCTCATCGCCCGTGTTCAGCGCCCGCTCGACGGTGTCGGGACCCCCGTCGAACTGGTTGACCAGCACGTCGGTGGCGGCGAAGCCGGTCGGCTTGGCCGGCTGGCCGGACGCCGCCGGCGGTTGGTTCGGTACCCCCCGCGGCGCCGCAGCGCCGCTGGTCGCCGTGTCGTGCTGGGTGGTCATCGCTGGGCTCCCCCTGTGAGCTGCCCGCCCGCGGCCGTCCCGGCCAGGTGCCGCAGGGCGGAGGTGAAGAAGCCGAGGCCGTCGAGCGACGGGCCGGTCAGCGCCTCCACCGCGTGTTCCGGATGCGGCATGATGCCGACCACGTTGCCGGCCGCGTTGGTGATCGCGGCGATGTCACGCTGCGAACCGTTCGGGTTGCCGCGCGTGTAGCGGGCGACGACCCGGCCCTCGCCCTCGAGCTCGTCGAGGGTGCGCTTGTCCGCCACGAAGCAGCCTTCGCCGTTCTTCACCGGGATCAGGATCTCCTGTCCCCCGGTGAACGCGTTCGTCCACGCCGTCGACGCCGTGTCGATGCGCAGGTGCTGATCGCGGTTGCGGAAGTGCAGGTGCTGGTTGCGGGTGAGCGCGCCCGGCAGCAGGTGTGCCTCGCAGAGAATCTGGAAGCCGTTGCAGATGCCGAGCACGGGCAGGCCGCCGCGGGCGGCGTCAGCGATGGTCTCCATGACCGGGGCGAACCGGGCGATGGCGCCGCAGCGCAGCGCGTCGCCGTACGAGAAGCCGCCGGGCAGGATCACGGCATCGACGCCGTGCAGATCCGGGTCGCCGTGCCAGAGGCGCACGGACTCGCCGCCGGCGATCCGCACGGCACGGGCCGCGTCGCCGTCGTCGAGCGAACCCGGGAAGGTGACGACTCCGATCCGCATGGTCACGCGCTCATCTGAGCGGCGTCACCGGCAGCCTCGTCGACCCGGATCGAGAAGTCCTCGATGACCGGGTTGGCGAGCAGCTTGTCGGCGATCTCCCGAGCGGTGTCGAGGTCGGGTTCACCAGCGAACTCGATCTCGATCCGGCGTCCGATGCGTACAGAGGAGATGTCGCTGACACCGAGCCGCGGCAGCGCGTTGGCGACTGCCTGGCCCTGCGGATCGAGGATCTCCGGCTTGAGCATGACGTCGACGACGACGCGAGCCACGGGCACTCCTGACTGTGTAGGTGCGCAGTTGGGTGGCCCTCTAAGGGGCGAGCGGCCACAGCCTACCCTGTACGGCTCGCGCGCGACCCATCGGCCGGTGTCGGCAGGCCGACGCCAGGGGCGCTGAGCAGGGAATCTCGACCGTGATCTCGGCCACCGGGTACGTCACGGCGTGGCCCCGGGTGACCACGTTCGGTCACATACGTCATCACACGGTGATATGTGTGAACTGGAGTCTTGTCGCGGGACGCGGCCAAACCTAGCGTTCGGTCGACACAGTTCGATGAATCCCCCGCATCGACAGACCTTCGGAAGGAGCCCGACGTGCGCATCCGCATCGTCGTCGCCTCTCTGGCTACCGCCCTGACCGGCATCCTGGCCGTCCCCGCCGCCGCGAACGCGGTGGAAGCCGGACCGGACCCCATCATCGGCGGCAGCACCGTCGCCTCGGCGCCCTGGGCCGCCGCCGTGTTCAGCAACGGCAGCTTCACCTGCTCGGGCACGATCATCTCGGCGAACTACGTGCTCACCGCCCGGCACTGCATCAGCGGCACGATGTCCGTCCGGGTCGGCAGCGTCAACCGCACCTCGGGCGGCGTGACCCGCACGGTGAGCTCGACCACGACCCGCTACGACCTCGCCCTGATGCGGCTGAGCAGCGCCGTCTCGACGACCTACATGCCTCTGTCCAGCGCGTACCCGCCCGTCGGCTCGACGAACTCGCTCTACGGCTGGGGCCAGACCTGCTACAGCGGGTGCGGCGCCTCGACGACGCTGAAGACCGCGAGCGTCCAGGTGACCTCCACCAACGGCACCGACGCGTACGGCGGCCGCGCGATCGCGTCGACGGCGATCACCGGCAACGCGTGGCGCGGCGACTCCGGCGGCCCGGAGGTCTACAACGGCGCCCAGGTGGGCGTGGCGTCGACCGCGGACGGCCAGAGCCGGCAGTACTACGGCAGCGTCGCCTACAACCGGGCGTGGATCACCTCGACCGCGGGCGTTTGAGTTCTCCGTCGGGGTGCGGCGCGATGGAAGCTCCGCCGCGCCCCGACGGCGCGATCCGCTACAGGATCGGCGCCGGCGCGTACTTCGCCGCCTCCGGGTGGGCCGCGACGATCGCCGCCACCCGCTCCGCCACCGCCTGCACCTGTGCCGGCGCCGCGCCAACGAAGGCCGCCCGGTCCGCCACCAGGGCGTCGATCTCCGCACGGGTCAGCCGCAGCCGGCCGTCCGCCGCCAGACGGTCGAAGAGGTCGTTCTCCGCGATGCCCTTCTCGCGCATCGCCAGCGCCACCGCCACCGCGTGTTCCTTGATGACCTCGTGCGCCAGCTCGCGGCCGACACCCTTGCGTACCGCCGCGACCAGCAGCTTCGTGGTGGTGAGGAAGGGCAGGAAGCGATCCAGCTCGCGGGCGGTCACCGCCGGGTAGGCCCCGAACTCGTCGAGCACGGTGAGGAAGGTCTGGAACAGGCCGTCGGTGGCGAAGAAGGCGTCCGGCAGGGCCACCCGGCGGACCACCGAGCAGGAGACGTCGCCCTCGTTCCACTGGTCGCCGGCCAGCTCGCCGACCATCGACAGGTAACCGCGGACGATCACCGCGAGGCCGTTGACCCGCTCCGACGAGCGCGTGTTCATCTTGTGCGGCATCGCCGACGAGCCGACCTGGCCCGGCTTGAAGCCCTCGGTGGCCAGCTCCTGGCCGACCATCAGCCGGATCGTGGTGGCCAGCGACGACGGCGCCGCGACGACCTGCGCCAGCGCCGAGACCACATCGAAGTCCAGCGACCGCGGATAGACCTGGCCGACGCTGGTCAGCACTCGCTCGAAGCCAAGATGCGCCGCAACCTTGCGCTCCAGCTCGGCCAGCTTCGTCGCGTCACCGTCGAGCAGGTCGAGCTGGTCGGCGGCCGTGCCGACCGGTCCCTTGATGCCACGCAGGGGGTAGCGCCCGATCAGATCGTCCAGCCGCTCGTACGCGATGAGCAGCTCCTCGGCGGCGCTCGCGAACCGCTTGCCCAGCGTGGTCGCCTGTGCCGCGACGTTGTGCGAGCGGCCGGTCAGCACCAGGTCGCTGTACTCGAGCGCCCGCTCGGTGAGCCGGGCGAGCGTGGTGACGATGCGGCTGCGTACCAGCTCCAGCGAGGCCCGGATCTGCAGCTGCTCGACGTTCTCGGTGAGGTCGCGGGAGGTCATGCCCTTGTGAATGTGCTCGTGCCCGGCCAGCGCGCTGAACTCCTCGATGCGCGCCTTCACGTCGTGCCGGGTGACCCGCTCGCGCCGGGCGATGCTCTCGAGATCGACGTCGTCGACCACGGCCTCGTACGCCTCGACCACGCCGTCCGGCAGCGCGACGCCGAGGTCCCGCTGTGCCCGCAGGACCGCGAGCCACAGCCGGCGCTCCATCCGGATCTTCTCCTCCGGCGACCAGAGGTCGACGAGGTCGGCGGACGCGTATCGGCTGGCGAGGACGTTCGGGATGCTCACGCCGCCGATTCTTCCATGGTCCGTTCGGCGCCCTGACTGCTCGTCGGGAGACGGTGCCGCAGGTTACGCACGGAACGACTGCTCAGCATCCCGGCGACGGAGAGCGCGATGAGTGCGGCCGCCCCGACGAGCGTCGACTCGACGCCGGCGACCTCGGCGATCGGCCCGGCGGCGACCTGCCCGACGGGGATCGCGACGAAGGAACCGACCATGTCGTACGAGTAGACGCGCGCGAGCCTGTCGGCGGGGATGTGCTCCTGCATCGTCGTCTCCCACGCGACGCTGAACTGTTCGATGCCGGCACCCGCCAGGAAGGCGGCGCCGAGCAGCAGCCCGAGGTGCGGCACGGCACCGAGGGTGAGCACCGGCAGCACCTCGAACGCGGTGCAGAGCACGCCGACGAAGAGCAGCCGGCTCACCCGGATCCGCATGGCGAGGACGGCGCCGAGCACCATGCCGACGGTCTGCGCCGCGAGCACGAGACCCCAGGCCCGGCGGCCGACGGTGTCGTCGGCGACCACGGGACCGAGCACGCTGATCCCACCGCTGAGGGCCGCGTTGATGACGCTGAATCCGGCGACGACGACCCACAGCCAGGTACGGCTCCGGAACTCGGTCCAGCCGGCCCGTAGATCCGTGAAGATGCCGCTGCGTGCGGTGGCCGCGGCGCCGGCGTCCGGCGCGGTGGCCGCGGACGGCACGCGGAGCAGGGCGAAGACGACCGCCGAGACGGCGAAGGCGGCGGCGTCGATCGCGATGCCCCAGCCCGGGCCGGCGGTCGCGACGATCACGCCGCCGACCGGTGCACCGATGATGACCGCGCCGTTGAGGAAGAGGCGGTTCAGGGCGTTCGCCTGCTGGCGGATGCCGTCCGGGACGAGCTGCGGCACGATCGCCGACGAGGCCGGCATGGCCAGCGCGCCGGCCATGCCGTTGGCCGCGGACAGGGCGATCAGCAGCCCGACCGTGGCCGCACCGGAGAGGACCAGCGCGGCAACCGCCGCCTGGGTGATCGCCGCCGCGACGCTCGCGCCGACCATCAGCAGGTGCTTCGGCACCCGGTCGGCCAGGGCGCCGCCGAAGAGCAGGAACACGACGTTGACCAGCATCCGGGCGCCGACGACCAGGCCGAGGTCGCGCGGCGAGCCGGTCAGGTCGAGGACCGCGAAGGCCAGGGCGATGGGCGCGATCGAGTTACCGAGGGCGTTGATCGTGCGCCCGGCGAGCAGGAACCGGAAAGGCACGAGCCGCAGCGGCGCCAAACCCGCCTCGCTCATGACTCCGCCATGCGGAACATAGCGATGGTGGAGCTGGTGCGGACCGTGCCCGGGGTGCGCGGCGGCCTCGCCGCGTCGTGCAGGTCGCGGGCGGCCTGGGCGATCCGGTCACGGACCTCCCGCCAGACCTCCGGGTCGACCCACAGCTCGGCGTCGACCATCGAGCCGCCGACGTTCCAGTCGGCCTCCGCGGTGCGGCGGACCAGCTCGTTGGCCACCGCCGCGAACAGGGCGCGCTGGGAGTCCGCGCCGCGCTCGCCGAGGGAGGGCTCGTGGTCGCGGCCGCGATCCGCGTCGTAGCGGTAGCGCTTGGCGACACCACCGCGGATGTGTTCCTCGCCGGCCTGCACGATCAGGCCGGCGGCGAGCAGGTTGCGCAGGTGGTAGCTGGCGTTGGCGTGGGTCAGCCCGAGCTCGCGGGCGACGTCGGCGGCGGTGAGCGGCGCGCTCGTCAGCAACGACAGCATCCGCAGCCGGACCGGGTGGGCCATTGCCCGCAGCGCGGCCTGGCGACGCTCCGGCGTATCTCCCAAAGACATGTTGGGGAGTCTGACAGCGACGGGGCTCACTGTCCACCGGGTGTTCGGGGGTTGAGACACTGCAAGTTGACGCGGTTATCGCTAGGGTTACTCGCGAGTAGGTCTGGCGCTCATCCCGAAAGGTCCACCGATGACTGATTTCAGCCCCGAGTCGTTCGCCACGATCGGTCCCAAGGAGTTCGCACAGCTCGTCAAGTCCACTCCGGACTCGAAGCTCGCCGAGGTGATGAGCGCCGAGAACCGGAACAAGATCCTCGACGAGGTGTTCAACCGGATGCCCACGCTGTTCCGCGCGGACCGCGCCGGGGCGACGCAGGCCGTCATCCACTGGATCATCACGGGCGGCCCGGGCGACAGCACGGACAGCTACGAAACGGTGATCGAGAACGGCGCCTGCACGGTCACGAACCAGCCGGCCCGTGAGCCGAAGCTCAGCATGACCATGGAGCCGGTGACGTTCCTAAAGGTCGTGACGGGCGACGGCAACCCGATGATGATGTTCATGACGGGCAAGATCAAGGCGAAGGGCGACCTCGGCCTGGCGGCCCAGGTCGCGAAGCTCTTCGACATCCCGAAGAACTGACCCGGGTCCCCGCGCAGCGGCATACCCGGCACGAAACGCCCCGGCGGGCCGAGCGGCCCGGCGGGGCGTTCCTGTTTCTCAGAGCTTGATCCGGCCTTCCACCGCGCCGAGGGCGATGTCGCTGCGGTGGTGGGAGCCTTCCAGCGTGATGCCGTCCACCAGGGCGTACGCCGCCGCGCGCGCGGCGGCCAGGTCCGGCCCGGTCGCCGTCGCGCTGAGCACCCGGCCACCCGCCGACACCAGCGCGCCGTCCGCCCGGCGGGCCGTCCCCGCGTGGATCACGCCGGGCTGCTCACCGCCGGTGATGACGTCGCCCGTGCGCGGCGTGCCCGGGTAGTTGTGGCTCGCCACGACCACCGTGACCGCGGAGCCGTCGTGCCAGCGCAGCGGCGGGAGATCGGCCAGCGTGCCCGTCGCCGCCGCGTGCAGCAGCCCGCCCAGCGGCGAGGCAAGCAGCGCCAGCACCACCTGGGTCTCCGGGTCGCCGAAGCGGGCGTTGAACTCGATCACCTTGGGACCCTTGCCGGTCAGCGCCAGCCCCACGTAGAGCAGCCCGGCGAACGGCGTGCCCCGGCCGCGCATCTCGGCCAGCGTCGGCATCACGGTCTCGGCCATCACCCGCTCGACCAGGTCGGCCGGCGCCCAGGGCAGCGGCGCGTACGCACCCATGCCGCCCGTGTTCGGCCCCTGGTCGTCGTCGGCCACCCGCTTGAAGTCCTGCGCCGGCATCAGCGGCACCGCGGCCGTCCCGTCGGTCACGACGAACAGCGAAACCTCGGGTCCGTCCAGGAACTCCTCGATGACGACCCGGCCGCAGTCCAGCGCATGCTCCAGCGCGACCGCGCGGTCGGAGGTCACCACGACGCCCTTGCCCGCGGCGAGGCCGTCGTTCTTCACCACGTAGGGCGGGCCGAACTCCTCGAGCGCGGCCGACGCCTGATCCGCGGTGGTGCAGGCGTAGGAGCGGCCGGTCGGCACGCCCGCCGCCGCCATCACGTCCTTGGCGAACGCCTTCGAGCCCTCGAGCCGGGCCGCCGCGGCGCTCGGGCCGAAGCAGGCGATGCCCTTGGCGCGCACGGCGTCGGCGACGCCCGCCACCAGCGGCGCCTCCGGGCCGATCACCACCAGGTCGGCGGCGAGCTCGACGGCGAGCGCCGCCACCGCGGCCGGGTCGTCGGCCTTGACCTCGCGCAACGTGGCGACGGCGGCTATGCCCGGATTGCCCGGAGCGGCCGTCAGTTGCTCCACCGAGGGGTCCGCGGCCAGGCCGACGGCAAGGGCGTGCTCGCGGCCGCCGGATCCGATCAGAAGTACACGCACGCCGCAGATCCTACGGCCCGCCGCCGATCACGATCGCGGTCGTCCACCGGTCCACAGTGAACCTTTTCAACCCGGCCTCGGGCCTGAGGCATCCGGGCCGTCGGTCGCCGCCTCGGTGAACGTGCTGCGACCGAGGGATGACCCCCTGTGGATAACTCGCCGCATGCCTGTGGATAACCGGGTGCCGCCTGTCGGGATCCTCACGGCGGTGAGCTGCGGGGTCGCGTAAACTTCGGCAGTACCCGGGCCTCTCCGTGTACGACGTGTTTCAACGGAAGGCGTCAGTCAAGTGCCGGTGATCGTGTTGGTCGGCGCCCAGTGGGGCGACGAGGGCAAGGGCAAGGCCACGGACCTCCTGGGCGACCGGATCGACTACGTGGTCAAGTTCAACGGCGGTAACAACGCCGGCCACACCGTCGTCATCGAGGGTGAGAAATACGCCCTGCACCTGCTCCCGAGCGGCATCCTCACCCCCGGCGTCACGCCGGTGATCGGCAACGGCGTCGTGGTCGACCTCGCGGTGCTCTTCCAGGAGATCGACGGGCTCGAGGCCCGCGGCATCGACACCTCCCGGCTGCGAATCAGCGCCAACGCGCACGTCATCGCGTCCTACAACCGCACCCTCGACAAGGTCAGCGAGCGCTACCTGGGCGCGCGGCGGATCGGCACGACCGGCCGCGGCATCGGCCCGACCTACGCGGACAAGATGAACCGCCTCGGCGTACGCGTGCAGGACCTCTTCGACTCCTCGATCCTGCGGCAGAAGGTCGAGGCGGCCCTGTCGTTCAAGAACCAGGTGCTCTCGAAGATCTACAACCGCAGCGCGATCAAGCCCGACGAGGTCATCGCCGACCTGCTGTCGTACACCGAGCGGCTGCGGCCCATGGTCGCCGACACCGGCCTCGAGCTGTCACAGGCACTCGACGCCGGCAAGGTCGTGCTCTGCGAGGCCGGCCAGGCCACGCTGCTCGACGTCGACCACGGCACCTACCCGTTCGTGACCAGCTCGAACGCGACCGCCGGCGGCGCCTGCACGGGCTCCGGCATCCCACCGACCCGGGTCGACCGGGTGGTCGCGGTGCTGAAGGCGTTCACCAGCCGGGTCGGCGAGGGGCCGTTCCCGACCGAGTTGCACGACGAGGTCGGCGACTACCTGCGGCGGGTCGGCCACGAGTACGGCACGACCACCGGCCGCCCGCGCCGGATCGGCTGGCTCGACCTGGTCATGGGCCGGTACGCGCAGCGCATCAACGGCGTGACCGACTTCGTCCTGACCAAACTGGATAATTACGACGGACTGGACGAGATCCCGGTCTGCGTCGCGTACGACGTCAACGGCGTGCGGCACGACGAGATGCCATACAGCCAGAGCGACTTCCACCACGCGACGCCGATCTACGAGACGCTGCCGGGCTGGAAGAAGGACATCAGCGGCGCCCGCGACTTCGCCGATCTCCCGGAGAACGCCCAGCGGTTCGTCGAGTTCGTCGAGGCGCGGATCGGCGCGCGGATCTCCGTTGTCGGCGTCGGCCCGGGCCGCGAGGAAGTCATCGAGCGGCACTCGGTGCTGAGCGGAGCCTGACGTGTACGACGTCATCCTGCTCAGCCTCGCCGAGGGCGGCGGCTCCGCCGCGGATGCCTGCGGCTCGGCCTGCGGCGGCTGCGGCCCCGCGGAGGCACAGGTCTGCGACACCCCGCGCGTACCGGTACTGAAGTGCGCGGATGCGCTGACCCAGGCCGGCGCGCGGGTCGAGACCGTGACCGCGTCCTCCGACGCGGAGATCGACGCGGTCATCGCGCGGTTCGACGCCGCCGAACGCCCCGACGGCCTGTCCTGGCCCGACGCCGACAGCAAGGTGCGGCTGGTGGTCGCGACGGCGGCCGACGGCCAGCTGCGCGCCGTGATGCGGCGGCTGGTCCGGCGGTACGCCCCGCCGCCCAGCAGACGGCCGGCCGACCTGGCCGACGACCGCACGGTGCCCGATCTGCCGCCGATCGCGATCCTGCCGCTCGACCCGGCGAGCACCACCGACCTCGCCGCGCAGCTGGGCCTGCCGCGCGAGCCGGCCGCGGTCGCCGCGGCCGTGCTCGGCGGCGCCGTCCGGCGCCTCGACCTGCTGCGCAACGACGGCGGGTCGGTCACCATCGACGGCGCGCTGGTCGGCGGCGCGGACGACCGCGGCGCGGCCGTGCCGTGGCGCGGCCGCATCGAGGTGGACGACGCCGTGCTCTCCGACGGCACCGACCGCATCGTCGCGTGCGCGATCGGCAACGGCGGCGCCTACGCCGAGTTCGACGGCCTGCCGCTGCTCACCGACGGTGACCCGACCGACGGCCGGGTCGAGGTCGCGGTGGCGGTCCCGGTGCTCGTCGAGCGACGATTCAGGAAGCCGAGGGTACGCATAGAGGTGCGCCGTGCCCGCGGACGAGCGGTCTCGGTCCTCCCCCGCGACGGTGAGCTGCAGTTCCTCGACGACGGCGTGGCCGGGACGATGAGCCGCAAACGCTCGTGGTGGACCGAGCCGGGCGCCTGGGCGGTGTACGCGGGCTGACCGCCTGTGCGAGTCTGAAACAGCATTCAGGTACGAGTCTTTGTTTACGGGGAGGTCGCATCCGTGGAGGACGAGAACGCCGACCGCGTCTACGTCCCGGGCACGAACGGTACGCCACCTGACCGGGATGTCGAGCCGTTCTGGCCGCCGGAGGAGCTGAGCGCTCCGGTGCACGGTGGCAGGCCGGTGCCGCGGGACGCGCCGCCGGCATTCCCGCTCCCGCCGGCCCCGCCGGTGTCTCCGCCACAGCAGGGTGACCCCGCGGTGTACCGGCCGACGGACCGGGCCGCGCCGCCGCAGCCGGCGCCGCCGGTGTACCACCAGCAGATGCCCACGCCGCAGGCGCCGCGGCCGCAGCCGACGGCGAGTCCGGACGGTTCGGCCCAACCATGGCCGAACATTCCGCCGCGACCGATGGCGACAGCAGCCGAATCCGGCCATTTCTCCCGTTCCGCACCCGTTTCTCCCGTTCCACCTACTTCGGACGATGCCGCGGCCATCGCCGGCCCGGATGCCTCACCCGTCTCGGGAGCCGGAACGACCGCCACGCCGATCAGCGGCGTGCCGGCGAGCGAGGATGCCACCGTCGCGTCGGACTCCCCGTGGGCACAGCCCCCGCAGCGGCCGGCACCCGCTCCGCCGGCCGCCGAGCGGCACACCGGGCCGGAGAACACCGAGCCGACGCCGCGGGCCGGGACGAGCGCGAGCGTGCCGGGCCTCGGCGCCGCCTACTACCCGGCGGTGACGCCGCGGCAGAGCCCCGAGAACGCCGACGCGCAACACCCGGGCGCGGTCTACCGCCCGGGCCCGGTCGGCCCGGAGGGACCGCGCGCGAACGGCGCGCAGCCGGCGCACCCGGAGAGCCAGAACCAGGTCGGCCAGAACCAGGCCGGCCCGGCGGTTCCACAGCAGCGCGGCCCGCGCCCCGGACCGGCCCAGCCCGGCCCGGGCGCGCCCCAGCCGCAGCAGGCCGCCCGGCCAGGCCCGCAACCGCCCGTACCGGTGCCGCCGCAGCATGGCCACCCCGGCATGCCGCACCACCAGGGTCAGGCGGCACCCGGGCCGACCGGCCAGGCACCGCACTGGGCGCCGAACGGCCAGGCCGCGCCGATGCCGCCGGGCCCCTACCCGCCCGCGGTCGACCCGCGGGCCGCACGGCCGCACCCGCAGGTCCAGCCGCCGGTCCCCGGCGAGCAGCCCCCGCTCCAGCCGCCGCCGGCCGACCCGTACCAGCAGCTGCCGTGGGTCTCGGACGGCACGCCGACCGCCGAGGAGTTCGCCCGGCGCCGGCTGGCGAAGCCGGCCGAGCCGACGGCGACCATGGGCGCCCGGGCGATGCTGCAGAAGGGCACGATGGGCCTGGTCCGGCTGGCGCCGGGCAAGCGCGAGCAGGAGTACAAACAGGACGTCGAGATGGTCCGGCGCAACTTCGGCGGGCTGCGGCAGGTCACCGTGGTCAACCCGAAGGGCGGCGCCGGCAAGACCGTCGCCGTGCTGCTGCTGGCGATGACCTTCGGGCAGAAGCGCGGCGGCTACGTGCTGGCCTGGGACAACAACGAGACACAGGGCACCCTCGGCATGCGGGCGCAGCAGGACTTCCACGCCCGCACGGTCCGCGACATGATGCGTGACCTCCAGCTGTTCCGGGGTTCGCACGGCCGGGTCGGCGACCTGAGCCAATACGTGCGGGCGCAGGGCGAGGGCATGTTCGACGTGCTGGCGTCCGACGAGTCCGCGACGGCCGGCGAGATGCTCACGGCCAGCGCGTTCGCGGAGATCCGGGAGATCGTCAGCCGGTTCTACAAGCTGATCTTCGTGGACACCGGCAACAACGTCCGGGCGCAGAACTGGCAGGCGGCGATGGACGCCACCGACCAGTTGGTGATCACGATGTCGGCCCGTAACGACTCGGCCGAGACCGCGGCACGCATGCTCGACCATCTGGAGCAGAGCGGCCGGCAGCGGCTGGTCCGCCAGGCCGTGAGCGTGGTGACGATGCCGCCGACCCGCAAGGACATCGACCTGCCGGCCATCCAGCGCCACTTCGCGGCCCGCACCCGCGCGGTGCTGCTCGCGCCCTACGAGAAGCTGATCGACTCGGGCGAGCCGCTGCGCTACGGACAGCTGTCGGCCGGCACCCGCGACTCCTGGCTCAAGATCGCCGCAGCGGTTGCCGAGGGCCTGTAACCCCCGCATCGACACCATGGGCCAGGCCGCACGCAGCGGCCTGGCCCTTCTCCGTCACCCCTGAGGCGTGGATCAGGTGAGCGCGTCCGCCGCCGCCGGGTCGCTGTCCCGGAGGAACTGGGCGCAGCGCGCGGCCTCGTCCGCCTCGCCGATCTCCGCGGCCGCCAGCGACAGGCTGTGCAGGCAGCGCAGGAAGCCCTGGTTCGGCACGTGCGACCACGGCACCGGGCCGTGGCCCTTCCAGCCGTTGCGGCGCAACGCGTCGAGGCCGCGGTGGTATCCGGTGCGGGCGTACGCGTAGGCCGTCACCGGCTGCTTCTCCGCCAGCGCGCTCGCGGCGAGCGCGGCCCACCCGCCGCTGTACGCGGGGAAGCGGGCCGCGACGGACTTGTAGGCGTCGTCGGTGCCGGCGCTCGCCGCCGCTGCCAGGGCCGCGTCGGCCTCGGTCTCGGCGGGGAGGCGGGTGGCCGGCGGCTCGGGAAGGAGGTTCTGCATGTCCCTATTCAACCCCGCTGACCCGGCGCGTCCGGGCGCGGGTCGCGGAGGTCACCCCTCAGTCCCACGCGGCGCCGAGGGCGTGCAGGCGGTCGGCGTACTCGATCCGCTCCCGCCAGGCCGGCGGCCAGGCGGCCAGGCCGAGCGACGCGCCCGCGAAGCCGCCCGCCAGGCAGGCGATGGAGTCGGAGTCGCCGGAGGAGGCCGCAGCCCGGCCGAGGACGGCGACCGGCTCGTCCGGTGAGATCAGGTAGCAGTACAGGGCCGTGGCCAGGGCCTCCTCGGCGATCCAGCCGGCGCCGGTGGCGAGGCACGGATCTCCGGTGAAGTCGCCGCGGCGCAGCGCGTCGGCGACCCGGCCGAGGGCCGCCGCGCTCTCGTCCCAGCCGCGCGCGATGAATTCCTCGGGCGTGCGCACCGTCGGCCGCTGCCACAGGTCGCCGAGCCAGTCGTGGTGATAGACCGAACGCTGCTCGGCGCAGTGCGCGAGCAGCCGGGCCGGCAGCTCCCGCGGCGCGAGGCCGTCGGCGAGCCACCGTACGGCGAAGGCGGTCAGCTCGCTGGCCGCCAGCCCGGTCGCGTGCCCGTGGGTGAGGCCGGCCTGCAGTTGCGCGGCACCCGCCCGCTGCTCGTCGGTGAGCCCGGGCATCAGGCCGACCGGGGTGACGCGCATGTTCGCGCCGCATCCCTTCGAATGAATCTGCGACGCCTGCTGCCAGGGCCGGCCGTCCGCGAGGTCGCCGCAGGCGCGCAGGCAGGTCATGCCGGGGGCGCGGTTGTTGTCCGGGCTGACCGCCCAGTCGAGGAACGCCTGCCGCAGCACCGGCTCGAGGCTCTCCGGGGTCGGATCCCCGGCCGCGACCAGGGCTTCCCCGACCGCGAGCATCATCTGCGTGTCGTCGGTGACCAGCGCGGGATCACCGCTCAGCGCGAGCGGCCCGGCCGGACCGTGCTCGGCGACGATGGTGGCGTAGTCCTGGAACTCCGTCGGTTTGCCCAGCGAGTCCCCGTACGCCAGCCCGAACAGCGAACCAGAGGCCTTTTCCACGGTGGCTACCCTACGGTGATGCCCGGTGATCCATTGCAGCCCGTCTTCGGCGGCGACATCCCCTTCGACAGCACGGCGGGCGAGGTCGAGTCCCGAGCCGAGTTCAATGTGCACCTCGCCAAGCGGTCACTCGCCGGGCTGATCGTGCTCGGGCTCCGGCTCGACCTCGACCCGCCCGACTTCACCGGCGTCGACGTCCAGGGCACCCTGTTCGTCGGCTGCCGGCTGGCCGCGCCCGAGGTCGAGATCGCCCTGATCGGCCGCGGCGCGCACCTGGTGCCGCCGTTCGACGCCCGGCCGTACCCGACCCATCCGGCGCATCTGTACACGCCGGAGGACCTCGCCTACGGCTTCGCGCAGGACGGCTTCGCCGGCATGTACGACACCTGCGTCTACGAGCACTTTCTCGAGCACGGCGGCGCGGCGCCCGACCTGCGGGAGGCGATCGCGCAGCGCCTGCACGACGCCGGAATCGACAACGCGCTGGGCAAGGCCCTCGCGGCCTGGGTGCACGCGCACGGCGCCCGCGGCGCGGTCGGGATCATGGGCGGGCACGCGGAACCGCGCGGCTCGGACGCGTACCGGATGGCCGCGACGCTGGCCTGGCGCCTGGCCGGCGCCGGCCGCCTGATCGTGACCGGCGGCGGGCCGGGGGTCATGGAGGCCGCCAACCTGGGTGCCTACTTCGCCACCCGCGCGGCCGGCGAGCTGTCCGAGGCGATCGACCGGCTCGCGCCCGCGCCGGACTTCCTGGACCACGATCCGTACACGGCGGCGGCGCTCGCGGTGCGGGCGGCCTACCCCGCGCCGCCCGCCGTCGTCGGCGATGTGGTCGGGCGCCTCACCCACGGCGGTCTGGCGCTCCCGACCTGGCTGTACGGACACGAGCCGGCGAACCTCTTCGCGGGCCAGATCGGCAAGTACTTCTCGAACGCGGTCCGCGAGGACTCGATCCTGCGCCTGTCCCGCGGCGGCATCGTCTTCGCACCGGGCTGGGCGGGCACCGTACAGGAGATCTTCCAGGCGGCGACCAAGACGTTCTACCGCACCGACGGCCCGTCCGGTGCATTCGTCTTCCTCGGCGTCGACCACTGGGCGGCACTGCCGGTCGAGGCCCTGCTCAGACCCCTGCTGGCCCGCTCACCGCACGGCGACCAGTCGAACCTGATCCTGGTCACCGACGACCTGGACGAGGCGGTCCGCGCTCTCAACGTCGACGACGCATAAGGCTCTCGCGGGCGGGTGGCGGGCATGCCGCACACTGCCGGGTATGGCGATGATCCTTTTCGTTCTCGGGCTCCTGGCGGCGATCGGATTCGCGGTCTGGTACAGCGGGCGCGGCCGCCCTTCGCGCAGCAACCGCTTCCTGGGCAACACCTACGGCACCGATCCGGTCATCGGCTCGTACGACGGCGGCGACTCGCACCATGACCACGGCGGCGGCTGGTCCGGCGACGGCGACGGGGGCGGCGGGGGCGGGGGCGGCGGGGGCGGCGGCGGCGGGGGCGGCGGCGGGGACTGAACGCTGGCACGGCCCGAGCCGGCCATCAGGCGACGCGCACCCGGCGCCAGCTGTTCACCGGGAGGTCCATCTCCGGGACGTCGGTCAGGCCGTTCTCGTCCATGGCGTTGAAGACCGCCAGTCTCGCACCGTCGAAGAGGAACTCGACCGCGTGCAGTACCCGGGGACGCCACTCGGCGACGGTGGTCCGTTCGACGATGTTGACCTCGCGCAGCGCCTTGCCGCGGGCGTTGCGCAGGGCGGCGTGCGGATCCGCGCGCCAGTCGAGCTGGATGCCCGTCGCGTACCACTCGATGGGCGCACTCATGTCCACCTGGTCCCAGGTGATGGCGCATTCGTCGAACTTACGGTGAGTAATTTCGACATTGGTTTCACCGAAGCCGAGTATCACCGGCCCGTCCGCGAACCAGCCGCGCTCGGAGAGGTCCCACATCAGCCATCCGGCGACGAGCTCACGACCGATGAGCCGGGAAAACCGCGCTCTGTGTACGGCGGCAAGGGCCTCGGCGTCGTGATGCCAAACGGGATCGTACCCCCCGATGCCGAGCATGATCACCGCCCTCGTCCGGGACAAGACGACGATCGTACCCATGCCTCTGCGTAGTGCCGCAACACAAGAACGGCCGGCCCCCACGTCCGGGGACCGGCCGTTACCGGTGAGTTACTTCTTGAGGGTGGTACCCGCCGAACGCAGGTGCTCGCACGCCTCCACGACGCGCTTGGCCAGACCGTCCTCGGCCAGCTTGCCCCAGGCGCGCGGGTCGTACTGCTTCTTGTTGCCGACCTCGCCGTCGATCTTCAGCACGCCGTCGTAGTTGCGGAACATGTGGTCCGCGACCGGGCGGGTGAACGCGTACTGCGTGTCGGTGTCGATGTTCATCTTGACGACGCCGTAGTCCAGGGCGCCGTGGATCTCCGAGAGCAGCGAGCCGGAACCGCCGTGGAAGACCAGGTCGAACGGCTTCTCCTTGCCGTACTTCGCGCCGACCGCCTCCTGGATCTCCTTGAGGATCTCCGGGCGCAGCTTGACGTTGCCGGGCTTGTAGACGCCGTGCACGTTGCCGAAGGTCAGGGCCGTCATGTAGCGGCCCTTCTCGCCCAGGCCCAGCGCGGCGGCCGTGGCGAGGCCGTCCTCGACCGTCGAGTACAGCTTGTCGTCGATCGCGGCGCTGACGCCGTCCTCCTCGCCACCGACCACGCCGACCTCGATCTCGAGGATGATGTGCGCGGCGGCGGACAGGGCGAGAAGCTCCTCGGCGATCTGCAGGTTCTCCTCGAGCGGCACGGCGGAGCCGTCCCACATGTGCGACTGGAACAGCGGCGCCCGGCCGTTCGCGACCCGCTCCTTGGAGAGCGCGAGCAGCGGGCGCACGTACGAGTCGAGCTTGTTCTTCGGGCAGTGGTCGGTGTGCAGCGCGATGTTGACCGGGTAGTTCTTGGCCACCTCGGTCGCGTACTCGGCGAGGGCCACGGCACCGGTGATCATGTTCTTCACCGTGGGGCCGGAGGCGTACTCGGCGCCGCCGGTGGATACCTGGACGATGCCGTCGCTGCCCGCCTCCGCGAAGCCCTGCAGGGCCGCATTGAGCGTCTGCGAGGACGTCACGTTGATCGCGGGGTACGCGAACGCGCCTGCCTTGGCGCGGTCGAGCATCTCGGCGTAGACCTCAGGGGAAGCGATGGGCATCGGTGCGCTCCTTGATCTCAAACGGCAGCAGAGGGCAGGACCGCGCTGTCCTCCAGCAGGCAGTATTCCGCAGTCACCGTCCGCGACGGAAATCGCCCCGATACCTGAGCGCCCGTTTACGCGCGGTCGAGCGGGGGACCCGGCAGCATGAGGGAGTGGCCGCGAGCTGGAGGGGGAGTCACATGAAGTACCTGGAGGACGAGCTCGACCTGGAGGCGCCGGAGGGCGACGCCGCCGAGCAGGCGACGGTTGCCGACCCCGCCGCGGTCGACGACGCCGACGAGGAGGAACCGGCGCTCCCGCGGTCGGTCGAGGTCCCCGAGTGGGACGCCCTGGAGCAGACCAAGGTCGTGCACCTGGAGGACGAGTACCGCTGACCGAAAAACAGTCATTTGGTATGTAACTGACATCTTTGCGGTCCCGTCAAATGGGTCGCCGCCGAGGGCGGCTCGCTGCGATCATCGGCCGGTGCTGCTCACCGTGACGACCACCCGAAGGCCGGCGACCGACCTCGGTTACCTGCTGGTCAAGCACCCCGACAAGGTGCACTCGTTCGACGTACCCACCGGCACGGCCCACGTCCTGTTCCCGGACGCGGCCGAGGACCGGTGCACGGCCGCGCTGCTGCTGGACGTCGATCCGCAGCGGCTCGGTGCCGCGCGCGGCGGTCGCAACCAGCAGCCGGCGCCGGAGTCGTTCACGCTGGGCCAGTACGTCAACGACCGGCCGTACGCGGCGTCCAGCCTGCTCGCCGGCGCGCTGGCCAAGGTCTTCCGTAGCGCGCTGCGCGGCGAGTCGAAGGACCGCCCGGAACTGGCCGGCGAGGCCATCCCGCTGGAGATCCACGTGCCGGTGCTGCGCTGCCGGGGCAGCGCCGCCGCGCTGTTCGAGCCGCTGGGCTGGACGGTCACCGCCACCGCGATCCCGCTCGACGACGTCGACGGCGAACACCCGCTCGCCGGCGACAGCCCGTACGTCGATCTCACCCTCACCGGCACGCTGCGGCTGGCGGACGCGCTCAACCACCTGTACGTGCTGCTGCCGGTCCTCGACGACGCCAAGCACTACTGGGTGGCGCCGGACGAGATCGACAAGCTGCTGCGCGCAGGCGAGGGCTGGCTGGCCGACCACCCGGAGAAGGTGCTGATCACCCGGCGCTACCTGGCGCACCGGCGCTCGCTGGCCACCAGTGCGCTGGAGCGGCTGGACCGTACCGACCCGGACTCCGTCGACGCACCGGCCGACACGGTCGCGGACGAGGAGGCCGAGCTGCCGGTGGCCCGCAGGCGGCCGCTCGCCGAACAGCGGCGCGACGCGGTCCTGGCCGCGCTCGCCGAGTCCGGCGCGACCCGCGTACTCGACCTGGGCTGCGGCGGCGGCGTGCTGCTCGCCGGGCTGATGGCCGACCGCCGGTACACGGAGATCGTCGGCACCGACGTGTCGTCGCGGGCCCTCGACCTGGCCCACCGCCGACTGCGGCTGGACCGGCTGCCCGAGCGGCAGCGCGGCCGGGTGACGCTGTGGCAGTCGGCACTCACCTACCGCGACGACCGGCTGCGCGGCTACGACGCGGCGGTGCTGATGGAGGTCATCGAGCACCTCGACCCGGCCCGGCTGCCCGCGCTGGAGTCCTCCGTCTTCGGCCACGCAAACCCGGCGACGGTCATCGTGACCACGCCGAACGTCGAATACAACGTGCTGTACGAGGGACTGACCGGCATGCGCCACTCGGACCACCGCTTCGAGTGGACCCGCGCGGAGTTCCAGGACTGGGCCGAGCGCACCGCCGCCGGGCACGGCTACGAGGTCGCCTTCCGCGGCGTGGGCGACGCCGACGCCGCGAAGGGCGCACCGACCCAGATGGCGATCTTCACGAGGGGAGAACGGGCATGACCGAGATCGACATTCCGGAGCTCGCGCTCGTCGCGCTGGTCGGCATCTCCGGGTCGGGCAAGTCGACGTTCGCGCGGGAGCACTTCAAGGCGACCCAGGTGCTCTCCTCCGACTACTTCCGCGGCCTGGTCGCGGACGACGAGAACGACCAGTCCGCGTCCGGGGACGCCTTCGACGTGCTGCACTACGTCGCCGGTAAGCGGCTGGCCGCCGGCCGGCTGACCGTCGTCGACGCCACCAACCTGCAGACCCACGCGCGGGCCGGCCTGGTCCGCGTCGCCCGCGAGCACGACGTGCTGCCGGTCGCGGTGGTGCTGGACGTGCCGGAGGCGCTGGCCTGGGAACGCACGCAGGCCCGGACTGACCGCACCTTCGGCCGCCAGGTCCTCAGCCGGATGCACCGCGACCTGCGGCGCTCGCTCGGGCAGCTGTCCCGGGAGGGATTCCGCAAGATCCACGTGCTGCGCGGCGCGGACGAGATCGCGGCGGCCACCATCCGCACCGAGAAGCTGTTCAATGACAAGCGCGAGGTCACCGGCCCGTTCGACATCATCGGCGACGTGCACGGCTGCCGCGCCGAGCTGGAGACCCTGCTGACCACGCTGGGCTACGGGCTGGTCCGCGACGAGCGCGGCCGCCCGGTCGGCGCGGTGCACCCGGAGGGCCGTACCGCCGTGTTCGTCGGCGACCTGGTGGACCGCGGCCCGGACTCCCCGGGCGTGCTGCGCCTGGTCATGGGCATGGTGGCCGCCGGAACGGCGATCTGCGTGCCGGGCAACCACGAGCAGAAGCTGGCCCGCCGGCTTGCCGGCCGCAACGTGCAGCTCACCCACGGCCTGCCGGAGACGCTCGAGCAGCTGTCCCGGGAGGATGAGGCCTTCGTCCCCGAGGTCCGGGAGTTCATCGACGGCCTGGTCAGCCACTACGTGCTGGACGGCGGCAGGCTCGTCGTCGCGCACGCCGGGCTCAAGGAGGCGTACCAGGGCCGCGCGTCCGGCCGCGTTCGCGCGTTCGCCCTGTTCGGCGAGACAACCGGCGAGACCGACGAGTACGGCCTCCCGGTCCGCTACCCGTGGGCCCGCGACTACCGCGGCTCGGCGGCGGTCGTCTACGGCCACACCCCGACCCCGGAACCGGAGTGGATCAACAACACCATCTGCCTCGACACGGGGTGCGTGTTCGGTGGCAGGCTGACGGCCCTGCGCTGGCCGACCCGCGAGCTCGTTTCGGTGCCGGCCGAGCGGGAGCACTACCCGCCGGCCCGCCCGCTGGTGCCGGTGGACAGCAGGCCCGACGAGGGCCTCGACCTGGCGGACGTCACCGGCCGGCGGCACATCGACTACGGGTACGGCCGCACGACGGTCGCCGCGGAGAACGCGGCCGCGGCGCTCGAGGTGATGAGCCGCTTCGCGCTCGACCCGGCGACGCTGGTCTGGCTGCCGCCGACGATGGCGCCGTGCTCGACGTCGACGGTCGAGGGCTACCTCGAGCATCCGTCGACGGCGTTCGCGGACCTCCGCTCGGCCGGCATCACGACGGTGATCTGCGAGGAGAAGCACATGGGCTCCCGCGCAGTGGTGCGCGTCTCCCGATCCGGCGACGGCGACGCGATCTGGACCCGTACCGGCCGGCCGTTCTTCGACGCCGAGCGCAACGGCACGCTGCTGGCCGGCGTCCGCGCCGCGGCCGCCGAGGTCTTCGACGAGCTCGACACCGGTTGGCTGCTGCTCGACACGGAACTGCTGCCCTGGTCGGCGAAGGCCGGCGGCCTGATCCGCGAACGGTACGCGGGCGTCGGCGCCGCCGGACGAGCCGCGCTGCCGGCCGCCCTGGCTGTGCTCCGGAGGGCCACCGGGCGGGGCCTGGACGTGTCCGGGCTGCGGGACCGGCTCGAACTGCGCGCGGCGGAGATCGAGGGCTACTCGGCGGCGTACCGCGCGTACGTCCAGCCGACCGACGGGCTGACCGGCGTGACGCTGGCGCCCTTCGCGGTGCTGGCGGGCGCGGGGGTCAGCTACCGCGACCGGGACCACGGCTGGCACCTCGGCGTCGCGGACCGGCTTGTGGAGGCCGACCCGGGACTGTTCACGCCGACCCGGCGCATGGTGGTAGACCTGGGCGATCCCGCGGCGGAGCGGGCCGCCACCGACTGGTGGCTGGCGCTGACCGCGGCGGGCGGCGAGGGCATGGTCGTCAAGCCGTACGCCGGGCCGGGCGCGACCGACGCGAAGGGCCGGCTGGTGCAGCCGGGCGTCAAGTGCCGCGGCCGGGAGTATCTCCGGATCATCTACGGCCCGGAGTACACCCGCCCGGAGCAGATCGAACGGCTGCGGCAGCGCTCGCTGGGCCGCAAGCGCGGCCTGGCGCTGCGCGAGCACGGCCTCGGCCTGGCCGCGTTGGACCGGCTGGCCGAGGGCGCACCGCTGTGGCGCATCCACGAACTTGTCTTCGCCATCCTCGCGGCGGAGTCGGAGCCGGTGGATCCGCGCCTGTAATCCACAGCATTCGAACAGGTGACTGCGTGGCAGCGGCCGGTACCCTGGCTCCTCGTGGACATCCGTGCGCTCTCCGAGCAGCTTGCCCTGAACCCGATGGACCCGAAGGACCTGCTGCAGACCTTCGGGTTGATCGGCGTCTGGGCGATCCTTTTCGCGGAGACGGGCCTGCTCGTCGGCTTCTTCTTCCCCGGCGACTCCCTGCTGTTCCTGGCCGGCGTCGCGGCGTCACCGGTGGCCGACTCGATCTTCGGTGACGGCACCAAGATCTCCCTGGCCGGCCTGCTGATCGGCGCGCCCCTGTGCGCCATCGTCGGCGCGCAGCTGGGCCACTGGCTCGGCTCGAGATACGGCCGCCGCATGTTCGAACGCCCGGACAGCAGGCTGTTCAAGCGCGAGTACGTCGAGAAGGCGGAGTACTACTTCGAGAAGTTCGGCCCGGCCAAGGCGGTGGTCCTCGCCCGCTTCATCCCGATCGTCCGCACCTTCCTGAACCCGGTCGCGGGCACCCTGGGCATGCCGGCCCGCCAGTTCTTCCTCTGGAACGTGGTCGGCGCGATCCTCTGGTGCGACGGCATCATCCTCCTCGGCTACGTGCTGGCCGAGCGGATCTACGCCGCTATCGGCGACAAGATCGACCGCTACATCCTGCCGGTGGTGGCCCTGATCGTCCTGATCTCGGTGCTCCCGATCCTGATCGAGGTCATCCGCGAGCGGAAGGCGAAGAAGACCACTCCCTCGGACGCCGGTCCGGCCACCGCGATCGGCGTGGTGGCGGCCGCGACCGTGGTCGGCATGGCAGAAGCGATCACGGACCACGAGCCCGGCCACCACGGAGTCCACGAGGCCGGCCACTACGGATCCGGTCACCACGGACCCGGCCACCACGACGCCGGCCACCACGAGCCACGGCACTCGGCCTGACGGGGCGTCTCGCCCCAGGCGAACTACAACGCCCCGCGGCCCGGCTCTGGGGAGAGTCGGGCCGCGGGGCGTTTCTTCGTCAGACCGTGACCGGTGCGAGCGAGGCCAGGCGGTCCAGGAACTCCTCCGGGACTTCGCGGAGGTTCTCCAGGCGGCCCAGGGTCAGCGCCTTGTGGGTCAGCGCCGCGGCCTCTTCCAGGTTGCGGGCCCTCTTGTGGGCCAGCTCGACCGTGTCGGCCATCACGACGCAGCCGTGCTGGCTGAGCACCAGACAGTCTGTGCCGTCTGCCGCCATGGCCGCCGTCAGCGCTGCCACCTCGGTGCCGCCCGGCATGCGGAACGGCACCGTGGAGACGCGCTTCAGGTAGAAGGCGTGGTCGGTCGTGACCAGGCGGATGTGCTCACCGAGCGCATCCAGCAGCAGCACCGTCTGCGGGTGCAGGTGTACCACCGCGTTCACGTCCGGGCGGGCACGGTACAACGCCAGATGGAGGGCGATTTCACTGGTCGGGGGTATGCGTGGGGCCGGAATCTCACCGATGGTCGCGGGAGCGCCGTCGGATATCTGTACCGGTGTGAAGGCCGTCCGGCTGAGTCTGTCCAGCCAGGCGCCGCTGGCGGTCACCCAGCAGGCGTCCTCGTCGGGAATCCGGGCGGACAGATTGCCGCCGGAGCCACAGACCAGTCCGGCCTGGACCACGTCATAGCCCACGTGCGCGAGCTGGTCGCGCAGATCGCCGGGCACATAGTTCACCCGTTAACTCCTAGGGTCCGGGGGGTGGATCCTGATGGAGGTGGCCGGCCTGGCGTCACGCCTGAGGAACGGTGACGCCAGGCTTTGTCGGGTCTATTTTCAGCGGGCCTTCTTCGTGGCCCGCTTGCGTGGCGGGGTGAGCAGGTCCGCGATGGTAGCGATCGCGGACGGGACCAGCCGGTAGTAAGCCCACACGCCACGCTTCTCGCGCTCGAGCAGGCCCGCCTCCGTCAGGATCCGCAGGTGGTGACTCACGGTCGGCTGCGACAGCCCGAGCGGGGCAGTCAGGTCGCAGACACACGCTTCGCCGTCCGTTGCGGACTGGATGAGGCTCAGCAGCCGAAGCCGAGCCGGGTCGGCGAGTGCCTTGAGCACCCCCGCCAGTCGCTCGGCGTCCGCACGTTCAATTGGCTCGCCGGCTAGCGGCGAGATCTGAGGCATTGTCATTTCCGCCAACGCAGTTCCCACGATCTCCATCCTTCCACCAACTGCATCGATTCTCCTGCATGTGCGCAGGAACGAACCGGCTAACTTTCAGGCCGTAAGGCCGAGATCGGTCGAACGGTAGGCCGATCGGTACGTCTGTCCGGCACCCCGCACGGCAGCGTCCGCACTCCGATCAACCATTCCCCGCGACACCGACTTCGGTCTCTGCCTCCTGCAACGCCTCAGCCGCCGTCTGGTCGCTGCTCATCGCCGTCGAGCTCTCGATCCCCGCCCCCGGAGTGAGACGCCCCACATTGTCGATTCACGATCAGGACGGTGACCGTCCGACGTCCGCCCGGTCGTCGGAAGGTGCCGTGTACTGCACCGTCACACGGTGTGGGTCGAGGTCACAGTCAACTTCACGACCCGATGAAAGCACGACACAACGCTACGCGACGGGCAATTCAACGATGAATTTACGCAGGTCGTGGCGGGCTTCCATGACATCGAGAGTACTTCCTGACGGGAAACTGGAACGTTCTGCCCCGCCAGGGCGGAAAGGAACTATTGACCCACGGCATTGCCCCGACGGTATTGGAAATGTTGTTAACTGAAGCGGTCGTCGCCCACCCTTTCGAAGAGGCATAGACGCAGCTCAAAGCACCTTTCCGTGGGGCCGTTCCGGGGCCGGCAGACAACGACCGTCATCGAACGAGTACGCACCGACACCGTTGTCATCGCCGCACGTCTGCCCGTCCAGCGAAAAACACCCACCGAGCGGCAAGCCGAAATCGGCCAGACAGCGAAATTAGGCACATCCTCGGCGCACAACGATACCCGTTCGGGTGACGCACGTTCGTCGATGCATGTCGCCCGTCAGTTGGACGGACGCGACCAGTACTCATCGTCCGGGCCCGGCTGCGGCCGCCCGGCGGGCCCGGACGGCGGGATCGACTGCCCCGCGGCCGGCGGCGCCGAGGGGTACGGCGATCCGTAGCCGCCGGCGGGCCCACCCATGGCCTGCGGGCCGTAGCCGGCCGGCACCGGCGGATAGCCCGCGAGAGCCGGGGCGGCGAAGGGGTCCGGCGGCAGCGGCTTCGGCGCCCGGCCGAAGAACGTGCCGGGGCAAGCGAGCAGCAGCAGACCGACGATCACGTACCCGACCATCTGCGAGATGCCCAGGGCGACATTCAGCGCGACCCACGACCCGGGATACGCGTCGGCCAGCGCGGCCTCCGGCGTGCCCACGGTCGCGTCCCCGCCCAGCTGGACGCCCATGACGACCGTCGAGGCACAGCCGGCGAGCAGGCCGAGGCCCGCGACCACCCAGGTGGCGATCCGGGCGGCGTTGCTGCCCCGCCGCAGCCCGAGCGCCAGGACGACGTAGAGCGCGAAGAGGATCACGGCGAGCACCGCGCCCAGCGCGGCGATGATCCAGACGACCGTGACCATGCCGTCGATGTCCGCGCCGCCCGAGCCACCGACCGCGGCGCGGAACCGGTCGATCGTGCCGGGCACGATCGCGATCGCGGCGATCGCGTACGCGAGCCCGGCCACCGCCATCACGATCAACAGGATCGACGCCAACGTCACCGGCACCGGCCGGCGGGGCGCGGCGGGGGGCGGCGCGGCGGCCGGCGGCGGCTGCATTGCGTACGACATTGACGTCTCCCGATGATCCGTTTCGGACGAACCTACCCGGACGCGCAGCGCGCCGCCGGGCGAGCCGGCGGCGCACTACGAGCGGGGATCAGGCGGGATCGGTCGGCGACCGGCCCGGCCTGTCCTCACCCGGCGGCGGGGGCTGCGGCGCGCTCCACGGATCGGTGGGCGGCCCGCCGGGGGTGTTCGGATCCTGAGCCGCGCCCGGAGCCGGGCCCGCGCCCGGCCCGGAGGCCGGCGGGGTGGCGTCCGGGCCGCCCGGCGGCGGCGTGGGAGAGCCGCCTTGGGACGGTTCCCCGCCGGGATAGGGCGGGTACTGCGGCTGACCCGGGAGCGGCTGGCCCGGGTACGGCGGCTGGCCCGGATACGGCGGCTGGCCCGGGAGCGGCTGGCCCGGATACGCCGGCTGGCCCGGGAGCGGCTGGCCCGGGTACGGCGGCTGGCCCGGGAGCGGCTGGCCCGGGTACGGCGGCTGCCCGGGGTACGGCGGCTGCTGTACCGGGTATCCCGGGTACTGGTTCATCGGGTCCCAGGCGACCGCCGGCTTGCGGAAGTACTCGTTCGCCGCCGGCAGCGCCAGCAGGATCACCGCGGCCAGCAGGGTGAGCACGACGACGACGGTCAGCAGCGTCGAGGCCGGCTCGAACCAGCCCGGCAACTCGCTGGAGAGCCGCTCCTCGACCTCCTTGGCGCTGGGCCCGGAGGTGCTGCCGGTGTCCAGGCCCGTCGCGCCGGTCAGGGCGGTGCCGAGCAGGCCGAAGCCGTTGCAGCAGAGGAAAATGCCGCCGACCACCCAGGTGGTGATCCGGGCGGGCTGCTTGCCGCGGTTGTTGTAGATCGCGAGGATCGCCAGGGCCCCGGCGAACAGGATGTTGACCACCACGGCGCCGACGGTGGCCGCGACGATGAAGCCCTCCAGGCCGGAGTTCGCGGTCCCGTCGTACAGATCGGCGTAGACGTCCCGGACGGTCCCGACCGTGGTCAGCGACAGCACCGCCGCGATGATCGACGCGGCCGCACTGGTATAGAGCAGGTAGGACGAGACCGTCACCACCGACGGACGCGATCTCGGCACTGATGTTCCCGGGTACATCGGATCAGACACGGCGCTCCCTCCTAGATCCACTCACGGTATCGGGCGCACGCCAGATCCGTCGACCGACCGGCATCGGACCATCCCATATGGCAACATCGCCCGATGTGGCACTAAATCGGACGATATAGGTCGCTCGTTCAGGGGGGCGACAGAAGTCGATCGCTGGTCATACACTTCCATCTCGTGGCGCGCCGCAGGCAGCAGAGAGCTCCAGCGGCGCCCCCTGCCCGACCGCGTCGCCGCCCCCGCTCAGAGACAGCCGGGGCCGAGGCAGACCGGATACGGGCTCCTTCCCGATTGCGCAGGCCGCGTGACCATGCCGCGGCCGCCCAGACTCGACAAGGACCGGTGAGTCCCATGCCGCACGCAGACACCCTGACCGTGGTGCACCACGACGACACCAGAACCAGCTACACCGACGTCCGGTACCAATTGCACCGCGACGGGATCAGGATCTGGTCCGACGAGGGCGAGCACGCCTTCACGGACATCCTGATGACACACGCCTACCGGCAACGGGAGGCGCAGACGAGCTAGACAGCGACAGGGAGGGCCCCGCTCGACAGAGCGGGGCCCTCCGCCGCATCTCAGGAACGGACCGAGAGCCCGTCCTTCGTTTCGTTCAACTCCACCACGACGGTGTCGCCGTCGACGATCTCCCCCGCGAGCAGCGCCTTCGCCAGCGAATCACCGATCGACGACTGCACCAGCCGGCGCAGCGGCCGGGCGCCGTAGACCGGGTCGTAGCCCCGCTCGCCCAGCCACAGCACCGCGGCCTCGGAGACCTCGAGGCTGAGCCGCCGGTCGGCGAGCCGGTTGCGCAGCCGGCCCAGCTGGATGTCCACGATGGCGGCCAGGTCCCGGGCGGTCAGCGCCTGGAACACCACGATGTCGTCGAGCCGGTTGAGGAACTCGGGCTTGAAGTGCCCCCGCACGGCCGCCATGACCTCCTCGCGCCGCTCCTCCTCGCCGAGGGTGAAGTCGGAGATGACCGACGAGCCCAGGTTGGAGGTGAGCACCAGGATCGCGTTGCGGAAGTCGACCGTGCGGCCCTGGCCGTCCGTGAGCCGCCCGTCGTCGAGCACCTGAAGCAGCGTGTCGAAGACGTCCGGATGAGCCTTCTCGACCTCGTCAAGCAGCACCACCGAGTAGGGCCGCCGGCGCACCGCCTCGGTGAGCTGTCCGCCCTCCTCGTACCCCACGTATCCGGGCGGGGCGCCCAGCAGACGCGCGACGGAGTGCTTCTCGCCGTACTCGCTCATGTCGATGCGGACCATGGCGCGTTCGTCGTCGAAGAGGAAGCCCGCGAGGGCCTTGGCCAGCTCGGTCTTGCCGACGCCGGTGGGGCCCAGGAACAGGAAGCTGCCGGTCGGGCGGTCCGGGTCGGCGACACCCGCGCGCGCCCGGCGTACGGCGCCGGCGACCGCGGACACCGCCTCGGCCTGGCCGACCACCTTGGCCTGCAGCGACTCCTCCATGCGGAGCAGCTTGGCGGTCTCGCCCTCCAACATCCGGCCGGCCGGGATGCCGGTCCACGACGCGATGACCTCGGCGACGTCGTCCGCGGCGACCTCCTCCTTGACCATCGGCGGCTCGGTCTTCTCCTCCTCGGCCGCCGAGGCGTCCTCGATCTCGGCGATCAGCGCGGGTATCTCCTGATACTGCAGGCGGGAGGCCTTCTCCCACGCCGCGTCGCGCTGCGCCCGCTCCAGATCGGCCTGCGCCTCGTCGAGCCGCTTCTTCAGCTCGCCGACCCGGTTCAGGCCGCTGCGCTCGCGCTCCCAGCGGGCGTTCAGCGCGGTGAGCTCCTCCTCGCGGTCCGCGAGATCGCGCTCCAGCCGCTGGAGCCGGGTGATCGACGCGGGGTCGGTCTCCTTCGCCAGGGCGAGCTTCTCGACGCGCATCCGGTCGACCTGGCGCTGCAGCTGGTCCAGCTCGACCGGCCGGGAGTCGATCTCCATGCGCAGCCGCGAGGCCGCCTCGTCGATCAGGTCGATGGCCTTGTCGGGCAGGAACCGGTCGCTGATGTAGCGGTCGGACAGCGCGGCCGCCGCGACCAGCGCGGCGTCGGTGATCTGCACCCGGTGGTGTGCCTCGTACCGGCCCTTGAGCCCGCGCAGGATGCCGATCGTGTCCTCGACGGTCGGCTCGCCGACGACGACGGGCTGGAAGCGCCGCTCGAGGGCGGGGTCCTTCTCGATGTGCTCGCGGTACTCGTCCAGGGTGGTCGCGCCGACCATCCGCAGCTCACCGCGGGCCAGCATCGGCTTGAGCATGTTGCCGGCGTCCATCGAGCCCTCGCCCTTGCCCGCGCCGACGACGGTGTGCAGCTCGTCGAGGAACGTGACGACCTGCCCGTCGGAGTTGCGGATCTCCTCGAGCACGCTCTTGAGCCGCTCCTCGAACTGCCCCCGGTACTGCGCTCCGGCGACCATCGCGCCGAGGTCGAGCGAGACCAGCTTCTTGTCGCGCAGCGTCTCGGGTACGTCGCCGGCCACGATGCGCTGGGCCAGGCCCTCGACGATCGCGGTCTTGCCGACGCCGGGCTCACCGATCAATACCGGGTTGTTCTTGGTACGCCGGGAGAGCACCTGTACCACGCGCCGGATCTCGGCGTCGCGCCCGATGACGGGATCGATCTTTCCGTCGCGGGCCAGCGCGGTCAGGTCCACGCTGTACTTCTCGAGCGCCTTGTAGGTCTGCTCGGGCTCCGCGGTGGTGACCCGGCGGTCGCCCCCGCGGACGGCGGGGAACGCCCCGACCAGGGTCTCCTCGGTGGCACCGACGTCGCGCAGGGCCTTGCCGACCGCGCCGCCGACGCGGGCCAGGCCGGCCAGCAGGTGCTCGGTGGAGACGTACTCGTCGCCGAGCGGCTTGGCGATCAGCTCGGCCTCGCCGATCGCGTTGACGAACTCCCGCGACAGGCTGGGCTCGGCGGTGCTCGCACCGCGGGCGGAGGGCTGCTGCTCGACCGCGCGTACGGCCGCGCGCCGCACGTCCGCGGGATTGGCGCCGACCGCCCGCAACAGGGCCGCCGCGGTGGAGCCGCCGGTGTCGAGCAGCGAGAGCAGCAGATGCCACGGCTCGACGGTGGCGTGTCCACGCTGGTTTGCGTCGGCAACCGCGCCGGTGATGACGTCACGGCTCTTGGTGGTCAGGCGTTCGGTGTTCATGAGCTCCCCTGGATCGGATCAAGTTCCCGAGTAGTCCAGCAATCCGAGACTTGAGCGTATTCCACTCAACTCTAGGTCGGCGACACCACCCGGGGGCTCTCCGGCCGGCTCGCATACCCCTCCAGCACCGACCGTAACGGGAAACACGGTGCGCAACGCGTCACGCGGGCCGTAGCGTGGCCGCGGTGACCCAGAAGACATCCGCTCGACCGGCATCGCGCCTCGGTCGGGCGCTGCTTCCGCTGGGCCTCCTCTTCCTCGCCGTCGGCACCTCGACGGCCCTGTTCAACCCGTTCCTGTCGCTGTTCCTCAGCACCGAGGTCGACGCGGGCCCGATCGAGATCACGGTCTTCCTGATCGTCGCTCCGCTCGGTGGTGTGCTCGCCTCCTCGCTGATCGGCCGGTTCTCCGACCGGCGGCAGATCCGGCGCGCACTGCTGATCGGCGGCGCGACGGCCGGCGTGATCGGCACCGGCGTCACCGCGGTGGTTCGCGACTACTGGGTGCTGCTCGCCCTCGCGGTCACCGCCTTCGCGATCGCCGGCTCACTCTTCCCGCAGTCCTTCGCGTACGCCCGGCAGGTGCTCGAGCGCGACGACCCGGCGCGCGCGCCGGTGGGCATCAGCGCGCTGCGTACGGTGTTCTCCCTGGCCTGGGTCGCCGGGCCGCCGCTGGCGGCGTTCCTCCTCGCCTCTGGCGGTTTCGCCTGGGTGTACGGCACCGCCGCGCTGATGTACGCGCTCGCGGCCCTGGTCGCGATCCTCTGGCTCGACGAGGTTCCGGCGCCGGCGCCCCGCGCCGCGGACGATCCGATCGACGAGCGGGTCGTCGCCGGCCGGTGGACGCTGTGGCTGACCGCGGCCGCGTTCACCCTCCTGCAGACCCCGCTGACGCTCGCGGTGCAGGCGCTGCCGCTGTTCATCGGCACCGAGCTGCAGGGCGACGTCGCCGACGCCGGGCTGCTGCTCGGGCTCTGCGCCGCGCTCGAGATCCCGCTGATGCTCGGCCTGGGCCTGCTCGCCGTCCGGCTGCCGTTGCGCCGGCTGCTCCTCGCGGGCGCGGCCTGCGGCGTCGCGTACTACGCGCTGGCCGCCGCGGCCACCAGCCTCTGGGTGCTGGTCGCCGGCCAGGCGCTCAACGCCCTGTTCATCGCCGCGGTCACCGGGCTGGGCATCTCCTATGTGCAGAACATGCTGCCGGGGCACCCGGGACGGGCGACGACGCTGTTCACCAACGCGTTCCCGCTGGGCGCGATGCTGGCCGGACCGCTGTTCGGGCTGGCACAGCATTTCGACTACCGGCTTGCCTACGTGCTCTGCACGGCACTGTGCGCGGCGGGCCTGCTGCTCCTGATCGTGGTCCGTAACGACCGTGCGACCCGGCACGCATGACAGATCAGCTACCGTTGGTCCCGTGCGCGTACGGGTAGAGCAGACACCGCTTCCGGGCATCGGCGTCCGGCATGACCTGATCACGTCATCCGGCCGCACCGTCGGCGTGGTCTCACACCGCAACGGCCGCCGTGACCTCGTGCTCTACGACGTGGACGATCCCGACGCCTGCCTGGCCTCGATACCCCTCACCGACGACGAGGCGGAGGCGCTCGCCGACGTGCTCGGCGCCTCCCTCATGCTCGGCCAGCTGGCCGGCCTGCGGCAGCAGGCCGCGGGCCTGCTCACCGAGCAGGTCGCCCTGCCGGCCGGTTCTCCGTTCGTCGGCCGCCGCCTGGGCGACACCCGCGCACGCACCCGCACCAGCGCGTCGATCGTCGCGGTGCTGCGCGACCGCGAGGTGATCGCCTCCCCCGGCCCGTCATTCCTGTTCGAGGCGAACGACGTGGTCGTCGCCGTCGGCACCCGCGACGGCCTGGACGGTGTCACCGCCATCCTGGCCGGCGACACCGGCGACTGAGGCGCCGCCGGTGCACGGCACCACGGCCCTGCTCATCGAGGTCGGCGCGCTCCTGTTCGCGCTCGGCATGCTCGGTCGCATCGGCCGCCGCTTCGGCCTCTCGCCCATCCCGCTCTACCTGCTCGCCGGGCTCGCCTTCGGGCAGGGCGGCCTGCGCCCGCTCCCGGCCAGCGAGGAGTTCATCGAGGTCGGCGCCGAGATCGGCGTCATCCTGCTGCTGGTCATGCTGGGCCTGGAGTACTCGGCGAGCGAGCTCGTCGGCAACCTGCGCTCGGCCGCACCCGCCGGCGTGATCGATGCGCTGCTCAACGCCCTGCCCGGTGCCGGTTTCGCGTTCCTGCTCGGCTGGGGCTGGGAGGCCGCCCTGGTGCTGGCCGGCATCACCTGGGTCTCGTCCTCCGGGGTGATCGCCAAGGTGCTCGGCGACCTGGGCCGGCTCGGTAACCGCGAGACCCCGGTGATCCTCTCGATACTCGTCATCGAGGACCTCGCGATGGCGTTCTACCTGCCGGTGGTCACGGCCGTCCTGGCCGGGGTCGGCCTGCTCGGCGGGGTGAAGGCGCTCTCCGTCGCGGTGCTCACGGTGGTCGCGGTGCTGGTGGTGGCGATCCGGTACGGCCACGCCATCTCGAGATTCATCTCGGTGAAGGACCCCGAGGCGCTGCTGCTCAGCGTGCTGGGCCTGACCCTCTTCGTGGCCGGTGTCGCCGCCGAGCTGCAGGTGTCCGCCGCCGTGGGCGCCTTCCTCGTCGGCATCGCGCTCTCGGGTCCGGTGGCGCACCACGCGACCCAGATCCTGTCGCCGCTGCGGGACCTGTTCGCCGCGGTGTTCTTCGTCTTCTTCGGGCTCTCCACCGACCCGGCCGCGATGCCGCCGGTGCTCCTGCCGGCCCTGGCGCTGGCCGTGCTGACCATGCTGACGAAGGTGTTCACCGGCGTGCTCGCCGCCCGCCGGGGCGGCATCGCGCTGCCCGGCCAGATCCGCGCCGGGCTCGCCCTGATGCCCCGCGGTGAGTTCTCGATCGTCATCGCCGGGCTGGCCGTCGCCTCCGGGGTCGAGCCCGAGTTGGCACCACTCGCGACGGCATATGTCCTGATCACGGTCGTCACCGGCCCGATGCTTGCGCGTTTGACCGACTACGCCTGGTTCAAGGGTATGGTCCGCAAACGTATGGCCGTGCGCCGTCCTGTCGGACCTGTTCCCGCCGCTGATTGACCTGCCGGGCGGCCGAGCAGCATAACGCTACTGATTAGTATCCGAAAGTGATCTCCTACGCCTTCCGTTACCCGTATACGGCGCGCTAACGTGTCGCCGCGACAACAACGTGTTATCGGGTGACCAGCGACTCGCCGGATGCAGGGATGCCTTCCCGGCGGGCCAGCACGGCCCTCTGCCGGGGAGGACGGCGGCATGAGTGAGCTAAACGAGGCGGCGTCGTGACCGTGAGTGAGTCGACATTCTTCGGGTTCGCGAACCCGGTCGATCCGCGACCGGAGGAGCTGCAGGCCTGGGCGTACCATCCCGAGGCCGTGCCACTGGACGCGATGCCGTCCGACTGGGACCTGCTCATCGCCGGTGACGTGCTCGCACCGACGCTCTACGAGCTGGCGATGGACCGGCAGTGCCCGGCCCGCCGATTCGCGCTGCACTGCATGTACATCTATGCCGCCGACGGCGTCCGGCCGAACGCCTCGGCGCAGCGCAAGCGCCGCATGAAGAAGTACGTGGAGCGCGCGGAAGAGGTCGGCGACGAGCAGATGGCGACGTGGGCGCACAACTGCCGGGTGCTGATGACCCGCCCCGAGCTGTTCGACTACGAGGACTGGATCGAGGGCGGCCTGGTCCGCCACCCGCGCCGCCTCGCCGCCTTCGGCCGACGCTGAGCCTCCGCGTTCCTACTTATCCCCGGCGCGCCGGGGGCGCCACACCACCAGGGCCGTCGACGGACGCTCCTGGCGGACCAGGTCACGGCCCGGATAGGCGTGCATCGCCTCGAGCTGGGCGATCTGCTGATACGCGTTGCCGAGCTGCTGTTCCAGCTCGGCAACGCGTTCCTGCAACTCGCCCACGAGCTGCTCGAGCCCGATGATCCGCTTGATGCCGGCCAGGTTGACGCCTTCCTCCTGGCTCAGCTTCTGCACCTCGCGGAGCAGGGCGACGTCGCGCTCGCTGTAACGCCGGCCGCCGCCGCCGGCCCGGCCCGGCTGCACCAGGCCGAGCCGGTCGTACTGGCGCAGGGTCTGCGGATGCATCCCGGCCAGCCTCGCGGCTACGGAAATGATCAGGACCTTCGCGTCGGAGGCCTGCTCCACCGAGATGCTGATCTCTTCATACATGTGCCACCTCCTGACAGGTTCCTGAGCTAGCCGCGGCGCAGCCGGGCCTCGATGCGCTCCCGCTCGGCGTTGGGCGTGAGCTTGGCGAACTGTTCCAGTGCGTCGCGGGCCTCGGTGCTCACCGCGGCAACCGCGGGTACCTGCACCTCGACGGTTACCAGCAGATCGCCGGTCTGGCCGTCGCGGCGCTGCACACCCTTGCCACGCGCCCGCAGCGTGCGGCCGCTCGGCGTGCCGGGCGGCACCCGCAGCGTGACCGGACTGTCCAGCGTGGGCACTCGCAGGTCGGTGCCGAGCACCGCCTCCGCGAACGTGATCGGCACGGTCAGCGTGATGTCGTCGCCGTTGCGCCCGAACAGCTCGTCCGGCCGGACCTTGACCTGCACGTACAGGTCGCCGGCCGGGCCGCCCTTGTCGCCCGGCTCGCCCCGGCCGCTGAGCCGGATCCGCTGACCGTCGGCGACGCCGGCGGGAAAGCGGACGTTGATCGTGCGGTTCTTGGTGACCCCGCCCGTGCCGCGGCACTCCGGGCACTTCTGTTCGACGATGCTGCCCGCGCCCTGGCACTCGCGGCACGGCTCGGAGAAGCTGAACGAACCCTGGTTGCGGGAGATCAGCCCCGAGCCGTGGCACTGCGGACAGGTCCGCGGCACCGTTCCGGGCTTCGCGCCGTTGCCGTGGCAGGTGTCGCACACGCCCGGCGATCGAAGCGTGAGCGGCAGGGTCGTGCCCTTGACCGCGTGCCCGAAGTCGAGCGTGACCTCGGCCTCGACGTCCCGGCCGCGCTGGGGCCCCCGGCGTCCCGCTCCCGCCCCGCCGGCACCACCGCCGGAGAAGATGGAGCTGAAGATGTCGGAGAAGCCCGCGCCACCGAACCGGCGGTCACCGGCACCGCCGGCCTGACCGGCACCGCTGAACCCGCCGCCGAACAGGTCGGACGGGTCGAACTGGGTGCCGCCCGCGCGGGCACCCCGGCGGAACGCGCCCGAGCCGAACAGGGAGCGCATCTCGTCGTACTCTTTGCGCTTCTTGTCGTCGGAGAGCACGTCGTACGCCTCGGACGCGGCCTTGAACCGGTCCTCGGCGTCCGTGTTGCCGGGGTTGTGATCGGGGTGGTTCGCCCGGGCCAGCTTCCGGTACGCCTTCTTGATCTCGTCGGCGGAGGCGGACTTGCCCACCCCGAGAACGGCGTAGAAGTCCTTCTCCAGCCAGTCCTTCGAACTCATCTAGTCCACCTCCTCCAACGGATATGCCGGTGTCCCGCCCGCCTCACGGCGGGCGGGACTGGTGGTCGTCACGCGGGATCGGCGACCGCGACCAGGGCGGGCCGCAACAGCCGCTCGCCCAGGCTGTAACCGCGGCGCATGACCTCGACGCAGGTCGGCTCCGTGACGTCCGCGGACGTCAGGTGCGCGACCGCCTCGTGGCGGGTCGGGTCGAACGGGTCGCCCTTCTCGCCGAACGCCACGATCCCGAGCTTGCCGACCGAGGCGCCGAGCGCCTCGGCCACGGTGGCGAACGGACCGACCAGGTCGCCGTGCTCCCGGGCCCGGTCGATGTCGTCCAGCACCGGCAGCAGCGCGGTGAGCACCGCGCCCGTGGTCTGCTCGGCCGCCGCGCTCCGGTCGCGGTCGACCCGCTTGCGGTAGTTGGCGTACTCGGCCGTCACCCGCTGCAGGTCCCGGGTCCGCTCGTCGAGTTCGGTACGCAACGCCGCCAGTTCGGCGCCGAGGGCGGTCGCGGCGACGGCCACTTCCTCCTCCGGCTCCTCGACTGCGCGGTGCGCGCCCCCCGCGGACTCCTCCTCGGCCTCCTTGGCCACCGTGGTGCCCTTACCCTTCACATCGATCTTGCGCCGGTCCCGGATGACGACGCGCTCGGTGCCCTGACCGTCGTTCTCGTCGTCCGAGCGGCTCACTTCTTGTCGTCCTCGACGATCTCGGCGTCCACGACGTCGTCAGCACCGCCGGACGGGCCCGCGCTCGCGCCGGCGCCACCGGGCGCGCCCTGGGTGCCGTCGGGGCCCGGCGCATCCTGCGTGCCGTCCTGGCTCTGCTGCGCGTACAGCAGGGAACCGGCCTGCTGCGAGACCGAGGCCAGCTTCTCGTGCGCGGTCTTGATCTTCTCGATGTCGCTGCCGCCGAGTGCGCCGCGCAGGTCGCCCAGCGCCTCGCTGATTCCGGTCCTGCTCTCCTCGGGCAGCTTGTCGCCGCTCTCGGCGAGGAACTTCTCGGTCTGCCACTGCAGCTGCTCGGCCAGGTTGCGCGTCTCCGCGTCGTCCTTGCGCTGCTTGTCCTCGTCGGCGTGGTCCTGCGCGTCGCGCATCATGCGCTCGATGTCGTCCTTCGGCAGCGCGGAGCCGCCGGTGATCGTCATCTTCTGCTCCTTGCCGGTGCCCATGTCCTTCGCGGCGACGTGCACGATGCCGTTCGCGTCGATGTCGAAGGTGACCTCGATCTGGGGCACGTTGCGCGGTGCCGGCGGCAGGCCGGTCAGCTCGAAGGTGCCGAGCTTCTTGTTGTAGGCCGCGATCTCGCGCTCGCCCTGGAAGACCTGGATCAGCACGGACGGCTGGTTGTCGTCGGCCGTGGTGAAGACCTCGGAGCGCTTGGTCGGGATCGTGGTGTTGCGCTCGATGAGCTTGGTGAAGATGCCGCCCTTGGTCTCGATGCCCAGCGACAGCGGGGTCACGTCGAGCAGCAGGACGTCCTTGACCTCACCCTTGAGCACGCCGGCCTGCAGGGCGGCGCCGACGGCGACGACCTCGTCAGGGTTGACGCCCTTGTTCGGGTCGCGGCCGGTCATCGACTTGACCAGGTCGGAGACGGCGGGCATGCGGGTCGAGCCGCCGACCAGGATGACGTGGTCGACGTCGGCGACCTTGATGTTGGCGTCCTTGATGGCCTGCTCGAACGGGCCCTTGCAGCGGTCCAGCAGGTCCTGCGTCATGCGCTGGAACTCCGAACGGCTCAGGTTCACGTCGAGGTGCAGCGGGCCGGCGGGGCCGGCCGTGATGTAGGGCAGGTTGATGCTGGTGGTCGACGCGGCCGACAGCTCGATCTTGGCCTTCTCGGCGGCCTCGCGCAGACGCTGCAGCGCCATCTTGTCGTTGCCCAGGTCGATGCCGTGCTCGCCACGGAACGTCTTGACCAGGTGGTCGATGACCCGCTGGTCCCAGTCGTCGCCGCCGAGGTGGTTGTCGCCGGAGGTCGCCTTGACCTCGATGACGCCCTCGCCCAGCTCGAGCAGGGAGACGTCGAAGGTGCCGCCGCCGAGGTCGAAGACCAGGACGGTCTGCTCCTTGGAGCCCTTGTCCAGGCCGTATGCGAGGGCGGCGGCGGTGGGCTCGTTGACGATGCGCAGGACGTTGAAGCCCGCGATCTCGCCGGCCTCCTTGGTGGCCTGGCGCTGCGCGTCGTTGAAGTAGGCCGGGACGGTGATGACCGCATCCGTGACCGACTCGCCGAGGTAGGCCTCGGAGTCGCGCTTGAGCTTCATGAGCACCCGCGCCGAGATCTCCTGCGGGGTGTACTTCTTGCTGTCGATGTCGACGGACCAGTTGGTGCCGACCTCGCGCTTGACCGAACGGATCGTCCGGTCGGGGTTGGTCACCGCCTGGCGCTTGGCCACCTCGCCGACGAGCACCTCGCCGTTGCGGGCGAAGGCGACGATGGACGGCGTCGTCCGGGAACCCTCCGCGTTCGCGACGACGGTGGGCTCACCGCCCTCCAGAACGCTGACGCAGGAGTTCGTGGTGCCGAGGTCGATGCCGACCGCTCGTGCCATGTTCGCTTCCTCGCTTCTTGCCAAAATCTTCGAATGTCTTGGGTTCTCAAGTTGAGTGGACCGGGCTCAATGATGCCACGGGGATGCACATGTGCAAGTCAAAGTTGAGTCCAGGCGGCGCAAGTCACGTTCGGGAGGTACCTGTCCGGTCACGGCCGCGGGGTACCTGTTGTCTGCGATGCATAGATCGGGCACGCTTTACCCGTGACGACGCACGGTGACGCGGTCGGTCCGTCGGCCACTCCCGCCGTAGCCGACCCGCCCCCCACAAAAGCCCAGGCGAACGGCGCTTCGACGGCCCCGGTCCGCACAAAATCAGACAAACCATCTCATACGGCAACAACCGCCGATGCCGCAGGCCCTCCCACCGGGGCCGAGCAGCCGGAGGCGGACGCCGCGCCGGAGTCGGCCGCCGCCGCTCCACCGAAGCCGGAGTGGCCCCCTGCCACGGCCTCCACCACGGGAAACGTCGTGACGACGAAGTCGAAACGGCCCGCCGAGGTCGATGCCCCGGACGAGTCGATCACCGAACCCGGCACCGTGGACGAAGACCGGCCGGAGAGCGCTCCCGCGATTCCAGAGGCGGCGACGCCGGATGACGGCCCCGAGGCCGCGAAAACGAAGCCGGTCGATGAACCGATGCCCACAGACACGATTGACGCGGATTCCGACCCTGCCACTCCCGCCGACTCCGTGCCGGCCGAAACGGCGGCGCCGTCCGGCATGTCCACGGACCCCGGGGCCGCCGCGGAGCCACCGCCGGCCGCGGAACCGGTGACCGAGGTCACGGAACCGCTGACCGAGGCGGAGCCGGACCTGCCGGTCGAGCCGCCGGCCGCCGTCGGCGAGCTCGCCACCGCGCTCTCCCGGCTGCGCGCGGCGATCGGCGGTGCCACGTACCCGCTGGTCATGCCCTCGGCCGAGGAGGCCGGGCGGATCGGCACCGCCCTGGTGTCGCAGTTGGACGACTACCTGCTGCCGCGCCTCGCCCGGCTCGACGCGCCGCTGCTCGTCGTCGTCGGCGGCTCCACCGGCGCGGGCAAGTCCACCCTGGTCAACAGCCTGGTCCGGGCGCCCGTCAGCACCGCCGGCGTGCTGCGGCCGACGACCCGTTCGCCGGTCCTGGTCTGCCACCCGTCCGACTCCCCCTGGTTCCGCCAGGGCCAGCTCCTGCCGAGCCTGACGCGCACGGCGGAGGGCTCCTCGGACCCGCGGGCGCTGCAGCTGGTCTCCGCGCCCGCGCTCGGACCCGGCCTCGCCTTCCTCGACGCCCCGGACATCGACTCGGTCGTCGAGGGGAACCGGGCGCTGGCCGCGCAGTTGCTCGCCGCGGCCGACCTGTGGTTGTTCGTCACGACCGCCGCGCGCTACGCGGACGCCGTGCCGTGGGAGCTGCTGACCACCGCCCGGCTGCGCGGCACGGTGATCGCGCTGGTGCTGGACCGGGTTCCGCCCGAGGCCGCCGGCGAGGTCTCCACGCACCTCGGCGAGATGCTCGCCGCCCGCGACATGGGCGCCGCGCCGCTGTTCGTGCTGCCGGAGTCCGCGCTGGACGGGCAGGGCCTGCTGCCGGAGGGTGCGATGCGACCGCTGCGCGACTGGTTCGCGCAGCTCGCGGCCGACGCCGAGGCGCGCGCGGCCGTCGTCAAGCAGACGCTGGACGGCGCGCTCGCCGCGCTGGGCCCGGCCGTCGCCGGACTCGCGGAGGCCGCGGACGAGCAGGCCAAGGCCGCCAAGGCCCTGGACGAGCGGGTGACCGCGGCCTACCGCACTGGCCGCCGCACGATCGAGGCGGGCCTGCAGGACGGGCGCCTGCTCCGCGGCGAGGTGCTGGCCCGCTGGCAGGAGTTCATCGGGACCGGCGAGTTCCTCAGGACGCTGGAGTCGCGGGTCGGCCAGCTGCGCGACAAGGTCGTCGCGGCGGTCACCGGGCGCCCGGCGCCGGGGCGCAATCTGCAGGCCGCCCTGGAGACCCAGCTGGTCACCCTGCTGCGCGGGGTCGCGGCGGACGCGGCGGAGCAGGCGTACTCGGCGTGGCAGGCGCACCCGGCCGGGGCGGCGCTGCTGGATCCGGCCCTGCAGAAGGCGTCCGCGGACCTGCCGCAACGCGCCGAGCGCGTGGTCCGCGACTGGCAGCGGTTCGTGCTCGACCTGGTGCGCAGCGAAGCCGGCGACAAGCGGACCCTCGCGCGCGGCACCGCGTACGCGGTCAACGGCGTCGGCCTGACCGTGATGGTCGCCGTCTTCACCTCGACCGCGTTCATACCGACCGGCGCCGAGGTGGCGGTCGGCGCGGGCACCACGATCGCCGCGCAGAAGGTGCTCGAGGCGCTCTTCGGCGACCAGGCGATCCGCACCCTGGCCGCCCGGGCGCGCGAGGAACTTCTCGCGCGGGTCGACGTGCTGCTCGAGGCGGAGGCGGCCCGCTACACCGACCGCACCGCGGCCGTGCGGCTGGAGCTGGAACCGGGCGCCGCCCTGCGGCAGGCCGCGGCCGATGTGGAGCGTGCCAGGGAGGAAGTCGCGTTGACCGGGACGCCGTCATGAGCCTCGTCGAGCGGGTCAAGAACGCGCTGGCGCGCGACGACCGGGTGGACCCCGAACAGCTCGTCGCGCGGCTCGACGCGCTGGGTCGCTTCCTGCGCGTGACCGACCCGTACCTGCCGGACAACGACCTGGTCGCCGCGCACACGCTTGTCGAGCGGGCCGGCAGCCGGCTCGCCCTCTCCCAGGACCACACGGTCGTCGCCCTCGCCGGCAGCACCGGCAGCGGCAAGTCCAGCCTCTTCAACGCGCTCGCCCGGCTGAAACTCTCGCCGGTCGGCGTGCGGCGGCCGACGACCGGTGTCGCGCACGCGTGCGTCTGGGGCCCGCTCGGACCGGCGAACAAGCTGCTCGACTGGGTCGGCGTGCTGCCACGGCAGCGCTACATCCGCGAGAGCGCCCTCGACGGCGACGACGAGGCCGCGCTGCGCGGGCTCGTGCTGCTCGACCTGCCCGACTTCGACTCGGTCGAGCGCGGGCACCGGCTCGAGGTCGACCGCCTGCTCGGCCTCGTCGACCAGGTGGTGTGGGTGGTCGACCCGCAGAAGTACGGCGACCGGATCCTGCACAACGCCTATCTGCGGCAGTTCAAGCAGCACAGCGACATCACGATCGTGGTACTCAACCAGGCGGACCGGCTCTCACCCGGCGACACGGAGATCGTCCTGACCGACCTGCGGCGGCTCCTCACCGAGGACGGCCTCACGGACGTACCGGCGATGGCGACCTCCGCGAAGCAGCCCGGCATGCTCACCGAGCTGCGCGCGGCCCTGGAGAAGACGGTCGCCGAGCGGCAGTCCGCGCTGCGCCGTCTCGCCGGCGACCTTGACCTGGTCGCCGAGCAGCTCGGCGCGACGATCGGCCCGCCCGCCGCGGAGGACGAGGTCGACCGCGCGACGGTGCGGCAGCTCAGCGAGGCGCTCGCCGCCTCGGCGGGCGTGCCGGCGGTGGCCTCGGCGACCGCGGGCGCGTACCGGCACCGGGCGATCGCCAGCACCGGCTGGCCGCTGGTCCGCGGCGTTCGCAAGCTGCGCCCGGACCCGCTCAAGCGGCTGCACCTCTCGACCGAGAAGCCCGCGCCGTCGACCGACCTCGTGCCCGTCTCGCGCACCTCCCTCCCGGAGGCCGACGCGGCGCAGAAGTCCGCGGTCGGTCTGTCCGTGCGGGCGGTGGCCGCGCGGGCGGCCGCGCCCATCCCCGAGGTCTGGGCCCCCGCGCTGAACGCCGCCGCCCGTTCCCGGCTGGGCGACCTGCCCGACGCGCTCGACCGGGCGGTCGCCCGGACCGATCTGGGCATGAGCCGCAAGCCGCTCTGGTGGACCGCGGTCGGGCTGCTGCAGTGGCTGCTCACCATCGCGGCGGTCGTCGGCCTGGGCTGGCTCATCGCGGGCTACGCGGTCCGCATCATCGGCCTGCCGGCGTTCGACGACCCGATGGTCGGCGAGGTGCCGCTGCCGACGTTGCTGCTGCTCGGCGGCCTGTTGCTGGGCGCGTTGCTGGCGTTGCTGCTGCATCCGATCGTCAACCTGGGCGCCAAGCGTGCCGGCCGGCGTGCCGAGCAGCGGCTGCGCGTCTCGGTCACCGAGGTGGCCCGCGAGTACGTGGTCGCGCCGGTCCGCGAGGTGCTGAACTCGTACGCGCAGGCGCGGGAGGCGTTGACGGTCGTCCGTTCGGAATAGGGCCCGCGGCCTGCGTTACCGGTAGGCTCGGCCGCATGGCGGCACCCCAGAATCCATACGACGCGGTCCTGCACGCGGCCCGCGACGTGGCGAAGCTCGACTGCGCGCTGGACGCCGAGATGCTGGGCACCGCACTACTCGGCAGCGTGTACTCCGTGGCGGTCACCGACCGCGCCGCGGCGGTCCGGGAGTTCGTCGGACAGTTCCTGAGCGCGACCTCGCGGCGGCGCACGGCCTCCGCGACGACGATCCGCGAGGTCTTCGCGACGCTCGTGCCGGACGCGCCGGGCGCGGCCGAGGTCCGCCGCGGCGCACAGGCGCCGGCCTGGACGGAGCAGCTCGGCCGGGTGCGCCCGACCGGCTGTTACGCCTACGGCGACGTATACGGCGACCAGACGTCCTACCTGGTCACCTTCGCCTACGACGACGCGGAGGACGGCGGGCCCCCGCACGCCGTGGTGGCGCTCGTCGACCACAACATCGGCATCACCAAGGACATCTTCGTCGGCGGCCCGGCCGAACGCGTGCTGGGCCAGGTCCGCGAGATGTGCGCGACCGACGAGCTGACCTGGTTCCGCGAGGAGGACCCGGGTCGCCTGCGCGGCGAGGTTAGCAAGCACCTGGAGATCACGGACGGCCTCAGCGACCTGCCGTCGGACGGCAACCTCGCGACCGACCGGGCCCTGGCCACGGCCCGGCTGGCCCTGCTGCCGGCGTCGACGGTGCCGGCGCTGGCCGAGCCGCCGGAGCTGAGCGGCCCGGACCGCGAGCGGCTGCTGCGCGACTTCCTGTCCTCGCCCGAGGCGGCCCGCTTCACCCTCAACGACGTGTCGGCCGACGACGAGCTGGCGTCGCTGCACTTCTGCCTGAGCCTGATCCTCGACCACGCGGCGAGCCTGCCGGAGCCGGACCCGCTGCGCTGGAGCCCTGCGGTCGCGGGCCTGTTCCTGCTGGACTGGGTGCACCGCCGCGCGGTGCTGGACATGGACGACGCGGCGATGCTGCCCCGGGTGACCCGGGCCTGGTCGGCCTACGCGACCCGCAAGCGCGGCCTGCCGGCCGCGGCCTGGGAGCAGACGGACACCGTGGTCGAGGAGATGATCCCGGAGTTCGCCCGCCTGTACGCCACCGGCGAGAAGCGCAGCCCGGCGACGGCGGCGGTGGCCCAACTGATCTCCGAGGGCGTCGACCCGAACGATACCGAGGCCATCGACGCCTGGATCGAGACCAACCGCCACCGCCTCACCGACGACTCCTGACGGGCGGGCCGGCGCGGCCGCCCGGACGGGAGTCGGGCGCGGGTGGACCCCTCCTCACCCGGCGAGCCTCCACGTCGCCGGGTGAGGGGCCTGTTCACCAGCGGTTCTGGTGGTCCTGCGGCTGCGGGTCGGCGTGGTGCCGTCCGACCCGGGAGCTGCGGTGGTGTGCGCCCGTGCGGTCGTCCGCGCGGTGCATGCGTTCCGCACGGTGGCTGCCGCGGTAGGCGCGGACCGCCGTCGCGGTCTGTCCGGCCTCGGCGCACGCCGGCTGATAACGGTGGCTGTTGTGGGTGCGCTCCGCGCTGCGGGCGGGTCGGACGTTCTGCGGGCGTTCGGTCACTTCTGACCTCCGGCGGGAGTCGGACCGGGCGCGGCCTTCGCCACCCGGATGCTGACGGTCTTACCGACCTGTTTCGGCTGCTTGCGTGCGTTGTTTAGGACCGGCTCGGGCACGGCCGCGATCGTCACGCGGCGGCCGTTCCCGTCGGCCGGTTCGATGTGGACGGAGATCGTCCGGCCGCGGTCCTCGCGGCGCTGCGACCGGCGCGCGCGGTGGTTCGGGTCGTCGCAGTGCCCGTTCCGGGGCCGGGCCCGGCGGTGGTGTTGCGCCGGGCGGGCCGAGCAGTCGGTGCGGTCCAGGCACCACGGTGGGCGGACCGGCTTCGCCGACGGCTGAGGCTCACCGCCGCCCGAGTCGTCCGAACCGCCGGCCGGCGAATCATCCGGGTCACCGCCGTCAGACGGGCCGTTCGAGCCACCGTCACGCGAGCCGTCCGGGGAGTCCGGCACATCCGGGAGATCCGGAATGTCCGGGAGATCCGGGACATCCGGCACGGATGGGAGGTCCAGCACGGGCGGAAGGTCCGGCACGGGCGGCAGGTCGGGGATCTGCCGGGACTCGTCCGGCACGGCCGGCTTCACCGGAATCCGGGGAAGGCCGGGCGCCGACGGCTTGGACGCGGGCGGCTTGGGCGCCTTCACAAGCCCGACGGGCCGGCCGGTCGACGGGCCGGAACCCCCGGACCAGCCACCCGAACCGGAGCCGGCGGGCCGTGAGCCCGAGGACGCCGAACCGTGCTTCGCGGCCGGAGCCCGGCGGCGGGCGCTCTGGCCGTACCCCTTTGGCCTGGTCTTCTGTTTCTGGGCCTGCCCCCGCACGACCCCGGGCCCGCCCGGTGACGAGGACCCGGCAGATGCGGTCGCGTCCGGGGCCGACGCGCCCGGCCGCGCCGAGGCGTATGGCGAGACCCGCACCGGCCCGGACGACGCCGGCGGAATGAACGGCGCGTCCATCGCCCTGCCGCGATTCTCTTCGAGTTCGTTGGATCCCGCGGTGATGGCCGCCAGCGTCGGTAATGACGCCAGCCCCACCAGCATGGCCACGATCAGCACATATCGACGCGTGGTTCCGGCGAATCCGTGCTCGGCGCTGTAGACACCGTTCAAGCGCCTGCGCATCACCTTGATCGGCGGGACGAGCCCGTCGTCGTCCGGTTGCTCCGGCACGGCCAGCACCCCCTGCACATAAAGATCGACTTGGATCGGACTCGGCTATCGAGGTGAACGACGCATGGCCGTCCGGGCAGCGGTGAAAAGTGCCCGTTCAGACGGAAGTGACCGCACGAAAACCGCTTAATAGGACAAATGCGGGCACCAATGCGCCAGCCGAGATTTCGGATCTGTGATCGACCTGACCTGTGGCGCCACTCACGTTCTCTGCGAGGATGGTGGCGACGGCACCGCCGTCGTCGGCTGTAAATCAGCGGGAGGCGGTGGTCGTCGTTACTCCCCAGGCGGGGTCTTTCAACCACGCCTGCCAGCCGCGCGGCAACCCCACCCGGGCCAGGCGCGGCGTACCCCAGCGGTCAGCCGCGCGGACGGGCAACACCCGCCGTGGGCCAGAGAGATGAAACAGGGAGACACGGATGGCGAACGGCGAAAGCGAAGTCGGGGCAGACGCCCCGGCCGGCGGTTTCGTTCAGCTGCTCACGCCCGACGGTGAGCGCGTGGACAGCGCCACCACGGCGGACGGCGTGACGTACTCGGTCGACTTCACCGACGACGAGTACCGCGAGCTCTACCGGGACCTCGTGACGGTCCGCCGCCTCGACGCCGAGGCGACCGCGCTGCAGCGGCAGGGCGAGCTGGGCATCTGGGCCAGCCTGCTGGGCCAGGAGGCCGCACAGGTCGGCTCGGGCCGCGCGCTGCGACCGCAGGACATGGCGTTCCCCACGTACCGCGAGCACGGTGTCCTGTACACCCGCGGTATCGACCCGATCATGCCGTTCGGCCTGTTCCGGGGCGTCGACCAGGGCGGCTGGGACGCGAACAAGTACAAGTTCAACGGCTACACGATCGTCATCGGGTCGCAGACGCTGCACGCCACCGGCTACGCCATGGGCATCACCATGGACGGCAAGACCGGCAGCCCGGACGGCGAGGCGGTCATCGCCTACTTCGGCGACGGCGCCACCAGCCAGGGCGAGGTCAACGAGTCGTTCGTCTGGGCCGGGGTGTTCCACGCCCCGATGGTCTTCTTCTGCCAGAACAACCAGTACGCGATCTCCGAGCCGCTCGAGCGGCAGACCCGCATCCCGCTCTACCGGCGCGCGGCGGGCTTCGGCTTCCCCGGCGTCCGGATCGACGGCAACGACGTGCTCGCCACGTACGCGGTGACCCGCGCGGCGCTGGACCAGGCGCGCAACGGACAGGGCCCGACCCTGATCGAGGCGTACACCTACCGGATGGGAGCGCACACCAGCTCCGACGACCCGACCCGCTACCGCATCGCCAGCGAGGTCGAGTCCTGGAAGGCCAAGGACCCGATCAGCCGGCTGAAGGCGTTCCTTGCCAAGCAGCAGCTCGCCGACGAAACGTTCTTCGGCGAGGTCGACGACTCGGCCCGCACCCTCGCGCTCGACCTGCGCGAACGGGTCCTGGCGATGCCGGACCCGCAGCCGGTCACGATGTTCGACCACGTCTACCCGAACGGCTCGCCCGAGATCGACGCTCAGCGCGCACAGTTCGCCGCTTACGAGGCTTCGTTCGAAGGGAGCGCACACTGATGTCCGAGACGATCACCCTTGGCAAGGCCCTGAACCACGGCCTGCGGCGCGCGCTCGAGAACGACCCCAAGGTCGTCATCATGGGCGAGGACGTCGGCAAGCTCGGCGGCGTCTTCCGGATCACCGACGGCCTGCAGAAGGACTTCGGCGACGACCGCGTCATCGACACCCCGCTGGCCGAGGCCGGCATCATCGGCACCGCGGTCGGCCTGGCCATCCGCGGCTACCGGCCGGTCTGCGAGATCCAGTTCGACGGGTTCGTCTTCCCGGCGTACAACCAGATCGTCGCGCAGGTCGCGAAGATGTACTACCGCTCGCGCGGCAACGTCCGGCTGCCGATCGTCATCCGGATCCCGTACGGCGGCGGCATCGGCGCGGTGGAGCACCACTCCGAGTCGCCCGAGGCCTACTTCGCGCACACCCCCGGCCTCAAGGTCGTGACCTGCTCGAACCCGGCCGACGCGTACGCGATGATCCAGCAGTCCATCGACTCCGACGACCCGGTCGTCTTCTTCGAGCCGAAGCGCCGCTACTGGGAGAAGGGCGAGGTCGAGCTCGACGCGCCGGCCTCGTTCCCGCTGCACGCGTCGCGGGTCGCCCGCGAGGGTTCGGACGCCACCGTCATCGCCTACGGACCGATGGTCAGGACGGCCCTTGACGCGGCGCAGGCCGCGGCCGAGGACGGCCGCACGCTCGAGGTCATCGACCTGCGCACCCTCTCCCCGCTCGACCTGGGCCCGGTCTTCGAGTCCGTCCGCAAGACGGGCCGGGCCGTCGTCGTGCACGAGGCACCCGGCAACCTCGGCCTCGGCGCCGAGATCGCAGCGCGGATCACCCAGGAGTGTTTCTACTCGCTCGAGGCGCCGGTCCTGCGGGTGACGGGCTACGACGTGCCCTACCCCGCCGCGCGCGTCGAGGAGGAGTACCTGCCCGACCTGGACCGGGTGCTGGACGCCGTCGACCGCTCGTTCGGCTGGTGACGCCGATGTCGCGGATCAAGGAGTTCAACCTTCCCGACCTGGGCGAGGGGCTGACCGAGGGCGAGATCCTCACCTGGCTGGTCCAGGTCGGCGAGACGATCGAGCTCAACCAGCCGATCGTCGAGGTGGAGACGGCCAAGGCGGCGGTCGAGATCCCCGCGAAGTGGGCGGGCGTCGTCACGCAGATCTTCCACGAGGCCGGCACGACGGTCGAGGTCGGCTCGCCGATCATCTCGATCGACACGCAGCCGGGCGCGGGCCCGATTCCCTCGGCCGAGTCGCTCGCGGCCGTCGAGGTCGCGCCCAAGGAGGGCGCGGTCGAGCCGGGCCTGATCGGTGGTCCGGCTCCGGGCGGCCGCACGGCCGTCCTGGTCGGCTACGGCCCGAAGACCACCGCCGCAAAACGCCGACCCCGCATCGGTACGCCAACCGGCTCCACAACCGCAGCACCGGCAACCCCGCCTGCGGCGGCTGACGCGGCGCCCGCCCCGGCGGCACCCGCGGCCCCGGCGCCGGCGCCGGCTCCCGTGGTCGCCCCCGCACCGGCCTCGCCGGCCGCGCGGGTCCGGCCGGCCGGCCCCGTGCTGGCCAAGCCGCCGGTGCGCAAGCTCGCCCGGGACCTCGGCGTCGACCTGGCGACCATCGCCGGCACCGGCCCCCTGGGCTCAGTCACGCGTGACGACGTGCAGCGCGCCTTGGCGGCTCCGGCGCCGGCCGAGGCCGTCTCCCGGCCGGCGCCGGCCGCGGTCTTCGACGCGTCGCGGGAGCAGCGCATCCCGATCAAGGGCGTGCGCAAGCTGACGGCCGAGAACATGGTCGCCTCGGCGTTCACGGCGCCGCACGTGACCGAGTTCCTGACCGTGGACGTGACCCGGTCGATGAAGTCGCTCGAGCGGATCAAGGCACGGCCCGAGTTCCGCGACGTCCGGATCTCGCCGCTGCTGCTCGTGGCGAAGGCGGTGCTGCTGGCGGTCAAGCGGCACCCGATGGTCAACTCGACCTGGTCCGCGGCGACGAACGAGATCATCGTCAAGGACTACGTCAACCTGGGCATCGCGGCGGCGACCGAGCGCGGCCTGATCGTGCCGAACGTCAAGGACGCCGGCCGGCTCACACTGCGTGAGCTGGCGGATGCTTTGAACGCCCTCGTGCAAACCGCTAAGTCGGGCAAGACGCCGCCGTCGGACATGTCGGGCGGAACCCTCTCGATCACCAACGTCGGCGTGTTCGGCGTGGACACCGGCACGCCGATCCTGCCGCCGGGCGAGGCGGCCATCCTGGTGTTCGGGGCGATCCGTCCCACGCCGTGGGTGCACAAGGGGAAGATCAAGATTCGCCAGGTCACCACCCTGGGCCTGTCCTTCGACCACCGCATGGTGGACGGCGAGCTGGGCTCGAAGTTCCTGCGCGACATCGGCGCCTTCCTCGAGGACCCGGAGGGCGCACTGCTCTCCTGGACCTGATTTTCCACGGTGGGTAGCTTTTCTTGCCTTCGATCCGTAGGCAGGTAAGCGGGATCACCCCCCGAATCGTTGGCGGATCGTGTTTCGGCGCGGTTAAATAGACCTAGCGCCGGAACACGGCACCAAAGACGAGGCCAGACTGGCCAGGGAAGTGAGCACCGCAATGAGCACCATCGAGCGCATCCGCAACCGCCGCATCGCCAAGCGTGACGCCCGCGCCATCGATCGCGCGATGAACGCCGCGCCCACGCAGTCGATGCGCAACGAGATCGCCATCTTCAGCCAGCACCGCATCCTCTGATCAATTTCTGATCGAAGCGGCAGCCGACGGCCCGCCCGGTTTCCGGGCGGGCCGTCGGCGTACCAATCGGGGCAATAAGCATCCAACCGTCGCCCGCGACCGTGATTTTCGCCTCACCGCCGCGCTCCGGACGGCGTACACCGGGATTCCTCCAACCCGCTACGACCGGTACGGTTGGGCACGGTCACCTGCCCGGCTCGGCCGGCCGGGCGCGTTGACCGGGCGACGCCCAGCTCTGCCGGGTCGGCCGCTCCGTGCAAAGCTGGCACGGCCGACAGTCATGGAGGAGGCGCGTATGACGTCCGAGGGCCAGCACGCCGGTCAGCAGCCGGGGGCCACGTCGGGCGGCGGGGCCGACCCGTTCGGCGCCGACGGTTTCCCACCCGACTCGGACGGCCGGCAGGCCGCCGATCGCGCCCCGGCCTATCCGCACGCGCAGGAGTCCTTCCCCAGCGCGTACGGCCCGCCGCCACAGGCCACCCCGAACGGCGGCTCGCCGTTCGTGGTGCCCGCCGTCCCGCCCGCCGGTCAGACGCCGGCGCCCGGATCGCCCGCGCCTCAGCCCCCCGGGCCTGCCTTCGGGCCGGGAGCGGCCAAGTTCGCGTCCAGCGCCCGGGTGCCCGAGCCCGGCCAACTGCCGCAGCGTCCGACGGCTCCCGAGCCCGGTCTGCCGCAGCGCGCGCCCGCCTCGCCCGCCCCGGGCGGCGCCTTCCCGGCGCCCGAGTCCGCGTGGGCTCCCCCGCCGCCGGCACAGCCGAGCGCGGCACCGGACGACAACCCGTTCGTGCCGCGGCCGGCCGAACCGCATCCCTACCGCGGCGGGGCCGGCGACCTGCCGCAGCGCTCGCCCGGTATCGCCGGCGGGCCGCTCGACGGGCCGGTCGGCGACTTCAACGGCTTCACACCCGCCCGCAAGCCCGCCGCCGACCCCGCGCCGCCCGCCGGCCCGGAGATGTCGCGACGCGGCCCGGACGAGCACCGCTCGCCGTTCGACCGGCCCGGCTCCTTCGGCGCGTCCCCCGCGGGCCAGTCCCCGGCCGGCAGCGCACCCGCGCCCCGCCAGCCGTTCGGATCCGCCACGCCGCAGCCCTTCGGCTCGGCACGCCCCGACGACACCGACGGTCAGTCCGGCCGGGCGCCCGGCGTGTCCGCGTTCGGAGACCAACGCATCCGCGTGCCCGGCGCGACCCTGACCGGTCTGCCCGACGGGCCGCCCGCCGGCACCGACAACGCCGGCCTCCCGCCCCGGGGCGCCGACGAGGGCGGCGCCCTGCCCGCCCGCGGCGGCGCGGGCCGGTCCCGCGGCGGCTCCGAGAGCGCCGGCTTCCCGCTGCGCGGCGGCACGGGCAACGCGAGCTTCCCGATCCGCGGCGGCCCGGACAGCACCGCCTCCGGCTTCGCCTCCCGGGGCGACAGCGGCGCGTTCGCGGCCCGCAGCGGCCCGGCGAGCGGCAGCGCCGGCCTCCCGGCCCGGAGCGACGCCGACAGCGGCGCGTTCGCGGCCCGCGGGGCCGACAACGACTCCTACGCGGCCCGCGGCCCGTTCGGCGCGCCCGGCGAGGCCGACGCGGGCTCCCCCGCCTCGCGCGGCGCCGACGGCGGGGCATTCCCCGCACGCGGCGCCGACAGCGGCGAGTTCGCCCAGCACGGTGGCGGCGACAGCGGCCCGTTCGGCCCCCGCGGTGGCGCGGACGGCTTCGCACCGCGGAGTTCGCCGGACAGCGGCGGCTTCCCGGTCCGCGGCGCCTTCGACCGCCCGGGAGACGACGGCCAGTCGACACCCCCGCGCCGCCCCTTCGGCGACCGCCCGGGCGAGCCCGACCAGTCCGTCCCGTTCGGCCGTGCCGACCAGGACGGCAGCGGCGCCGGCGGCGCCGCCTACCCCCAGCGGATCCCCGGCACCTCGTTCGCGGTCGCCGGCTCGCCGGACCTCAGCCGGTCCGAGGGCGGCAGCGGCGGTTACGCCCAGCGCGTTCCGGGCGCCTCGTTCGGCAGTGGCGGCGCGCCCATGGTCGCCGAGCCGCGCAGCGCCGCGGCTGTGCCGCAGCCGCGGGACCCGTCCGAGCGCCTTGAGCCGGCCGAGTCCGCCGCCGAGCCGCCCGGCCCCGCCAAGGGCACGGCCCGCCCGGTGACGGCCAGCGCCTCGGTTCCGGTGTCGAGCCGGGTCGCCCCGCCCCCCGAGGCCGAGGAGTTGCCGCCGCCGCAGGCCAACCCGCAGTCGCGGGTCTACGGCCGCCCGGCGCTCGCCGAGGAGGCCCCGGCCGCACCGGAACAGCCGTACCAGGACGACGACCATTCGGCCGGCGGCATGTTCGGCTCGGCACCGGGGTCCGGCGCCCGCCGTGCCGCGCCCACATCCGGCGCCATGGGCGCGGCACCCACCTCAGGCGCCTACAGCCAGACACCCGAAAACCCGCAGGTCCAGGCGCCCGAGAGCCGTTACGCCCCGGCGCCCGAGAGCCGCTACGCCCCGGAGCCCGAGAGCCGCTACGCCCCGCAGGCGGAGAGCCCGTCCGCCGCCCAGCCGGACGGCGCCTACGGCCGGCCCCCGGCCGACGGCGGCGAGGGCACCTACGGCCGCGCGGCCGAGGCTCCCTTCGGCGCCCGCCCGTCGTCCGGTGCGTCCGGACTGTCCGACGGGCAGCCCGACGAGCGCGCGCCTCTCGGCGGCCCTTCGCCGGCCGACCCGTTCGCCGCCCGGCCGTCCTCGGACTCCTTCGGCGCCGCGCCGGTCAGCCCCTTCGACGGGCGCGGCGCTCCGTTCGACGGCGCCGCTCCGGTCAGCCCGTTCGACGGCCGCCCCGCTCCGTTCGACGGCGCCGCGCCCGAGGCCTCCGGGGCCTTCGGCGCGGCACCCGCACCGGGTAGTGACCACCCGCCCGACCGCGCGGCGGGCCGGGCCACGGCCAGTGCCCGGGTCAGCCCGCCCGGGCAGCCCTTCGCGCCCCCCGCGCCGGTCGAGCAGCCGGACGACCGCGGTCCCCAGGCGTTCAGCGAGTTCACCACCGACATCGCCGGCCGCGGCCAGCAGGGTCCGGTACCGGGCAACCCTGCCGGCCGCACGACGCCCCCGGACCAGTACGGCGAGCACACCACCGACGTCGCGGGCCGCAACCAGGCCCCGGACCGGCCGTACGTGCCCGCGCCGGCGCTGCCGTCGATGCACGCCGCGCCTCCGCTGGAGAACGGCTTCCCGCCCGCTACGGCGCCGGATTCCACCCAGCCGTTCGGTGAGCGGCCGCGGATGGGCGGGGTCTTCCCCGGCCCGGCCAGCCGCGCGACGGTCACGCCGCCCGGACCGGAGCAGACCGCCAGCTGGCCGAGCCGCCAGGAGCCGGACGATCCGGCACAGGGCAGGTTCGACTCGTTCAAGCAGGACTCGCCCGAGGTGGTCTCCACCGTGGCGGCCAAGCCGGAGACCCCGCACGTGCGGATGCTTCCAGTGATTCTGGGGGTCATCCTCGGTGCCGGCCTGATCGTCGGCCTCACCCTCGGCGTCACCTGGCTGATCGCCCGGGGTTCGCACGACGGCAGCGCCGGAAGCGGCTTCTCGGTCAAGGCCGGCGACTGCGTCAAGCGCGAGGGCAACGCCGCCGTCACCGCGAACTGCAGCGACGCGGGCTCCTTCGAGGTGACGGCGATCGTCAACGCCAAGGAGCAGTGCCCGGACCCGAACCAGCCCTACGTGGTGAACCCGACCGCCAACAACGGCTCGCAGGTGCTCTGCCTCAAGCCTCGCACCTGACCCGGGTGACGTATTCGAAGCGCGGCCACCCCGGCCGGTCCGGGGCCCGCGCGTCGGGCACGATGGTCCCATGATCGCGCGCGTACGCGCCCCGGAGCTTCGGGGCCGAGGCTGGCTGAACACAGGTGGCCGCTCCCTCACCCTTGCCGACCTGCGCGGCAAGGTCGTGCTGCTCGACTTCTGGACCTTCTGCTGCGTCAACTGCCTGCACGTGCTGGACGAGCTGCGTCCGCTCGAGGAGAAGTTCGGTGACGCCCTCGTCGTCATCGGCGTGCACTCGCCCAAGTTCGAGCACGAGCGCGATCCCGCCGCCCTGGCCGCCGCCGTCGAGCGGTACGGCGTGCACCACCCGGTCCTGGACGACGCCGACATGGCGATGTGGCAGCAGTACGCGGCGAAGGCCTGGCCAACCCTCTCGGTGATCGACCCGGAGGGCTACGTCGTCGCCTCGATGGCCGGCGAAGGACACGCCGAGGGCCTCGTGCGGTTGCTGGACGAGCTGATCGCCACCCACGAGGCGAGGGGAACGCTGCACCGCGGCGACGGCCCCTATGTGCCGCCCGCCGCCCCCGACACGCTGCTGCGCTTCCCCGGCAAGGCGATCGAGCTGCCGAACGGCAACCTGCTGGTCTCCGACTCGTCCCGCCACTCGCTCGCCGAGCTGGCCCCGGACGGCGAGACGCTGATCCGCCGGATCGGCACGGGCGAGCGCGGCCGCGCGGACGGCCCGGCCGCCGCGGCGAGCTTCTCCGAGCCACAGGGCCTCTGCCTGCTGCCCCCCGGCACCGCCGGCTACGACGTGGTCGTGGCGGACACGGTCAACCACCTGCTCCGCGGCCTGCGGCTGGACACCGGCGAGGTCACCACCGTCGCGGGCACCGGCCGTCCCTGGCGGTCCGCCGAGGACGACGGCGAGTCGCTCTCCTCGCCGTGGGACGTCGCCTGGTTCGCCGGCCGGGTGATCGTCGCGATGGCCGGCATCCACCAGCTCTGGTGGTTCGACCCGGCCACCGGCGCCGCCGGCGTGTACGCGGGCACGACCGTCGAGTCCCTGCGCGACGGCGCGCTGCCCGACGTGTGGATGGCGCAGCCGTCCGGGCTCTCCGCGGCCGGTGACCGCCTGTGGATCGCGGACGCCGAGACCTCGGCCCTGCGCTGGATCGAGGCGGAAGAGTTGCACACCGCCGTCGGCCAGGGCCTGTTCGACTTCGGCCACGTGGACGGCCCGGCGCGGGACGCCCTGCTCCAGCACCCGCTGGGCGTCGGCGCGCTGCCGGACGGTTCGGTGCTGGTCGCGGACACCTACAACGGCGCGGTACGCCGCTTCGACCCCGCGTCCGGCGAGGTGTCGACGGTGGACTCCGGGCTGGCGGAGCCGAGCGACGTCCTGGTGACCCGGGACGGCTCGGTGATCGTGGTCGAGTCCGGCGCGCACCGCCTGGTCCGGCTCGCTCCCGGCGTGGTGAAGACGGTCGCGGGCGAGCGGCACCGCACCGAACGGCCGCCGTCCCCACTGGCGCCGGGCGAGGTGACCCTGGACGTGATCTTCACTCCGGCGCCGGGTCAGAAGCTCGACACCACGTACGGTCCGTCGACCCGCCTGGTGGTCTCCGCCTCCCCGCCGGAACTGCTGCTCGAGGGCGAGGGCACCACGACCGACCTGTCCCGGCGGCTGGTGCTCAATCCGGCCGTACCCAAGGGGATCCTGCAGGTGGTGGCGCAGGCCGCGACCTGCGACGCGGACGTCGAGCACGCCGCCTGCCACCTGACCCGACAGGACTGGGGTGTCCCCGTGGTCGTCGAGGCGGGCGCGCCTCATCGCCTGCCGCTCATCCTTCGCGGGCTGGACACCACCCGGTGAGGCGACTCACTACCCGCCAGTAACCTACGGTGCCGTAACCTAGATGCCGTGACGACCTCAGCTCCGTTCCGAATGAAGCGTGCTGATCTCGGCAAACCACGCTTGCGCGGCAGGCTCCACCAGTACGCGTTCTTCGCCGCGCTGGCCTGCGGTGTGGTCCTCTGCTCGATCGCCGCGTCCCGCCCGGGCATCGCGCCGTTCCTGAGCGCCCTCGTCTACAGCATCACCGTGTGCGGCCTGTTCGGCATCAGCGCGCTGTACCACCGGCGCACCTGGAGCGAGCGTGGCTACCAGATCATGCGGCGCATGGACCACTCGATGATCTTCATCTTCATCGCGGGCACCTACACACCCTTCTGCGTCCTGCTGCTGGATCCGGACAAGACCACGCTGATGCTGAGCCTGATCTGGACCGGCGCCCTCGGCGGGGTGGCCCTCAAGCTCATCTGGCCGCACTGCCCGCGCTGGGTCGGCGCCCCGCTCTATCTCGCGCTGGGCTGGGCCGCGGTGGCGATCCTGCCGGACATCCTGCACAACGGCGGCGTGACGGACCTCGTGCTGCTCGCCTCCGGTGGCCTGATCTACAGCGTCGGCGCGGTCTTCTACGCGCTGCGCCGGCCCAACCCCTGGCCGACCGTCTTCGGCCACCACGAGTTCTTCCACGCCTGCACGCTGGTCGCGGCGATCTGCCACCACGTCGCGATCTACTTCGCCCTGTACGCCTGAGGCGTGAGCATGAAAGAAGCCCATCACCTTGCCGTCACGGCTGGTGAAGGGCTTTGCCTTGCTGGTGCGCCGGAAGGGACTCGGCGTCACGTCACGAGGTGAGCCAACCGGTGGTGCTGCGGTGCAGCGTCAGACCGGCGGTGTCGAACTCGTCGTGGTCCCCCTCCTCGACCGTGACCCCGAGCGAGCGCAGGCCGGTGTTGATCGCCGAATCGCAGCGGTCCACGATTTCGTACCAGTCCTCGCCCTCGCCGTCCCGGTCGCGGGTGAAGTCCGCCTCGTAGCAGACCTTCCCCCGGTCCCAGCCGATGGCGGCCTGGAAACCCTCGCCCGCCCAGGTCTCGCCCTGCACATAGAGCACCGGACCCTGCTCGGACAGGGCACGAGCCCAGCGGGCGACGCCCTCGGTGAGGTAGTAGAAGCCGGCTACCAGCTCCGCGTCCTCCGGCGTGGTCGAGAGGGCCTCGGTGACGGGGTTCGTGAGTGGAATGAACCACAGTCCGGGACGGGACAGGGGCACCGCGCGGGTACCGGCCGGCAGTTCCGGGCCGGCGGCCGGATCCGTCGTGGTGATGATTCCTTCGATGTCCGATGACATGCTTGAATCTTGCTGGGCCCTGTCAGCAGGAATAGCCCGGGACCGGCACCGATTCCGCCGCTAGGGAAGGTCCCGAGAGTCGTAGGCATCGCGGGCCTCGACCACGTCGGTGATGTGCGTCTCGGCCCAGTCCAGGAGCCCGCCGACCAGGCCGAGCAGGCTGCGCCCGAGCACGGTCAGCTCGTAGTCGACGCGCGGCGGGACGACCGCGTGGACCGTCCGGGTGACCAGGCCGTCGCGTTCGAGGGCACGCAGCGTCTGGGTCAGCATCTTCGGGCTCACACCGGCGATGCGCTGTGCCAGCTCCGTGTAGCGCAGCGCGCCGTCGGCCAGCGAGCAGACGATCAGCACGCTCCAGGTGTCTCCGATGCGGTCCAGCACCTGCCGGCCCGCGCAGTCCTTCGCGTAAACGTTCGCCTCCACCTGGGCACTATCCCTCAGGTGCGTACCGCACTTCAAGGTGCTCACTCTCCGCTGGGAAGTGATCCTCGACCTGCCCCGTTGTGCACGATGGCGGCCAGCCGGCCGCCGCCGACGCCACGTTGAGGAGTTCGCAATGACCATCGTCGTCACCGGCGCCACCGGGCACCTGGGCCGTCTAGCAGTCGAGTCGCTGCTCGCGCGCGGCGTACCCGCCGACCGGATCGTGGCGGCCGGCCGCAGCGTCGAGAAGATTCAGGACCTGGCCGACCGCGGCGTGCGCGTCGCGCGGGCGTCGTACGACGAACCGGAGTCGTTGCGCAAGGCCTTCGCCGGCGCCGACCGGCTCCTCTTCGTCTCCGGCAGCGAGGTCGGCCGGCGGATCCAGCAGCACGCCAACGTGGTCGCGGCGGCCGTTGACGCCGGCGTCGGCCGGATCTTCTACACGAGCGCGCCGCACGCCGACACGTCCGACATGATCCTCGCGGGCGAGCACGCGGCAACCGAGCGGGCGCTGGACGCCTCCGGCATCCCTTCGGTCTTCCTGCGCAACGGCTGGTACCTGGAGAACTACGACCTCAGGGGCGCGCTCGAGCACGGCCTGCTCGGCGCCGCGGGGGACGGGAAGATCAGCATCGCGACCCGCGCCGACCTGGCCGAGGCCGCCGCGGCGGCCGTCGTCGCCGACGTGCACGACAAGCAGGCGTACGAGCTGGGCGGCGAGGCCGTGACCCTGGCCGAACTGGCCGCCGAGGTCTCCCGGCAGTCCGGCCAGGAGGTCACCTACACGAACCTGTCCCAGGAGAAGTACGCCGAGTTCCTGGTCGGCGCCGGCCTGCCAGAGCAGTTCGCCGCCGTCCTCGCCGACTCGGACCGTGGTGCGTCCGCCGGCCTGCTCGACACCGGCACCGGGGACCTGGCGAAGCTCCTCGGCCGCCCGGCCACGCCGCTGGCGGACGCCGTCCGCGCGGCCCTCGCCTGAGTGCGACGGGTGCCACCACACGGCGTGTGGTGGCACCCGTCCGCGCGATCAGGTGGCGTACGGCGGCGGCGGGGGCTGACGACGGGTGGTCTCGTGGTACTCCTCGACCACCTCACCGTCGCGGTACGCGGGGTCACCGCTCACCACCGGCCGCTGCGTCCGCACGACCGCGGGACGGCGCCGGCTGTTCCAGAACCAGATGGTGACGATCAGGCCGATCAGCCCGGCCAGCATCAGCACGTAGCCGACCACGTTGATGTCCAGCCCGCTGATCTCCGCGTTGACGGCGAACGCGAGGATCGCTCCCAGCGCGAGTAGAAAGATGCTTCCGCCGATGCCCATAGTGGCCTCCCTGGCTCGTGGCTGCCGCACCGAGCCGCGGCAATACGTCGATGGGTGTGTCTACCCACCCGACGGATCGCTCAATCAGGCAAGCTGAGCTCATGACCGTTCGGACCCTCGTACTGCTTCGTCACGCCAAGGCCGAGACGCCCGGTGAGGTGCCCGACTTCGAGCGCCAGCTCACCCAGGCCGGGTCTGCGAACGCGGACGCGGCCGGCGCCTGGCTGGCGGACGAGCGGCTGCGCCCGGGGCTGGTGATCTGCTCGACGGCGACCAGGACGCGGCAGACGTGGCACGGCGTCGCCGTGGCGCTGGCCCAGGCTGATCGCGATGCCCAGTCGCCCGAGGTGCACTACGAGCGGAGCCTCTACTACGGCGGGCGCACGGAGGTCATCGACCTGCTCCGGGCCGTACCGGACGAGGTGCACACCGTGCTGGTCATCGGGCACAACCCGACGATGTCCGATGTGTCTATTCTGCTGCGCCCGTACGACGGTGCGGCCGTACTAGAGGGCCTGAAGACCTCCGGGATGGCGGTGCACCGCACGGAGGCCCCGTGGTCGCAGACCGAGCCGGGCTCGATGCCCCTGGTGCTCACGCACACCGCACGGGGATAAGACGAAGCCGGCGGACAACGTTGTCCGCCGGCTTGGTCTGTTCAGGAGAGTGCGAAGATCAGAACGCCTCTTCGGCCAGGTCCATCACGTCGAGGGTGGTGTTCTCGATGATCCGGCGGTCCGAGCCGATCCGGGGCAGGATCTCGCGGGCGAAGAACCGCGCCGCGGCGACCTTGCCCTCGTAGAAGGCCTTCTCGGACGCGCTGAGCTCGGTGCCGAGGGCCCGGAGGGATACCTCCGCGCCGCGCAGCAGCAGCCAGGAGACCACGACGTCGCCGAGCGCGAGCAGCACCCGCCGCGAGGTGAGGCCGACCTTGTACAGCTCGCGGGCGTCGCCGCCCTGTGCGGCCTGCAGCCAGGTCATCTGGGTGCCCAGGATGGACTGCAGCTCACCGAGCGCCTTGCCGAGCGAGGCGCGCTCGACCTTGAGCTGGCCGTTGCCGGCCTCGGTCTCGATGAACTCCTGCATCTCGGTGGCGATGACGGCGAGCGACCGGCCCTGGTCCTTCACGATCTTGCGGAAGATCAGGTCGAGGCTCTGGATCGCCGTGGTGCCCTCGTACAGGGTGTCGATCTTGGCGTCGCGGACGTACTGCTCGAGCGGGTAGTCCTGCAGGAAGCCGGAGCCACCGAAGGTCTGCAGCGACTCGTGGCCGAGCAGCTCGTACGCCCGCTCCGAGCCGACGCCCTTGACCAGCGGCAGCAGCAGGTCGTTGACCCCGCTGGCGACCTTGACACCCTTGGTGTCGCCCGCGGCCTCCGCGATGGCGACCTTGTCCTGCCAGGTCGCCGTGTAGATGACCAGCGAGCGCAGGCCCTCCGAGTACGCCTTCTGCAGCATCAGCGAGCGGCGCACGTCGGGGTGATGGGTGATCGTGACGCGCGGGGCCGCCTTGTCGGAGTTCTCGACCAGGTCGGCGCCCTGTACGCGGTTCTTCGCGTACTCCAGCGCGTTCAGGTAGCCCGACGAGAGGGTGGCGATCGCCTTCGTGCCGACCATCATCCGGGCGTACTCGATGATCATGAACATCTGCCGGATGCCCTGGTGCACGTCGCCGAGCAGCCAGCCCTTGGCGGGCGTGCCGTTCTCGCCGAAGGTCATCTCGCAGGTGTTGGAGACCTTGAGGCCCATCTTGTGCTCGACGTTCGTGGCGTAGACGCCGTTGCGCTCGCCAAGCTCGCCGGTCTCCGCGTCGAAGTGGTACTTCGGCACGATGAACAGCGACAGGCCCTTGGTGCCCGGACCGCCGACGCCCTCTACGCCGACCGGACGGGCCAGCACGTAGTGGATGATGTTGTCGCTGAGGTCGTGCTCACCCGAGGTGATGAAGCGCTTGACGCCCTCGATGTGCCAGGAGCCGTCCGCCTGCGGGATGGCCCGGGTGCGGCCGGCACCGACGTCGGAGCCGGCGTCGGGCTCGGTGAGCACCATCGTCGAGCCCCACTGCTTGTCGATGAAGAGCTCGGCCCACTTCTTCTGCTCTTCGGTGCCCTCGACGTGCACGACGTGCGCGAAGGACGGACCGGACGAGTACATCCAGACCGGGGCGTTGGCGCCGAGGATCTGCTCCGCGAGCGCCCACCACAGGGCACGGGGCGCGAACGTGCCGCCCAGGCTCTCCGGCAGGTCGAGGCGCCAGAACTCGGACGCCATGAAGGCCGCGTACGACTTCTTGAACGACTCCGGCAGGTCTGCCGTGTTGGTCGCCGGGTCGAACCGCGGCGGGTTGCGGTCGGCGTCGGTGTAGCTCGCCGCCAGGTCCTCTCGGGCGAGGCGGTTCACCTCGGCGAGTACGTCGCGCGCGGTGTCCGCGTCGATGCCGTCGAACGGCGCCTGACCGAACGCACGATCAGCCCCGAAGACCTCGAAGAGGTTGAACTCGAGGTCGCGCAGGTTGCTCTTGTAGTGGCTCATGTCGTTTTGGCCCCGCCCTCCGGACGCGAGTTACCCGTCAGTAACCAACACTGTATTACCCGCGGGTAGGTACCGACAAGTCACGTCCGATCATTCGTTGTCCGTCGGGTTGGGGGTCAAACGTCTCCGATCGGGTGGGAAACGGGACAACCGTTCGGTCATTTGCAAGTCGCCGCGCCGCATACACGTATCGACGAGCTCAGCGGGTCGTTGCTCCGGATGTACAGGAGGACGCGTACGCCAGACCCGGGGAGGTCGTCATGTTCGCCACGATCAAGAGTCTGATTCCGGAGCCTCGCCAGGCGGACCAGCCGCGCCACTATGTGGGGCGGCACCGGCAGCCGGAGCCCGTCGCCGCCCGGGCCGCGGTCACCGTGATCCCGGCGCCCGTTCCCGCCCCCGAGGACTCGCCCGCGACCGAAGAGCCCGAGGACGACCTGAACTAGCTGCCGGCCGCGCCGACTTCCCAGCTCGGCATCCCCACTGCCGCGCTGCCGTCGGGTCCGCCGTACTCGAGCAGCACCAGGGCGATGTCGTCCTCGAGCTGCCCGTGCACCCAGTCGACAAGTGCGGTCTCGAGCGACGCCAGGCCGTCGCCGACCGTACCGTGGCCCAGCAGCCGCCACGCCCGGTCGGCCGTAGGAAAGAACTCGCCCTCACGCCGCGCCTCGCCCAGGCCGTCCGTGAAGAGCAGCAGCCGGTCTCCCGGCTCGAGCCGCTCCACCCGGGGCCGGGCCACCGGCATGAACCCCAGCGGGGGCGCCGGAGCCGGCGGGTCCAGCGCGATGACCTGACCACGCCGCAGCAGCAGCGGGGCCGGATGTCCACAATTGACGATGGTGAGCGTGCCGCCGCGCTCCTCGACCAGGGCAGCGGTCACGAAGTCCTCGTCGCCGACGCTGCGGGCCACGGCCCGGTCCAGGTCGGTGACTATCGCCCGCAGATCCGCCCGTTCGAAGGCGACATGCCGGTACGAGCCCAGCACGATGCTCGCCAGCCGTACCGCGTCGAGGCCCTTCCCGCGCACGTCGCCGATGATGATCCGTACCCCGTACGGGGTGTCGAGGGCCTCGTAGAGGTCTCCACCGATGTCCGCCGCCGCGGACGCCGAGATGTAGCGGCCCGCCACCGCGAGGTTGCCTACCTGCGGGCCGAGCGGGCGCAGCACGGCCTGCTGTGCGACCGCCGCCAGGCGCAGCAGCTCGGCGATCCGGTTGGCCTGGCGCTGCCGGACGGTGGCGACCGCGGCCGCGATGCCCGTGGCCAGCATGATGCCGACGAGGTTGACCATGCCGACGGTGTCGAAGTGCTCGTCGCGCCCGGCGAAGACCACGCCGACGACCGTCGCGAGCGCGCCGACGACGAACACCACCTGCCAGTACGCGAACACGGCGGCCAGGAACGGCGCCGCCGCGAACAGCCCGACGAAGTTCACCTGAGGACCGTCGGCCAGCTCCACCCCCGACACGACGACGAGCAGCGCGAGGGCCGCGCCGAGGCCGGCGCGGGATCCTGGGCTGAGCGGGCGGCGGCCCGCCGGGAGAATAGGCATGGGTACGCCGAACAGCATGCCTGATCGACATGGGCGGCTGCATCAACTTGACCCCTAGTCTGAGCGGGTTCTGCCCACTCGTCGCCGGAGAACCACACCCGCGATGACACGATGAGGTGTGGCTTCAGACCTGCGCGGCCGGCTTCGCGCCGGATTCCGTTGGACAGACCCCGGTCCGGACACCGATCTGCTCGTCAGCGACCGCTCCGGCTGGTGGCGCGACCCGCTGGTGCTCGACGGGCTCGGTCCCGGGCTCGCTGCCCTTTTCGCGGACGCCGAGCCGACCGTCGTGGTCTCGCCGGAGGTCACCGGGTTCCTCGTCGGCCCGCTGGTCGCCCGCGCGCTCGGGGTCGGATTCGTGGAGGCGTACCGGGCGGGGGCACGGCGGCCGATCGCCGAGCCGATGACCTGGGCGGCGGTACCGGCCGATCACCGCGGTGATCAGCAGCACCTCGGACTGCGCAGCCGGCTGATCGGACCGGACGACCGGATCCTGGTCGTGGACGACTGGGCCGCCACCGGCGCGCAGGCCCGCGGCCTCTACGCCCTGGTCGAATCGCTGGGCGCGAAGGCCGTCGGTACCGCGGTCATCGTCGACGAGTGCGACCCGGCGGTCTCGGCCGAGCTGCGCATCCGGGGACTGCTCACCGGCGCCGATCTGAGCTGAGCACCCGCACGCGCTGAGTAGCACTACTCAGGAGCGGCACCCCCGCTCTCACCACGATGGAGCGCATGACGCAGTTCTTCTTCGGCAACTGGGCGACCCGCGGCTATCTCTTCGCCGTCGCGGTGGCCGCGGCCGTCCTGATCGGCGGCAACCTCGCCACCGGCAACCACGAGCCGACCACCGCGGCGATCTATCTCATCGGCCTCACCGCGCCGGTATCGGTGATCTTCGCGCCCTTCTTCCTGCTCGGCGACGGCTGGCTGGCCGTCGCCATGCTCTGGCTGAGTGTGGCCGCCGGCGCCCTGCTCAACACCCTGCTGATCAACACGATCGCCGGTCAGGCCGGCCGGCTCCGCTCCCACCGGGCCTGAGGGCGCCGCCGAGGTCCACGGTGGCTGGTGCGGTGCCCGCCGAGGCCGTCCCCGGATCCGCCGGGCCGGCGCCGCCGGCCGTCACCCATGGAATCGGCCGACCATCGGTGGCGGCGGCCCCAACTGTGCGATGGTGGTTTCTGACCGCGGGAGTGCCGCGCACACCTCGTCGCCACCGAGGTGGATCACCTCCGCAGCGGCGACGGCTGTGCGGGCGGACGATGCGAGCGGCCGGGCGCCGGGGCGAAACGTGAAATAACGACCCTGGCGGGTTCGGGCGCCCACGGCGATGCTGAGCTTGGGCGCGACCGCGACCCAACGGGCCCTTGGGCCCCGACCCAGACGGGAGGAACGATGATCGCGCACACCGGAGACCGGCTCGTCCTGAAGGGCATCCACGTCGGCGACCCCCAGCGGGTCGGCGACATCGTCGAGGTCCCGCACCCCGACGGCACGCCTCCGTACCGGGTCCGCTGGCTGGACACCGACCATGAGGCGCTCGTGTTCCCCGGCCCCGAGGGGCACGTGGAGCACCGGGCCAACTGAGCATGCCGGGAGGAGACCGGCCGCCGCACCTCGGTGGCCGGCTCCCTGGGCCTGCCTGGTCGCCGCCGTCTAGCCCTTCCAGTCCGCGAGGGCGCCGCGGGTCGGCTTCCAGCTCGTGGCCGCGTACTCGGCGAGGCCCTGCAGCAGGTAGGGGTCGGGCGCCATCAGCTCGCGCGCCTCGGCCTCGGTGTCGACGTCGAGGAGGATGACGCCCCCGACGGGCGGATCCTGCCGGCCGGCGGACACGAGCACACCGGCCCGCTCGAGGTCGTCGACGAAGGCGAGGTGCGCGTCCCGAGCCTGATCGACCTGGTCGAGGGGCGCGAGATAGGTCGAGATCATCAGGTACACGGTGGTGTTCCTCTCAGCCGCGGAAAGCTCACCGCGATCCTACGATCGCAATCATGGGCGTGCGGGTGGCACGTCCACGACGTTGATCACGACGTTGCCGATCTTGTGTCCGCTGTCGACGTACCGGTGCGCCTCGACGATCTCCGCCAGCGGATAGCTGCGGTCGATCACGATCCGGAGCCGGTCCTGCCCGATCAGCTCGCGCAGTTCGGCCAGGGCCGCGTGCTTGCGCACCGACATCCCGGTCCGGACCCGCGGCCCGCCGGTGATCGCGGTACGCAGCGCCAGGACGTTGTTCACCAGGCCGGTCGTCGGCAGGTAACAGCCCCGCGGCGCCAGCACCGGCCGGCAGCGGGCGAACGAGCTGCGGCCCACGGTGTCGAAGACCGCGTCGTACCGCTCCCCGCCGGTGGTGAAGTCCTCGACCGTGTAGTCGAAGACCCGGTCCGCGCCGAGCGACTCGACGAGCTTCGCGTTCCGGCCGCTGCACACGGCGTGGACCACGGCACCGGCCTGCTTGGCGAGCTGGACGGCGTACGTACCGATGCTGCCCGAACCGCCGATGACCAGCACCCGCTGCCCGGGCCGGACCCGGGCCAGCTCACGCAGGAAGTACCAGGCGGTGGTGAACCCGTCGACGGTGGCCGCGGCCTGCGCGTAGGTGACGTTCGGCGGCATCGTGGTGAACGAGGCCCGCTCGGACAGGCATTTGTATTCGGCGTTCGCCCCGACGGAGAAGCCGGTGAACCCGAAGACCCGGTCGCCGGCCTGGTACCTCCGCGCCGCCGGCCCGACGGCCGCTACCTGCCCGGCGAACTCCAGCCCGAGCACCCGGATGCCCCGGCGCGGGCGGCGAGGCCCGAGGATGACCCGCCCCCACCGGGGCTCGCCCCGCCGCATCCCGCACTCGGCGGAGGTGACCGTGGTGGCGTGCACCCGGATCAGCACCTGGTCGCCCCGGGGCACCGGCGTCGGCAGGTCCGCCTGAGTGAGCACATCGGGCGGACCGTACGCGTGGAACATCACCGCTCGCATGCCCGACATCGTGCGACAGTGCGGCTGTGACCACGCTGAGTATCTACCTCCGGTACCAGGTGCGTTCGCTCGTGTACTTGACGTTGCCGAGCTTGTCGTACGCCCGGACCGTCACCTTCATCGTCTTCGGCTGTGTCTTCGAGTCGATGCTCAGCACGTACGCGGTCTTGGTGTCCTTGGCCACGACCTTGCCGTTGACGATCAGCTCGACCCGGGCGATGCCGCTCGCGTCGGAGGCCTTGACGTAGACCTTGACGGTGCCCGAGACCTTGGCCTTGTTCTTCGGCGCCTTCGTGATCGACACCGTCGGAGCCTTGTTGTCCGCGACGACGGTACGGGTGTAGTAGCGGGTGTTGCCGAGCTTGTCCGTCAGCCTCCAGATCAGCTTGACGTTCCCGGAGAACGACCCGGTGTTGACCTTCAGGGAGTAGGGCGCGACGGTGTCCTGCCAGACGAACCTGTCGTTCGCCCAGAGCTCTGCCTTGGCGATGCCGGAGGGATCACCGGCGCCGCTCAGGGTGCTGGTGAAGGTGCCACGCACCCGCGTGTTCGCCGCCGGGCTGACCGCGGACGCCGTCGGGCCGGCGTTGTCCACCACGACCGGCACCCGCCACTCGGAGTTGTTCCAGGCCTCGTCCGCGGCGAAGACGATGACGTCCGAGGACCGTGTCAGAGTCATCCGTGCCTTCCACAGGTCCGTGCCGGGCACCTGCGTCATGGGCGCGCCGTCGAGGTGGACGTAGTCCAGGTCCTTGTCCGGCGAGGAGAAGACCACGTCCACCGGGCCCCGGGTCAGGGTTCCCGGCGCCGGCGAGACGATGGACCCACGCGGCGCGCGACCGTCGAACCGCAGGGTCGCCTGCTCCGTGGCCACGTTGCCGCTGTGGTCGTATGCCCGGACGGCGAACTCGACCTCACCGACGAAGTCGAGCGGCGGGGACACCCGGACATAGGCGGGCGTAGGTGTGTCAGCCGCCTCCGTTGCCTGGACGACCTTGCCGTCCAGGAGGAATTCGACCCGGGCCACGGCGACATTGTCGGAGATGGTGGGTGAGATCAGGAGCCCCGTCTTGCCCACCAGCCGACCCCCGTCCACACCGAGCGAGACGAACCTGGGCGGCTCCTGGTCGCTCCGGTCCACACCGGTCACGGCGCCGAGCGCGTCCACGACACGAGGATCGAAGGAGTACTGGGTCTTCGAGAGGAGCGTCGCCGAGTCGGTGATGGCGTGCCTGATCTCGGACGGGGAGAATGTCGGGTTCGCCGCCAGCACCAGCGCCGCGATGCCGGAAGTCGCGGCCGCTGCCGCGGAGGACTGACCCGATACGATCGGCCGGCCCAGCGGGTCCATCGCGGCGATGCCGTTGAAGGCCCGCACGTCGATCCACCGGTCGGTCGGGCTGTTCCGGGCCTGTCCGCCGACCACGCCCACGGCCAGGACCTCGTCGATGGCCGCCGGGTAGTGCCGGGCGGACCCGGGGTCGTTGCCCGAGGCGCCGACCACGAACGCGTTCTTCCGGACCGCGTGTTGGATCGCGTCCCGCAGCAACGGGCTGTCGGCCACGGTGCCGAGCGACAGGTTGATGATCTGCGCGCCGTGGTCGGCCGCCCAGACGATGCCGGCCGCGAGGTTCGCGGTCGAACCCGTGGCGGTGCCGCTCGCCGGATTCCGCAGCACCCGGACCGGCATGATCCGGCACCGCGGGCAGATGCCGGTGAACCCGACACCGTTCGCCGGTGCCGCGATGAGGTTCGCCAGGAGCGTGCCGTGGCTGCCGCCGTCCGCCGGATCGGCGTCGCCGTCGACGAAGTCGTAGCCGGCGGTGAGCCGGTCCGCGCCGAGGTCCGCGTTCGGAGTCACCCCGCTGTCCACCACCGCGACGACGATGTCGTCGCTGCCGGTCGTCACCTCCCGGGCGCCCGGGATCGACATCCAGTTCAGCCGGGTCAGGTTCGCCTTGTCGTACGGGTCGGCATAGGGCAGGACCAGGCCGCCGACCTCCGCATAGCGAACGTCCGTCCGTGCCGCGAGCGCGGCGCGGACCGCGGCGCTGCGGTCGGCCGGCACGTCGACGGTGATGGCGTCGAGGCCCGGCACCGGGTCGCTGTCCAGCACGTCGGCGCCGAGCGCGGCGACCACGGCGGCGGAGTCGGCGAGCCCGGTGAGGCCGACGTCGAGGCGGACCGGATCGGCGTCCGCCGCGGCCGCGGGAGTGGAAAGCCCCGCAACCGCCAGCGTCGCGACCAGGCAGGAAGAGATGACGCGCACGAAGGCCCCCGCACCAAGATCATGAATCTTTCGATCGGAAGGGTACGGGACCGTCGCGTCGCTGCGCTCAGCCGAACGGCTGAACAGGGCCACAAGCGCGACATATCGACATCCCGGACAGGCGCACGGCGACGCGGGCCGTCGATGGCGACGACCTCCAGCTATCGAGCATTTCCTAGGGATGCACCATCAGCCGAAAGTGATCGCGCGTGAATGCGGCATTCATCCCCACTCCTTCCCCCGTTCAGCCTTGCTTCCGTATGGGGTCTGACACGTACGGTTATCGACATAAGTCCGATCGGCCGTCGGTCGCGATTGGACCTGCAACTGCGAAACGGCACCCGTCTAGCCACGGATGCCGTTTCAGATCACCCGCCCAGGAATCCGCTAGAACCCGAGGAAGGCATCGCCATGACCGTAACAAGGCCATCCGCCCCGGACAACGAAGCGTCACGGCCAGTTTCACCTAGAGTGATTCGTGGCATCCACGCCGTACGGGGACTCCTGCTAGCGCTGGCCGCCTTCATCAGCGCCGTCACCGGACTGATCATCGCCTTGGTGCGAGGCTGAGCCGACCGGCGCGAGCGCCACGCCGATCGGTGCGGCCGCCGCGTCGCCGAGCCTGGCCATGGGGCCTCCCTTCGTCTTCGCCGACAGCAAGGGCTTCCGCTACTCCCGGAGCACGGGCCATCCCGCTCGTCGCCAAGGCGCCGATGGCGACCACGGGGCCGACCAGCGTCAAGGTCGGCAGCACCATCCCGCTCAAGTGGTCGATCTCGGGCCGGGGCGTGAACGCCGGCACCGTCAAGTCGGCCAGGTTCCTGACCGACGGGGCGAGCTACAAGATGGTCAAGTCCGGTCCGCACTGGCACCTCAACGTGCAGACTCCGAAGACATGGGCGGCAACCACCCAGGTCTTCCGGATCACCCTGGTCGACGGGTCCACGTACGAAGCGGAGTTCACGCTGAAATGAGCCGGCCCCGATCCCGGACATCCGTAGCGGTGCGGGCAGCAATGCTCCTGCTCGCACCGCTGCTGGCCGCATGCACCGACCCGCCCGCCGACGGCCTGACCGGCACGGCCGTCGCCCTGGACGACACCGGGCGCGGCGAGTCGCCGATCGACGAGGGCTGGATCATCGCCGTACCGGCCACAGCCGTCGACGGCCTGTGGAGCACCACCGGCAACGACCCCATCGACAACCAGAACCCGAAGGACGTATCTGCGCGAGTCAGTCGTGACCAGGTGACCCAGGCCGGCGGCGTGGTCGCCTCCCTCGACGATGACGGCGAGTTCGTCCTACCCGCCAAGGAAGGCGCACACCTCCTCTGCCATCTAGAGCGGGGCGAGAGTGGGCGCGAATGGGCTCGAGGCTGCGGGTTCCTGACCCTGCCGGCGTCCGGCGAGCTGAGGATCACCGACGGAGAAGGCGGCTTCTACGCGGAGATGAAGGAGTAGGACCTCGGCCTCAAACCTGGGCGCGCACTTCGGCGGGGCCGCTGAGGCGAGCTAATGACCCATCCCTGTTTCAACATGACCCAGCAATACGGAGGCTCTGGCGGGACATCGTCCTGACCGGGCTTCCGTATGTGGAGCGGGAGTTGCCTGGAGTAGCCCAACGACGCCTGGACCAATGGCATGTCAATGGCACGGCGACAGCAAGCCAGCTTCAATCGAAGCTCCGTCTCCGCCGCGATGTAGAGGACGACGGATGCCCCACCGCCGACGACCGGCGATGGGGCATCTGTGCGGGACGGCTCGTGGTTCAGCGCAGACGATGCAGGTAGACGTCGCTGCGGAGGTTCGTGTCGTCGACGGTCAACGCTCCGTCGGTGGTGAACACCACGACGCTGCCGTCCGCCGAGATCGCTGGGTAGTAGGAGGGTCGGGTGTTCGGTGCGCCGCCGGCGCTGACGAGGGTGGTGGTGCCGTCCACCGTGTCGCGGACGAAGATGTCGCGCACGCCATTGGTGTCGCCGGCTACAAAGTTCGTCGCCTCGCTGTCGAAGGCGATGTACCGGCCGTCGGCAGACATCGACGCGCCGGTGATGAGGAGGCCGCTGGCTTTGTCACCCTGGACGCCGTCAACTCCCACACTGACTCGGGTCACCGTGCCGGTCGCCAGCTCGACACGGTAAGCGTCGGTGACGCGGTTGGTGTCCTCGGGGACCATGACACTGTCCGTGAGGAGGGTCGCGTACCGGCCGTCCGGGGACACCGTCACGGGGGTTCCCACTTTCGGGATCGCGTAGCCGAGGCTCGACAGCGATGTCGCGTTGACCCGAACGGTGGTGCCGGACTGCAAGTCGCGCACGTACGCGTTCATGGCGATGAAACGCGGCGAGGGAACGATCTGCCGGTCGGAGGAGACGAAGCTGACGTACCGGCCATCGGCCGAGATCCTCGGCAGGCTGCTGTCCTCGGTACCGGACGTGCCGTCGGGCCGGACGCTGACCTCAGCGGTGGTACCGGTTTCCCGGTCGTGCAGGAGCACCTTGGACTTCGGGCCGACGGCGCCCGGGGCGAGATTTGTCGCGGTCGTACTGAACGTGACCCACCGGCCGTCGGCGGACAGCCCTGGATTCTGGCTCGGGCCATTGCCCTCGGTGCCGTCCGTGGCCACGCTCACCCGGCTCGTGGTGCCGGCCTGCCGGTCGTGCACGAAGACGTCGGCGACCTTGTTGGTGTCACCCTGCACCAGGTTGCTGGCGGACGAGTAGAAGGCGACAAACCTGCCGTCGTGGGACAGGGCGGCGCCGTAGCTGGCGGCGTTGGCCGCGGTGCCGTCGGTGGCCACGCTGACCCGGGTGTTGACTCCGGTGCTCAGATCTCGGACGAAGATGTCGTGCGCGTTATTGAGGTCTCGCTGGACGATGTTGATGGCATTGGAGCCGAAGGCGACGAACCTGCCGTCTCCGGAGACGGCAGGAAAGTCGCTGGAGTCGTTGGCTTCCGCGCCGTCATAGGCCAATGTGACCCGAAGTGTGCCTGGCGGCTCGTCCGCCCATGCTCCCGGTGCGGCGACCACCACAGTGGCCCCCACGGCGAGCGCGGTCACGCTCGACAATACGATGCGACGCATCGCACCCCTCCCCCGTATCGATGAGTATCCCCCGCCCAGGGCAGGGGACGGCGCCGAGACTATCAACGACCATCACCGTCCGGCTCTTGGCTCTCCGGGCTCAGGCATTGTCAGCTGGTGGGGTGATGCCGTTGGGACTGCCAGCGCCGGAAATCCAATACAGCGTCTGCCACGGCGGATATGCGAAACGGGGCTGTGATCGTGGATCAGATCGGCTGCGGCAACTCGCCAGCATACCCTTTCACCGTGGTTTAGCAGAACGCGCCGGCCACGATCGGCTGGCATGATTTGGCCGCCAAGGACAAGGCAAAGGGAAGCGATGGATATCGCAGGGTTCTTCAAGCGCTTCTTCGGGCAGATGGCCGCCTTGCCGGAAATGGCCAGGTCCGACACGGTGGCCTCCCTGGTGCCGACCGACGCGCAGTACGTCACCGTGGGGCCCATCGCCGTGCTGCCCGACGTCTGGCAGTTCAACAACGGCGCGCCGGGTACCGTGTACGGCCGTGACCTGGGCTACCTGCCGGCCAAGTACCACCAGGAGATCGCCTATCTGGTGCGCACTCATGATCGGCTAGCGGTCATCGAGCGGGCCGGGCCGCGCTGGTCCTGCCCCACCGTTCACATCACCGACCTGGACGGGCATCGCGGAGGAGGCTTTCTCGTGTTCACGCGCGGAGCCGAGGGGCTCGCGATAGGGCCGCAATCGCCTGTCCAGGTGCCGCCGGGCTACTCGTTCCGAACCGTGCGCGGAGTGACGAACCTGTTTCTCGGCTGGGATTCGGAGCTGACCCCGTTCGGCATCCGACGACATTTCTGAAACGCGCGTCGAGGAAATGGCCCAAGGCAATGTTTCGTAGGGCTCGGAGCCATTGGTTGATGGCAGCGGCGGTGAGGGTGGCTTCGTATCGGACGGCAAGCTTGTCTGCCACGCCCTACGAAACACGGCCTTGCCCACTGATGGCCCACGACCGATACCGGCCCGCGTTGAGCGCCCACCGCACCGTGGGGGTCTGGGGGGTCGCTCCCCAGGCAGGAATGCGAGGAGCCCCAGGTCCGCACACTTCGCGGACAAGGGGCTCCCGGAGACGAGCGGGTGACGGGAATCAAACCCGCACTGTCAGCTTGAGAACTGGAGCCCGGAGCCAACCGGCAAGTCGACTGCCGAGACAAGTGGTCGACCCGCTAATGGCCCGCGACCCGATACCGGCCCGCGCTGAGCGGCCACCGCACAGTGGGGGTCTGGGGGGTCGCCCCCCAGGCAGGAATGCGAGGAGCCCCAGGTCCGCACACTTCGCGGACAGGGGCTCCCGGAGACGAGCGGGTGACGGGAATCAAACCCGCACTGTCAGCTTGAGAACTGGAGCCCGGAGCCAACCGGCAAGTCAACTGCCGAGACAAGTGGTCGACCCGCTAATGGCCCGCGACCCGATACCGGCTCGCGCTGAGCGGCCACCGCACCGTGGGGGTCTGGGGGGTCGCCCCCCAGGCAGGAATGCGAGGAGCCCCAGGTCCGCGCACTTCGCGGACAGGGGCTCCCAACGACGAGCGGGTGACGGGAATCGAACCCGCACTGTCAGCTTGGGAAGCTGATGTTCTGCCATTGAACTACACCCGCGAGCGGCACCACTGTACCCGATGAAGGGGTTTCGTGGCGTAGCCGCCCCGTAGCAGGCACCGGCCGGACGCGGCGCGGCCCAGCTCCCTCCAGGCCTGGCAGCGCCCCGCGGACGCAGAACGCGGTGTCCGGCCGGTGCCTACGATCTGGTGGCTGCGACCAGTGGGCGGGCTAAGCTCGTCGCCAGGTCGTGCCACGTTTGGGTGATTGGTGGGTGGCGCTGGGTCATCGCCAGCGGGAGTGCGCCGCCCGGTCCGTGCCGGCGGACCATTGCCGTTTCGATGTCGAACTCGAAGAGGCGCCAGTCGACCATGGGCGAGGCGCGCAGGGCGTCGGCGAGGCGGGCGATCACCGCCGGGTCCGTCACCGGGCGGGCGCGACCGGCCACATAGGCCTCGTCGTCGCTCTCCTCCGGCGGGTACGAATGCAGGGCGTAGCGCCCGTCGCGCTCCAGGTCACGGCGTTTCGCCGAGTCGACGACGAAGCAGTAGAGCCCCTCATCGGTGACGACCGGGGAGACCGGGTGCACGCGCGGGCCGCCGTCGGCACGGACCGTGGCCAGGTAGCCCATGCCGGGACCGTACTGCTGGAGCAGCGCGCGGACGGCCGAGGCGAGCTCGGGCTCGGCGGCGGCGAATTCGGACCAGGAAGCCATGCGACCATGATATCGAACATATGTACGAGACGACCACTGAACGCGCATCTTAAAGCCGGTCGGTATGGTGTTGCGATGCTGCTGTCCGACCGTGACCTGGTCTCCGAGATCAAGTCGGAAAACCTCGCTCTCGAGCCGTTCGAGCCGGAGCTGATGCAGCCGTCCAGCATCGACGTCCGGCTGGACCGCTTCTTCCGCGTGTTCAACAACCATCTGTACACGCACATCGACCCGGCCGAGCAGCAGGACGACCTGACCGCCGCGGTGGAGGTCTCCGACGGTCAGCCGTTCGTGTTGCACCCGGGCGAGTTCGTGCTGGCCTCGACCCTCGAGGTGATCACGCTCGGCGACCAGCTCGCCGGCCGGCTCGAGGGCAAGAGCAGCCTGGGCCGCCTCGGCCTGCTGACGCACTCGACGGCGGGCTTCATCGACCCGGGCTTTTCCGGGCACGTCACGCTGGAGCTCTCCAACGTGGCCAACCTGCCGATCAAGCTCTGGCCGGGCATGAAGATCGGCCAGCTCTGCATCTTCCGCCTGTCGTCCCCGGCGGAACACCCGTACGGCTCGGCGGTCTACGGCTCCCGCTACCAGGGCCAGCGCGGCCCGACCCCGAGCCGCAGCCACCACAACTTCCGCACCTGGCCGACCAGCTGAGACCCAAGGGTCAGGATCAACGGCATGATGTCGTGCCTGGTTGCATGGATCTGACCGTCGCTCCCGCCGAGACCGGGCGGGGGCGGCCAATCGCCTGGCGGCTCATGAGCGGCCACCCCCACCCTGCCAGGTCCGTGCTCCCTCGAAACCCGGCAGACCCCCCGGTCAGTTGATGGTCAGGTAGACGTCGTCGACCCGGCCGGCGAATTGGTCGTTGCCCATGTTCGGGCCCTTGCCGCCCACCCGCAGCGGCTCGGCGTTCGCGATCGACAGGGTCGGCGGCACCGGCACCCAGGCCCGCTCGACGCCGTCCACGATGGTCGTCAGGCGGTTTCGGCTGCGGGCGCACATCAGGTTGTGCCACATGCCGTCCGCCACGTCCATGAACGGCTCCGCGCGGTAGATCCGGGTCCGGCCCGCGATCACGCAGCTCGGGTGGCCCATCCGGTGGTCGACCTGGAGCTTGAACTGGCTCGTCCCGCCCACCGAGTACCCCTTCTGGAAGACGTTCGCGCCGTCCGAGAGGTCTGCGTGGGTCATCAGGATCGACGCGCCGTACTGCATCGGGCGGGTTCCGGGGTTGAGCCGGTCGTCGCGGGTTCCCTCCAGGATCGCCCGCGGGCACTGGCGCTCGCGGAGCAGGGTGCAGCGGTTCGGGTACTGGACCGCGAGGCCGTTGCCCTGCGGTACCAGGCTCAGCGTTCCGCCGTTCTGGGCGAGCGGGCGCAGCGCGAACGCGCCGCCCAGGTCCGTGATCGGTTGTTGGATCCCGCCGTCGAAGGTGTACCGGACCGCGACCGGCGCCGCCGCGACGCCGACCTGGCCGCCGCGTTGCGGCGATGCCCCGAAGCCGATGTTGATGCCGGTGAGCACCCCCGCGGACGGGCGGGGCTGGAGGGCTAAGTACTGCGGGCTGATTCGGGGCGCGGCGTCGCTCGGTGGGGAGAAGCGGGCGACCATGAGCAGACCGGCGCCGAGAGCGGTGGTCGCTACCAGCGCGGCGAGGGGACTGACGCGCCGGCGTGCGCCTCGCGGTGACCGTCGGTTGTCGAACATGCCACTATTGTCCGGAACGCCCGATTGATGCCTGGATGCGCCCCCCGTTTTGGGTTAAATGTGGCGAAAAGCACCCTACGCCGCCGTTCGGGCAGTAGGTTCGCCGATCACCGCGTGCAGGACATCGTCGAGCGCGATCACGCCCAGCGGATGGCGGCCGTCGCTGACGAGCACGATGTGCCGCCGGTCGCGCCGCATCGTCAGCAGCAGGTCCGCCAGCGTCCGGTCCGGCGGTACCACCGCCAGCGGACGGATGACCTCGGCGGGGACCGGGAGGCTGCGCTGCGCTCCGGCGTACCCGAGGACGTCCTTGATGTGCACGAACCCGAGCACGCGCCGGGTCTCGCGCTGCACGACGGGGAAGCGGGACCGGCCGCTGCGGGTCGCCACCGCCTCGATGGTGGCCGGCGACGCGTCGTCGGCGACCGTCGTCACGCCCGACCAGGGCTGCAGGGTGTCCGCGGCGGTCCGGACGTTGAGGCCGAGCGCGGCGTGGATCCGGGCGTACTGCTCGGTGCCGAGCAGGCCCTCGGCCCGGGCCTGGGTGACCATGCCGGCGAGCTCCTCCGCGGTGAAGACCGTCTTGACCGCCTCGGTCGCCTCGATCTTCCACGGCGAGAGGACCATCCGCGCCGCCCAGCGCATCGCGGTGAGCAGCGGCTTGGTGGCCGTGCAGAACGCCAGCATGAACGGGCCGAGCACGAGCGCCGACCGCTCCGGCCCGGCCAGCGTGATGTTCTTCGGAACCATCTCGCCGACGACCGTGTGCAGGAACACCACGATGCCGAGGCCGATCACGAACGCGACCGGGTGAAGCGCGCGCTCCGGCAGGCCCGCCGCGGTCAGCGGCCCCTCCAGCACGTGCGCGAGCGCCGGCTCGGCGATCGCGCCCAGGCCGAGCGAGCAGACGGTGATGCCCAGCTGGGCGCCCGCGATCATCAGCGGGATCTGGTTCATCGCCGAGAGTGCCCAGCGTGCGCGCCGCGACGTCGCCGCAAGCGGCTCCAGCGCCGTACGCCGGGAGGCGATCAGCGCGAACTCCCCGCCGACGAAGAGCGCATTGCCGAGCAGGAACACGACGGTGATCAGCAGTTCAGTCATCGGCGGGCTCCGGCGGGGCGACGACCCGGACCTGCTCGATGCGGTGCCGGTCGACCTGCATGACGGTGAACTCCCAGCCCGCGTCCTCGATCGATTCCCCGGCGACCGGGATGTGCCCGAGCCGGGAGAGCAGGAAGCCGGCCAGCGTCTCGTACGGGCCCTCGGGCAGGCGGAAGCCGGTCTGCTCGACCACCTCGTCCTCGCGGAGCAGCCCGTCGACCAGGTACGTCTTGTCGCCGCCGGGTACGGTCAGCTCCTCGCTGCCCGCCTCGGCGAAGTCGACGTCGTACTCGTCCGCGATCTCGCCGACCAGCTCCTCGATCAGGTCCTCGACCGTGACCACGCCGTCGGTGCCGCCGTACTCGTCGACGACGATCGCCAGGTCCGCGTCGGCCGCCCGCAGCGCGGCCAGCACCTTGTCCAGGGGGAGGCTCTCCGGCACGTAGACGGGCTCGCGGGCGACCGACGACACCGGCGTCGCGGCCCGGCGTTCGGGCGGAACACCGAGCGCGTCCGAGACGCCGACCACGCCGACCACCAGGTCGAGCGTCGACTCGTACACGGGGAAGCGGGTGTGTCCGGTCGCGCGCGAGACCGCGATGACGTCGGCGACGCTCGCGGTGGTCTTGAGGCCGACCACGTCGACGCGCGGGGTCATCGCCTTGGCCGCGCGCTTCTCTCCGAAGCGGATGGTGCGGCGCAGCAGCGTCGCGGTCTCGGTCGGCAGCGCGCCGGCCCGGGCGCTGATCGCGGCGAGCAGGCCCAGCTCCTCGGGCGAGCGGGCGCTGGCGAGCTCCTCCTGCGGCTCGATGCCCAGGCGCCGGACCAGCCAGTTCGCCGAGCCGTTGAGGGCGCCGATCAGCCATTTGAAGAGCCGGGAGAACGCCCGCAGCGGCGCCGCGGTCGCCAGGGCCACCCGCATCGGGCGGGCCAGCGCCGCATTCTTGGGCACGAGCTCGCCGAAGAGCATCGACACCAGGGTGGCGAGGCCCAGCGCGAGCACGTGCGTCACGGTCTCGGTGGCGCCGCCGGCGATCGGCTCGATCGCCGGCCGGAACAGCCGGGACAGCGCCGGCTCGGCCAGGTAGCCGGTCAGCAGCGCCGTGAGCGTGATGCCGAGCTGGGTGCCGGAGAGCTGGAACGAGAGCTCGTGCAGCGCGTGCCGGACCGTACGGGCGCGCCGGTCACCCGCGTCGGCCCGCTTTCCGATCTCCACCCGGTCGACGGTGACCAGCCCGAACTCGGCGGCCACGAAGAACGCGTTGCCGGCGGTGAGAAGCGCGAAAGCGGCCAGCGGGAGCGCCGCGGTGAGGAACAGGCCGTCCATGATCGGTTCACCTCGGCCCTCATTGTGCCGGAACGCCCCGCATCCCGTGTGCTCGTGGTCCGGCCGCGCCGCGGTGCCGCCGGCGCCGGCGCCGGCCCGCTCGGCGGGTGCCCCGATGGCCTGCGGGTTACGGTCGGGGGATGAATCTTGCCGAGGAGTTGGCGTTGCTCGCGTACGGCGACGACGGTGTCGCGGACATCGACAGCGTGCATCTCGACAACGGCCTGGGCGGGTCACTGCTGCTGGAGCTCGCCCTGGCCGGCCGGGTGGACGTCGAGGACAAGAAGGTCGTCGTCCGGGACCCGGCGCCGACCGGCGATCAGCTGGTCGACCGGGCCCTCGACCGGCTCGTGTCCGACGGCAGGCCGCGGCGGCCCAGCCACTGGGTGGCGAAGTTCGCCAAGGACACCCGCGGCCCCACCCTCGACCGGCTCGTCGCCGAGGGCGTGCTGACCCGGGAACAGGACCGGGTGCTGCTCGTCTTTCCGCGTACGCGATATCCGGCTCCGGACGGCGTCGAGCCCGCGCCGGAGACCGACGCCCGGCAGCGGCTGGCCGCCGCCGTTTCGGAGGCGGGGCCGGTCGAGCCGCGCACGGCCGCGCTCTGCGCCCTGGTCGCCGCCACCGGCCTGGACCGCAAGATCTTCCGCGACCTGGACCGCAAGCTGGTCAAGGCCCGGCTGAAGGAGATCTCGGAGGGCGCCTGGGCCGCCGCGGCGGTCAAGAAGACCATCGAGGAGATCCAGGCCGCCGTCGTCGTCGCCGTGGTGGCGGCCACCAGCGCGACCGCCGTGACGTCCTAGGCGGGAGCCTTGTCGCCCTTGATCGAACGGAGCAGGACGCTGGCCACGTCGACGACCTCGACGTTCTCCTGCTCGCCCTTGCCGGTCACGCCGTCGCCGATCATCGTGTAGCAGAACGGGCAGCCGACGGCGATCGTCTTCGCGCCGGTCGCCAGGGCCTCCTCGGTGCGCTCCACGTTGATCCGCTTGCCGATCTTCTCCTCCATCCACATGCGGGCGCCGCCGGCGCCGCAGCAGAAGGACCGCTCGGAGTTGCGCGGCATCTCGGTGAGGCCGCCCGCGATCGCGCTGCCCAGAACCTCGCGGGGCGCCTCGAAGACGCGGTTGTGCCGGCCCAGGTAGCAGGGGTCGTGGTACGTCACGCCGCCGTCGACCGGCTGGACCGGGGTCAGCTTGCCCTCGGCGACCAGGTGGGCCAGCAGCTGGGTGTGGTGCACGACTTCGACCTTGAGGCCGAGCTGCTCGTACTCGTTGCCGAGGGTGTTGAAGCAGTGCGGGCAGGTCGCCACGATCCGCTTGACGTTCGCCTCCTGCAGGGTCTCCACGTTCTGCTGGGCCAGCATCTGGAAGACGAACTCGTTGCCGATGCGGCGGGCCGGGTCGCCCGTGCAGGTCTCGCCCTCGCCGAGGATGGCGAAGTCGACACCGGCCTCGTGCAGCAGCGTCGCGACCGCCCGGGTGGTCTTCTTGGCCCGGTCCTCGAACGCGCCCGCGCAGCCCACCCAGAAGAGGTAGTCGAAGTCGGCCTCGCCGACCCGCTTGATCTCGAAGTCCAGGCCCTTGGTCCAGTCCTCGCGGGTGTTCTGCGGCGCGCCCCAGGGGTTGCCCTTGTTCTCCAGGTTGCGCAGCATGACGCCGGCCTCGGCCGGGAAGCTCGACTCGATCAGCACCTGGTAGCGGCGCATGTCGACGATGTGGTCGATGTGCTCGATGTCCACCGGGCACTGCTCGACGCAGGCGCCGCAGGTGGTGCAGGACCAGAGCACGTCCGGGTCGATGACGCCCTGCTCCGCCTCGGTACCGATCAGCGGCCGGTTCCCCTCGGCCAGCGCGAGAACGTCCAGGTGCGCGAGCTGCGCCTCGGTGGCCTGCTCCTCGCCCGTCAGGTCCTTGCCGCCGCCGGCCAGCATGTACGGCGCCTTCGCGTACGCGTGATCCCGCAGCGACAGGATCATCAGCTTCGGCGAGAGCGGCTTGGCGGTGTTCCAGGCCGGGCACTGCGACTGGCAGCGACCGCACTCGGTGCAGGTCGAGAAGTCGAGCAGACCCTTCCAGGTGAACTGCTCGACCTGGGCGACGCCGAACTGGTCCTTCTCGGGGTCGGCCTCCTCGAAGTCGAGCGGCTTGCCCTCGCTCATCATCGGCCGCAGCGCACCCAGGCCGGAGCCGGCGGGCTTCTCCGGGCTGCGCTTGAAGAAGATGTTGAAGAACGCGAGGAAGCGGTGCCAGGCGACGCCCATCGTCACGTTCAGCGAGATGGTGATCAGCCAGCTCATCGAGATCAGGATCTTGACGAGGGCCGTCCAGGTGGCGCCGTCCTCCCAGGCCGGGAGCAGCGCGCCGATGCCGTGGCTGACCGGGGTCGCCCAGAGCGGGTACTCGAAGTGGTCGGTGGCGACCTTGAAGCCGCGGATCAGGAAGCCGCAGATCAGGACGGCGATGATGATCGCCTCGACGAAGTACGCCTGCCACATCGTGGAGCCGGTGAAGCGGGACAGGCCCTTGCCGCGACCCGGCTTGTTCAGCTGGCGGATCACGATCAGCACCAGGATGCCGATCGTGCCGAACACGCCGATCCACTCGGTCGCGAGACCGAAGAGCATCCAGTGGCCGATGATCGGCAGACCCAGCTCAGCGCTGACCACCTCGAAGTAGGCCTCGAGGACCAGCAGCGACAGCACCAGGAACGCGATCATCACGAACCAGTGCGCCGCGCCGACGACGCCCCACTTGAGCATTCGGGTGTGGCCGAGCGTCTCGACCAGCATCGTCTTCGTCCGGGTCGCCTTGTCGCCGAAGCGCTCGGGGTCGGCCTTGCCGTGCCGGATCACCGCGGTCATCGCCATGACCGCGCGTACGGCGAGGACGACGGCGACGAGGGTGACGGCGCCCGCCATGACGGTGGCGATGATCTGCGCGGTGCCCATGTGCGTTGTGCCTCCTCGGTCGGCTGACTCGCCGGCCCATGTTACCCACGAGTAATCAGATTGCACGCGGGCAACCCGGTCGACTTTTCCGTCGCTCAGCCGAAAGCGCACCCCGCGCGGTTCTGACGGCGGGGTGCGCTGCCGGACAAATCAGACGAAGATCACGTTACCGCTTGAGGGGCGACCTCGCGGCGCGCTCGCGGGTTAGCGCCAGCGGGACAGGATGCCCAGCGAGGCGACCATGCAGCCGAAGCCGACCAGGAGGTTCCAGTACTTCCAGGCCTCGACCGGGTACTGCTGCTCCGAGAGGTAGTAGACCACCAGCCAGGAGATGCCGAAAACGATCAAGGCGACCGCCGTGATCGGCAGCCAGACCGGACTCGGCTTCTTTGACGCCGCCGCCGCGGCCGGACGGATGTCCGTCGGCGGGGTGTAGACCTTCTTCTTGCGAACCTGTGACTTCGGCACGGCGCTCTCCTGAGGGCAACAAGTGGTGAACAACCCACCCCTGAGCGGCTCCGGGGGACCCCGAAAGCTGCCCGTGGCGAATACTGTTCGATAGCTAGCGTAGTCAAGGCGGCGCGCGTACAGGCACCCGCCGGTGGGTTTTTCGGCCGAGCCGAGGGAGGACAACCGACGTGGAGTACACCACGGGGGCGCCCTCGTGGCGACTTGTCCTGCGACGAGCCCTCGGTGGACTGCGCCCGAGGAGGCCGAGTCAGCGCCAGCGCGGCTGGTCGATCGCGGTCCCGTTGATCGGGCTCGCGGCCGGCCTGCTCTTCACCACCTCGGCCACGACGGCCGACGGCACGGCACTGCGCGACGACCGTAGACCCCAGTTGGCCCAGCTTATCGCCGACAAGCGGGCCCGGCTCGAAGACCGCGAGGAACGTGCCGCCAACCTGCGGGGAGCGGTCGACCAGGACGCCGCGAAACTCGCAGACGTCGACGAGCCGGTCAAATCCGCCCGCGAGCGCGCCGACGCGATGCGCGCCGGCGCCGGCTTCACCGCGCTCCGGGGCCCGGGCCTCACGGTCCGCCTCAACGACTCGCCGCAGCGCACCACCGGCGGCGGCACGGACGCGCCGGAGAATGACGATCTGGTCGTTCACCAGGGCGATGTACAGGCCGTGGTGAACGCATTGTGGGCCGGTGGAGCCGAGGCAATGTCGATCATGGATGTCCGCGTCATCTCCACGAGCGCGGTACGCTGTGTCGGCAACACGCTGCTGCTTCACGGCCAGGTCTTCTCGCCGCCTTTCAAGATCACGGCAATCGGCGAACCCACAGCGATGCACCAGGCGTTGGAGTCCGCAGAAGGAGTCCAACAATTCCGTGCTGCTGTTGCCGATTTCGGCCTCGGCTATCAGGAAACCGTCGAGAGGAACGTGACTGTGCGGGCGTACGACGGGTCGAGTGACCTCCGATCCGCCGAGGTCACCGAGTGATGGAAACGTCGGACGCCCAGGAGGGCGCGGCGAACTCCGGACGGCATCGCGCACCCGACGGTGACGCGCAGACGGCTTTCATCCCCCGGATCACCGACGCGTCGCCGGACGGCGTGCCCGGCGGGCCGCTGGAGGTGCCCGGCGGGCACGACGGGGCCGCGGCCTTGCCCTCGCCGCTCGCCGCGGGACCGCCCATTTCGGGCGGAAGCCCGCCGCCGGCCGGTTCCGGCGATGCCACCTCACCCGCCGACACCGCCGTCATCGTCACGGACTCCCCCGCCGGGCCGGGCCTCGACCCGGTGGTCGCCCGGGCCGCCGCAGCCGCGCGTGCCGCCGCGAAGGCCGGATCCGCCGCGGCAGTAACGGGGCCCGCGGCGGTAGCCCCGCGAACCGGGCCCGCCGCCCCGTTCGAGCCCGGCCCCGCGCCGGCCCCCGCCGGCAATGCGTTCGACTTCTTCGCCTCCGCCGCCGGGGACGCACCGGCCGCGCCTCGGCAGCCACCGGGCGGGCAGTCCGATCCCGCACCGCCGGCCTCGCCGGGCGTATTCGGTCCCTCTCCCGACGTCGACGAGCGCTCGGCCCTGGACGCCGGTTTCGCCCGGTCCGGCGCGGATGCGCCCTCCGCCGCCGAGGGCCGGGCGGCGAACGGCCACCCGCCGGCCGCTTGGGAGGCCCGGCCCGGCGACGGCCGGGCACGGACCAGCGTCGATCCGCACGACTACGCACGCCCGGGCGGCGAGCCGCCGCTCGCGGACGGCCGCGTGCTCACCCCGGGCCGGGACGACGACGCGTACCGCGACCCCACCGACATCTACCGTCGGCCGCACCTCGAGCCGATGCCGAACGGCGCCGGTCCGGCCTACGGGCGTGACGGCGTGCCTCGGCCCGCCCCTCGCGGTGACTCGCGATCGGACGCGTTCGCGCCTCGCGGCGGCGCTCCGGTCGCCGCCGATCCCGTCGCGCCGGGCGGCGACGCACGTGGCTACGGCCGGCGAAGCCCCGGCGACGGTGCCGTGACCGGTGCCGCCTCCGGCCGGCTGCCCGACGCCGTCGGCGCCGATGCCGCCGAGCGCCGATCGGCCGGCCGCGACGATTCCCGGGACGGGCTGCCGCGCCGGGACGGTGCCGCCTACGACGACCGCACGGCCGCGGCGTTCGGTGCGCGGCCGCCGGTCGACGACCAGCCGGGCGGCCCGGCCCGTCGCCGGGGCGGTATTCCGCACCCCGCGACCCGCGGCCACGAGCCGGCCGAGCCGGGTCAGGACCCCTCGGCCACCGCGATCATCCGCACCGCCGACGCTCCGACGGGCCTGCTTCCGTCCATCCGGCCCAAGGCCGGCAACCGGTCGGCATCGGACCCGGGCAGCCCGGTGCGCACCCCGTTGCCCCCCGGACCCGGCGACAAGGGCGCCGCCTCGGTCGCCGCGGCCACGGCCGCGGCAGCGGCCGATCCCGGCGCCCCAGCGGGCGAGGACGAGGCCGAGAAGCCGCGGCGCGGGGAAAAAGTGGTAAAGCTGCGACCGGAACAGACGGACGAGGGTTACAAGAGCGTGTACTCCGAGTTGACCCGCCCCACACTGGGCTCGCGTATCCGGGCCGGCGTGCGGGTGTCCGGCGAGTTGATGATCACCTTCGGGTTGATCGTGCTGCTCTTCGCCGGCTATCAGGTGTTCGGCAACTCGGCCAAGGTCGAGGACGAGCAGGACACCCTCGCCAACCAGCTCGACGACCAGTGGAACGACCCGACCGTCGCACCCTCTCGGCCGACCAAGGCCGCACCGGCCGCGCCCGGCAAGAACCTGGTCGGCCGCCTCTACATCCCCAAGCTCGGCATGGAGTGGGTCGTCGTCAACGGCGTGCGACCGCAGGACATCCGGTACGCGCCCGGGCATTACCCGGACACCGCCGATCCCGGGAAGGTCGGTAACTTCTCGGTGGCCGGCCACCGGATTCGCAAGATCTTCTGGCGGCTGGACGAGTTGCGGCCCGGCGACGTGATCGGGGTCGAGACCCGCTCCAACTGGTACGTCTACAAGGTCAGCCGCAGTGAGGTCGTGAAGCCCTCCGCCGTCGAGGTGGTGGCGCCGGTGCCCGGCAAGCCGAACGCCAAGCCGACCAAAGCGATGCTCACGCTGACCACCTGCAACCCGAAGTTCAACAACTACCAACGACTCGTGGTCCATGCCGAGCTCGTCGACACGGTCAAGCGCGACGCCGCGCTGCCCGGGGCCGGCAAGCCGGACGAGATGAACAAGTCGAAGGCGTAGGGAGGGCCGCGATGTATGCCTGGATCTGGCGCAAGCTGCCCTTCGGCATGTGGGGCAGGCTGACCGGCTCGCTCGTGCTGGTCGTGATGGCCGGCGCGCTGCTCTGGTACGTCGTCTTCCCGTGGGCGACGCCCCTGCTGCCGTTCGACGACGTGCAGGTGGGCACGGGCACCGAGCAGGGCGGCCCGGCCGGACGTGATCCGAACGCGGTGCCCGGCAACGAGGCGGACCTGGGACCGGACGAGATCCCCTACAACGAGCACACGAACGACCCCGAACCGACTGCCAGCTAGGTGACTCCGTGCGCATCCTCGTGATCGACAACTACGACTCGTTCGTCTTCAACCTCGTGCAGTACCTGGGTCAGCTGGGCGCCGAATGCGAGGTGCGGCGCAACGACGAGATCACGGTGGCCGACGTCGGCGGCTTCGGCGCCGCGGGGATCCTGCTCTCCCCCGGACCGGGTACGCCGGACCGCGCCGGCATCATGATGGACGTCATCACCGAGTACGCGGGAAAGCTGCCGATGTTCGGTGTCTGCCTGGGTCATCAGGCGATCGGTGCGGCGTTCGGCGGCACCGTGACCCGGGCACCGGAGTTGCTGCACGGCAAGACGTCCGCGGTGCGGCACAAGGGCATGGGCGTGCTCGCGGGCCTGCCGGACCCGTTCACGGCGACCCGCTACCACTCGCTGGCCGTGCTGCCCGAGACGCTCCCCGGCGAGATCGAGGTCACCGGCTGGACCGAGTCCGGCGTGGTCATGGCGATGCGCCACCGGACGCTGCCGATCGAGGGCGTCCAGTTCCACCCGGAGTCGGTGCTGACCGAGGGCGGTCACACCATGCTGGCCAACTGGCTGGCCTCCTGCGGCCTGCCGGAGGCGCTCGAGCGGGCGCCGGGGCTGGCCGCCGAGGTGGAGACCCGCCGCCGCTCGGCGTTCGCGACCGCCTGACCCCTCCCGCGCTCCACGAAGACGAAAGGCCCGGCCGCCGTGTGGCGTCCGGGCCTCCTGTCAGCTGGCTGGGGATCAGCGGCCGAGCAGGCCACCGACCGTGCCGCCGTCGCCGTCTCCGCCGCCGTCGCCGCCCGGCGGGGGCGAACCGCTCGGGTCCGGCGTGCCGGTGTCGTCCGGGTCCGGCTCGGCGATGACGGTCAGCGTGATAGTCGTGTTCTTGGACCGCTTCTGCCGCGCGTCCGGGGTCTGCGCGACCACCGTCCCCGGCGTGCCCTCCTGGTCCGACGGCTGGCTGGTGATGTTGGTGAAGCCGGCGTTCTTGAGCAGGGCCCTGGCCACTTCCTCGGTCTCGCCCACCACCGACGGCACTTCGAACAGGTTGCCCCTCGAGATCTCCACCGTGATCTTGGTGCCGGGCTCGACCTGCTGGCCCGCGCTCTCGACCTTCAGCACCTGGCCGGCCGGCGCGGAGCTGTTGACCTCCTTGAAGGTCGGGTCGAGTTTGGCCTCCTCGAGCGCGGTCTCCGCCTCGTCGCGGCTACGGCCGACAAGGTCGCCCGGGACCCGGGTCAGCTTGGGGCTGCTGCACAGGTTCACGGTCACGGTCTGGTCGACTCGCAGCGTCGAGTTCTCGTCCGGAGACTGCTTCACGACCTCGGGCTCGTCCTTGCAGTCCTGGGTCTCCTCGGAATCGCCGACGGCCATGTTGTCGAAACCCGCGTCCGCGAGCTTCTTTCGGGCGTTGCTCTCCGACAGCCCGATCACCTTCGGGACGATCCGCGTCGCCGCTTCCTCCGGCTTGTCGTTGTTCGCCAGCGTCAGGCCGATGCCCAGTGCCACGACGGCCAGCACACCGAGCGCGGCGAGCACCGCCATCACCCAGGAGGACGTCCTGCGCTCCGGTTGCCGCGGACCTCCGGCCGGGATCGCCCGGGTCATCGCCGTCTGCTGACGCATCGGTGGGCCGGCCATCGCCATCGTCTCGGCCTCGGACATCACCGGCGTGGCCATCACCGGGCGGCCCGAAACCGCACGCAGCGCGTCGGCACGCATCTCCTGCGCGCTCTGGTAGCGGTTCAGCGGGTTCTTCGCCAGCGCCTTCAGCACGATCGCGTCGACGTCCGGCGGAACCTCGCGGTTGATGTCGCTCGGCGCCTTCGGTTCCTCACGGACGTGCTGATAGGCGACGCTGACCGGGCTGTCCCCGACGAACGGCGGGTGCCCGACCATGAGCTCGAAGAGCACACAACCGGCGGCGTACACGTCGGAGCGGGCGTCGACGGACTCGCCGCGGGCCTGCTCCGGCGACAGGTACTGCGCCGTGCCGATGACGGCGCTGGTCTGCGTCATCGTGGTGGCACCGCTGGCCAGGGCCCGCGCGATGCCGAAGTCCATCACCTTGACCTGGCCGTTCTGCGTGATCATCACGTTGCCGGGCTTGATGTCGCGGTGGATGATGCCGTGCCGGTGGCTGAACTCCAGCGCGGCGCAGATGTCCGCGGTCATCTCCAGGGCGCGGCGCGGCTGGATGCGCTGCTCGGCGGCGAGGACCTCCTTGAGGGTCCGGCCGTTGACGAACTCCATGACGATGAACGGCAGCTTCTCGCCGGTCGACGAGACCTCTTCGCCGGTGTCGTAGACGGCGACGATCGCCGGGTGGTTCAGCGCCGCCGAGTTCTGCGCCTCGCGGCGGAACCGCTCCTGGAAGGTCGCGTCCCGGGCGAGGTCGGTGCGCAGCATCTTGATGGCCACGTCGCGGCCGAGGCGCAGGTCACGGCCCTTGTGCACCTCTGCCATACCGCCATAGCCGAGCAGCTCGCCGACCTGGTACCTGCCACCGAGCAGGCGGGCCTGCGCCGTCATAGCGTCTGTCGTCCTTCGGTTGCGTGGTTCAGGCTGTGCGGAGCGGCAGCCTGCTTCAGAAGACGGTACGACGCCACCGGCGCCCGTTGCCCGGCGAGATCGCCGATCGCGCCGGTACTGCCCTGCTTGAGCAGGAACGAGATGACGCCCGCGCAGAGCAGGACAAGCAGTGCGAGGACCACCGCCAGCACGATCAGCACCTGCCGGCCGCCGGACCCCTCGGGCTTGCCACCCTGCATCGGGTGGTGCTGCATCGGCGGCGCCGACGGATGCCGGTACGGCTGCTGGGCCGGCGGCACCGAGGCCGCCCCGCGCGCCTGACCACCCGAGACCGGGCGGGGGATCGGCGGATACGGCGGCCGTGCCTGGCCCGAGACCGGATGTCCGGGCGGGCCCGAGGCCGGTGCGCCCGAGTGCGGCCGGTTCGCCACCGCGGGCCCGCCGGACTGCGGCCTGTTCATCGCCGGGCCGCCCGACTGCGGGTGCCCGGCCTGGCCGGAGCCGTTGACGGCCGGCTGATGCACCTGTGTGGTCAGGGAGGAGGCGGCCTGCCGGGCGACGGCGGCCATCGCCGACGCGGTGGGCCAGCGCGCGCCCGGGTCCTTGGCCAGCGCCCGGTGGACGATCGCACGGACCGCCGGCGGGATGTCGGCCGGCAGCGGCCGGGGTGTGTCCCGTACGTGCTTCATGGCGATCTCGATCGGCGTCGAGCCGTCGAAGGGCCGGTGACCGGAGAGGCACTGGTACGCGACCACGCCGAGAGCGTAGACATCGGAGGCGGCCGTGGCGACCGCGCCCGAGGCCTGCTCCGGCGAGATGTACGAGGCCGTGCCGAGCACCGAGCCCGCCACGGTCAACTGCCCGACGAGGGCGGACCGGGCGATGCCGAAGTCGGTGAGCACCAGCGTGCCGTTCGGGCGTACCAGCAGGTTGCCGGGCTTGACGTCGCGGTGCACGATGCCGTTCGCGTGCGCGGCCTGCAGCGCGTCCGCGGCCTGGGCGACCAGCGCCATCGTGCGCGCCGGGGTGAGCCGGCCGACCCGGCTGAGGGTGCGCGAGAGGGCGTCGCCCTCGACGTACTCCATGACCAGGAACGCGAGCTGCTGGTCGCTGCCGTAGTCGTAGACGTCGACCACGCCGGGGTGGTTGATGGTGGCCATGGTCCGCGCCTCGCCGCGGAAGCGCTCGGCGAAGCCGGGCTCGTCCAGCAGTGCCGGCAGCAGAATCTTCACGGCGACCGTCCGGCCCAGCACCTCGTCGGTGCCGCGCCACACGTCGCCCATACCCCCTCCGGCGATCCGCTCGTCCAAGCGGTACCGGCCGCCGAGGGTGACCCCAGGGCTGATCATGTCAGTCCCCTCCCCGGCCCGCCGCGGCCTTCATGATGAGCCCGGCGATCCGGGCCGCCTCGGCGCTCGCGTGACCGCCGGGCACGTTCTCCAGCATGACGCAGACCGCCGAGACCGCCTCACCCTTGTCGTTGTAGGCGAATCCGATGAACCATCCGTGGTCGTCCGCCCCGACCGCGTTCTGAGCCGTGCCGGTCTTGCCGCCGACCTTGAAGCCGTCGATCTGCGCCGCCTTGCCGGTGCCGTTCTCGACGACGCTGACCATCATGTCCTGCAGGTCGCGCGCGACGTCGCTGTCGACCGGCGTGCGCAGCGTCTGCGGGCTGGCGTTGTAGATCGGCCGGCGATCGGGGCTGAGCTGCTGCTGCACCAGGTACGGCCGCATCTGCCGGCCGTCGTTGGCGACCGTCGCCGCCATCAGCGCGCCCTGCATCGTCGTCATCCGGACGTCCTTCTGCCCGATCGACGACTGGGCGAGCGCGGCCTGGTCGGTGCTGCCGTCCGGGTTCGCCATGTCGCCGGTGCGGCTCGCCGCGACGGGCAGGCCCGAGCCGTCCTCCAGGTTTCCGACCGTCAGGTCGGTCTGCTCGAAGCCCCACGCCTGCGCGGCCTTCTCGACCTTGTCCCGGCCGAGTTTGACGCCGAGCTGCGCGAAGCCGGTGTTGCAGCTGTCGGTCAGCGCCTCCTCGAGCGTGACCTGCGCACCGGGGCAGGTCTCCGCCTCCGAGTTCTTGATCGGGGCGCCGGAGCCGGGCGCGGTGTAGGTCGAGCCGGCCGGGATCTCGGTGCTCTTCTCGTAGCCGTCCTGCAGGGCGGCCGCCGAGATGATGACCTTGAAGGTGGAACCGGGCGGGTACGTCTCGGACAGCGCGCGGTTCAGCAGCGGCTTGTCCTCGTCGGCGTTCAGCTTCTTGTACTCCGCCGCGGCCGCCTCGGTGTCGTGACTGACCAGCGGATTCGGATCGAAGGTCGGGAACGACACGAGCGCCTGGACCGCGCCGGTGCGCGGATCGATCGCCACCGCGGAGCCCTTCTTGGCGCCCCGCTCGTTGTCGGTGAGCTGCTTGTAGGCCGTCTGCTGTGCCTTGGGCTTGACCGACAGCACGATGTTGCCGCCGCCGGCGTTGTCGCCGGTGAACATCGCGCTGACCCGGTCGGCGAAGAGCTTGTCGCTGGCGCCGGAGAGGAACTCGTTCTCGCTGCGCTCGATGCCGACCTCGGCGATGTTGACCGGCTTGTAGCCGATGATCGGCGCGTAGAGCTTCTTCTCCGGGTACACCCGCAGGTACTTCAGCGTGTCGTCGGTGGCCTTGTTCTCCGCGAGCCCCTTGCCACCGACCTCGATGACACCGCGCGGCACCTCGTACTCGGCGACGCGGACGCGGCCGTTGTAGTCGTTGGTGCGGTATTCGTCGGCCTTGTAGCCCTGCACCCAGTTCAGGTTGGCGAAGAGGAGGCCGAAGAGCACGAGGATGACCACACCGGCCTTGCGCAGAGGTGCGTTCACGGCTTGATCACCTCCGTCATGGCGCCGTGCAGCTGGGCGGGCGGTTGCTTCGGTACACCGGCGACCGCCGCCGGGCCGCTGGTCGCGGGCCTGCGCGCGGCGTCGGAGATCCGCAGCAGCATCGCGATCAGCAGCCAGTTCGCCATCAGGGACGAACCGCCGGAGGACAGGAACGGCGTGGTCTGACCGGTCAGCGGGATGAGGCCGGTGATGCCACCAAGGATGACGAAGACCTGCAAACCCAGGGTGAACGCGAGGCCACCGGCGACCAGCTTGCCGAACGAGTCGCGTACCCCGAGGGCCGCACGCAGGCCGCGCTCGACGATCAGCAGGTAGCAGATCAGCAGGGCGGAGAGGCCGAAGAGGCCGATCTCCTCGCCCATGCCGGCGAAGATGAAGTCGTTGCGCACCTCGGGCACGAAGCCCGGCGAGCCGGCGCCCGGCCCGGTGCCGAACAGGCCGCCCGTTCCGAGGCCGAGCAGGCCCTGCACGAGCTGGTAGCTGCCGCCGACCCGCTCGTAGTTCTCCGCGGCGAACGGGTCCAGCCAGACCGTCGCGCGGTCGTAGAAGTTGGCGAACGGCCCGCCGACCGCGGCACCCAGCAGGTAAGCCACGTAGACGCCGCCGAAGAACATAACCAGGCCGATGATCAGCCAGCTGGCCCGTTCCGTGGCGACGTAGAGGGTCACGACGAACAGGCCGAAGTAGAGCAGCGCCGTGCCGAGGTCCTTCTCGAACACCAGGACCAGCAGCGAGAGCAGCCACACCGTGACGACCGGACCGAGGTCGCGGCCGCGGGGGAAGTCGATGCCGAGGAAGCGGCGGCTGGCCAGCGAGAGCACCTCGCGCTTGCGGACCAGGTAGTAGGCGAAGAAGGAGACCAGGGCCAGCTTCGCGAACTCGCCGGGCTGGATCGAGAACGCGCCCATCTTGATCCACAGCTTGGCGCCGTTGACCTCCGAGAGGCTGCTGGGCAGCACCGCGGGGATCATCACCAGCACGATGCCGACCAGGCCCAGCGTGTACGCGTACCGCGAGACGGTCTTGTGGTCCCGCACGACCAGCAGCAGCACCGCCGCCAGCACCACCGCCACCAGCGTCCAGGCGAGCTGGCGGCCGCCGACGCCCGCGAAGAAGCCCGGCACGGGCTCCTTGTCGGCGATGGACTTGGCGACGTCGAGGCGGCGCAGGAAACCGACGCCGAGGCCGTTGATCAACGCAACGGCGGGGATCAGGACCGGGTCCGCGTACGGGGCCACGTAGCGGACCACCAGGTGCAGACCGAGGAAGAGCACGCTCAGCAGCGCCGCCGGCACCCAGAAGGTCGGCGTGATCTCGCCGAACTGGTTGGCCTCGACGGTCGCCCCGTAGGCGGCGACGATCGCCATCGCGAAGGCGAGCAGCCCGAGCTCCGCGTTGCGCCCCGTCTTCTGGCCCGGGACACGCGGCAGCTCACCCGTGGGAGCGGGTGTGGGAGCCGGGATGGCGGGCGCGGTCAAGAAGGAGTCCCCAGACTTCGGAAGGCGGACGCTCAGTCGACGGGTCGGCACCCGACCGGGTCGATGACCGGCGGGGCAGAGTCCGAAGGCAGGGCGTCCGGCGTGGTGGCAGGCGCGAGCGCCGGCGCCGAGGAGGGTGTGTTCCGGCCGGGAGACGAGGTCTTCCCTGCCGCGGACGGTACGCCGGACGGGTTCACCGGCTGCGTGACCGTCGGCGCGGGGCTGCTCGGCGAGCAGATCGGCTTCAGGTTGGGATTGGACGGCTCATCGCTGGTCAGCTCGGCCAGCCGGCGGCGGGCGTCGGGCTGGCTGTCCGCGTGGATGCCCTCCTTGACCCGGGCCTGCGCGACCAGGGTGAGGTCGTCCAGGCGGGCCGGGCTGGTCTCGTTGACGCTCGACAGGTCGAGGCCGGCGATCTGACCGGGCACCCCGCGGAAGATCGCGAGCTGGCCCTGCGGGGTGGCTCCGACGTAGTACTGCTTCTGGGTGTATTGCCAGCCCAGGTAGAGGCCGCCGCCGAGCACGCCGAGGAGCAGGAGAACCAGCAGGCTGGTGCGCACCGGGTGCTGCCGGGGCTGATCCGGCTCGTCGCGGTCATAGGCCGCGCCCTCGGGCTGCGCGGGCCGCGGCGGTGACTGCAGGGCAGCCGCGCGGGCCGCGGCGCTGGAGGCGTCCGCCACGGTCGAGTTGCCGCGGTCGCGGGCGGCCGCGCCGCCGACGATCGGGGCCTGCTCCATGATGTCGGCGTCGGTCGCGTCGGCGATCACCACGGTGATGTTGTCGGGGCCGCCGCCGCGGAGCGCGAGCTGCACAAGCCGCTCCACGCAGACCTGCGGATCCGGGATGTCCCGCATGCTCTCGTCGATGGTCTCGGCGCTCACGACGCCCGAGAGGCCGTCGCTGCAGATGAGGTAGCGGTCGCCCTTGAGCACCTGGCGTACCGAGTACTCCGGGTCGATGTCCCGGCCGTCGAGCGCGCGGGTCAGCAGCGACCGCTGCGGGTGGCTGCTCGCCTCCTCCGGACTGATCCGGCCCTCGTCGACCAGCATCTGTACGTAGGTGTCGTCCTTGGTGATCTGGGAGAACTCACCCTGGCGCAGCATGTAGGCGCGCGAGTCGCCGATATGCACCATGCCGATCTTGCTGCCGGAGAAGAGCACCGCGGTCAGCGTGGTGCCCATCCCCTCCAGGTGCGGATTGGCGTCGACGGTGTCGCGCAGGGTCTGGTTGGCCGTGCCGACCGCATGACGAAGGGCGTCGACCAGCGCATCGCCGGGTACGTCCTCGTCGAGCGGGGCCATGGCCGCGATGACGATGTTGCTGGCGACGTCACCGGCGGCCATGCCGCCCATGCCGTCGGCGACGGCAAGGAGCCGCGGTCCGGCGTAGACGGAGTCTTGGTTTCCGTCTCGGATCAGACCGCGGTCGCTCTGGGCGGCGTAGCGCAGGGTCAGGGTCATGGCCGTAACTCAAGTGAAGTGCGGCCGATCCGGATCGGCACGCCAAGGGGGACGGGAGTAGGTCCGGAGACCTTACCGCGATCGAGATAGGTGCCGTTCGTCGAGCCGAGGTCCTCTACGAACCACTGGCCGTCCCGCGGCACGAGCCGGGCGTGTCGAGCCGACGCGAAGTCGTCCGTGATGACCAGCGTCGAGTCCTCCGCCCGTCCGATAGTAATCTGAGCCTCACCGAGCGTGATCCTGGTGCCGGCCAACTGACCGGCGGTCACGACGAGCTGCCGGGCCGCCTTGCCACGCTTCGCCTTCGCGGGCCGGCCCTGCATCACCGCGCCACCCACGCCTCGCGGGCTGGCGACGATGCTCTTGGACCGGACCCCGGCGAAAAGGTCCTTTCGGATGACTCCCACCACTGTGAACACGAAGATCCACAGCAGGATCAGAAAGCCGAACCGGGCGACGGTGAGGACGAATTCTGGCAAGGTGCCTAGCCGTCCACTCGGAACGTGAGCGTGGTCGTGCCCAGCTGGATCATGTCGCCCGGGTTGAGTGCCACGGCCGACACGCGCTGGCCGTTGACCATCGTGCCGTTCGTCGATCCCAGGTCGGTCAGCACGACCTGGCTGCCGTCGTAGTCCAGCCGGGCGTGCCGGCGGGAGATGCCGACGTCGGGCAGGCGCAGATTCGCCTGGTCTCCGCGCCCTATCACCGTCGACCCCATCTGCAGCGGGTACGTGCGACCGTCGCCGGACACCAGGCCGACGTTGCGCCCGTTGTGCCCGTGCTGCTGGTAACCACCCTGTTGCTGCTGGTCGTACGGCGAGTAGGCCGGCGCCGCGTCGTAGGCGGGCTGCTGCACCGGGGCGACCTCGCCGCCGGTGTACACCTCCGCCGTGACCCGGAACATGCCGGTATCGAGCCCGTCACCGCGCTCGATCTCGACGATGACGTCGCCGTAGACCGTCCAGGCCTGCTCGCCGATGAACTCGGCCTGCGACTGGGCCAACTCCTGGGCCAGTGCGGCCGCATACGGCGCCAACCTGCTGTGGTCGTACGGCGAGAGATCGATCACGTAGCGGTTAGGCACCAAGGTACGGCCACCGGCGAGGATGGCCTTGTGCGCCTCGGCCTCCCGCTGCATCGCATTCAGAATCTCCACCGGGTGTACGACACCCTTGAACACCTTCGCAAAGGCCCCCTCGACCAGGCCTTCCAACCGCTTCTCAAAGCGCTGCAGCACGCTCACCGGCTCCTCCTCGGGTTCCGAGGACATGATGGTATCCGGCCGCCGCTTCCGCATCTCTGCGCAGAGCAGCCGGTCGCTCCTGACCCTCGTATTGCAACCCGTAACGCCGTGCTAGTCTTCCCTGGCGTCACGGGCAGTATCTGCTCGCGGTGTAACGAGGGACAGCGTAGTCTGTTCCGGCTAATTGAATGCCACGGGGATGTGGCGGAATGGCAGACGCGCACGGTTCAGGTCCGTGTGTCCGAAAGGACGTGGGGGTTCAACTCCCCCCATCCCCACGAGACCCTGAGGCCCTCCTGCCCGCGGAAAGCGCGGGCCTGGGGGCCTCGTCTTGTCTGCTCCGGGGGCCGAGCCCCCGGAAACCCCGCGTTGCGGTGGTTGCGCAGGTGCGTTGGTTGCGCCTGGTCGTGGCTGCGCGGGTGTCGTGGTTGCGCCTGGTCGTGGCTGCGCGGGTGTCGTGGTTGCGCCTGGTCGTGGCTGCGCGGGTGCGCCGGTTGCGCCTGGTCGTGGTTGTGCGGGTGTCGTGGCTGCGCCGGTGCAGTGGTTGTGCGGGGTGTCGTGGCTGCGCGGAGCGCGCAAACGGCCTTGCGGTTACGTGCGGCCCTCCGTTCGGGTGACAACAGAGCGTGAGCGTGGCCGCGTTATGCTCTCGTCTGATTTCCCGCCCCCGAGACCTCTGGAGAGTCACTCGTGGCCGTCGCCCTGGTAACCGGATCAGGTGGTCTCATCGGATCCGAGGCGGTCCGGCATTTCGCCGGGCTCGGCCTCGAAGTCGTCGGGATCGACAACGACATGCGGCAGGAGTTCTTCGGCGCGGAGGCCTCGACGGCCTGGAACGTGCAGCAGCTCACAGCCGAGCTCGGGTCGGCGTACTCCCACCACGGGGTGGACATCCGCGACCGGGACTCGCTGGCGAAGATCTTCCAGCGGTACCGCACGGACATCGCGGTGGTCATCCACACCGCCGCGCAGCCGTCGCACGACTGGGCCGTGCGCGACCCGTTCACCGACTTCGACGTGAACGCCGGCGGCACGCTCAACATGCTGCAGAACACCCGCGAGTACTGCATCGACGCGCCGTTCATCCACTGCTCCACCAACAAGGTGTACGGCGACACCCCCAACCGGCTCCCGCTCGTCGAGCAGGAGACCCGCTGGGAGATCGACCCGGCGCACCCGTACGCGGACGGCATCACCGAGGACATGTCGATCGACCACTGCCTGCACTCGGTCTTCGGCGCGTCGAAGGTTGCGGCCGACGTGATGGCCCAGGAATACGGGCGTTACTTCGGGATGAAGACGGCGATCTTCCGGGGCGGCACGCTGACCGGTCCGGCCCACTCGGCGACCGAGCTGCATGGCTTCCTCGGGTACGTGATGCGCGCCAACATGGAACGCCGGCTCTACCGGATCTTCGGCTACAAGGGCAAGCAGGTCCGCGACGCCATCCACAGCCACGACGTACTCAGCGCGTTCGAGGCGTTCTTCCGCAACCCGCGCTCGGCGGCGGTCTACAACCTCGGCGGCGGCCGGCACTCGAACTGCTCGAACCTCGAGGCGTTCGCCATGGCGGAGAAGATCAGCGGCACCGAGATGGTCACCGAGTACGTCGACGAGAACCGGATCGGCGACCACCAGTGGTGGATCGGCTCGATGGCCGCGTTCCAGGCCGACTACCCGGAGTGGAAGCAGGTCTACGACGTCCCGATGATCCTCCAGGAGATCTACGAGGCGAACGTCGGCAAATGGGTACCGGCGGCCAAGTCGTGATCTCTCAGGGCAAGAAGAACGTTCTCGGCGTGCTGGTCGACGCGATCGACTACGAGGCCGCAACGGCGCAGATCATCGAGGCGGCGCGGGAGCGCCGGCCCTACGCGGTGACCGCGCTGGCCGTGCACGGCGTGATGACCGGCGTGCAGGACCGGGCGCACAACGCCCGGCTCAACTCCTTCGACCTGGTGACCCCCGACGGCCAGCCGGTACGCGGCGCGCTCAACCTGCTGCACCACGCGGGCCTCACCGACCGGGTGTACGGCCCGGAGCTCACCCTGCGCGTGCTGCGCCGCGCGGCCGCGGAGGGCCTGCCGGTCTACCTGTACGGCTCCACCGAGCCGACGCTGGAGAAGCTGGTGCCGGCGCTGGAGGGGATGTTCCCCGCGCTGAAGATCGCCGGGGTCGAGGCGTCGAAGTTCCGCGGCGTCCAGCCGGGCGAGGACGCCGAGATCGCGGACCGGATCAAGGCGTCGGGCGCGCGCGTCGTCCTGGTCGGGCTGGGCTGCCCGCGCCAGGAGATCTTCACGTACGCGATGCGCCCGCTGCTCGACATGCCGCTGCTCGCCGTCGGCGCGGCGTTCGACTACCACGCGGGCCTGCTCAGGAACCCGCCCGAGTGGATGCAGAAGTACTCCCTGGAGTGGCTGTGGCGCCTCGGGCTGGAGCCGAAGCGGCTCTGGAGGCGTTACATCCTGCTGAACCCGGCATACGTGTCGCGGCTGGCGGCGCAGCGGCTCGGCCTGTGGAAGGCGACCCCGCCGGCGCCGGCCACCGAGGCGGTCACGGGTTTCGCGGTCTGACGACGGTGCCGGGGTCCGCCGCGTCGCCGCCGGGACCCCGACCGACCTCCCCAGGTCGAGCCGTCGACGCCCGGCGGATGCATCGCCGGGCATCTGGCACCCGACACTAGGACACACGTCACCGCCATAACAGGGGCGATTGTCCACTTCGCCCATTGGGATGAGCGCCCAACGTAGTTGTCCGGATACGCGGAGTTGCGCACGCGCCCCCTACGGGTACCCGGTCCGGGCATATCCCGGTTCTGTTCCTTGCGCGGCAGGTGAATTCTGTCGATGTGAAGACCGCAACGGACCTCATCCCGATCGGCGCGCTCGCCGCGATCTGGCTCACCGCCGGACTCCTGGCCGAGACGCTGCCCGGCGTCCGCACGGCCCGCGAGCTGCGCCGGCGCGCCCGCGCACTGTCCATGCTGGTCGGCGGCGGCATCGCGGTGCTCATCGCCGTACCGCTGGCGACGGGCCCGCTGCCGTGGGGCTCCGCGGTGGCCGCGGCCACGCTGCTGCCCGCCGTACCGGCGGCGTTCGTGATGCTGGTGACCGCGCGCCGCGTCACCCAGGTCCGGCGCGGCGCGGGCACGTTCGCCACCGCCCCGCTGACGCCGGCGCCGCCGGCCCTGCGCGCCGCGGCGGCCCACCCGCTCGTCGCGACCCCGCTTCAGGTCACCGGCCTGGCCGCGCTGGCCGGCGTGCCGGTCGCCGCCGGGGTCGTGGAACTGCCCGGCGCCGACATGGCCGGAGTCGTGCTCACGGCGGTCGGCGTCGGCGTTCTCGCCCTGGGCGTCCGGCACGCGATCCGGCACAGCCGGCTCAACGTGGCCGTCCTGGCCCCGATCGGCCGGGGTGGCCTGCGGGCCCTGCCGACGGTGCGCACGTCCACGCCGGCCGAGGCATACACCGCGCTGCCGGAGGAGCACGACGCGGCGATCACGGCCGCCCCCGCCGACCAGGCCGCGTGACGTGCGGGACTACTTGCGCCTTGCCTCCTGGACGTAGAGCAGTTCGAGGATCGACCGGGCAGCCTCGAACCAGCGGTCCAGCCAGCCGGATTCCGGCATCGTGCCGCGGGCCGGCAGCTCGAGCAGCAGTCCGCGCAGCAGCGGGTGGTCGGCCATCGACTGCGAGCTGCCCGCGTCGACCCAGCCGCCGGACGCGAAGACGGGCTCGGTCAGGCCCTGCAGGTCCAGCGACGGCAGCTTCGCCGCCCGCTCCAGCGCGCTGGTCGGCTCGATGGGCGTGCGGGTGGGCAGGCCCGAGGGGAGGCCGGAGCCGCTGCCGCTGCGCGAGATCAGCTCACCGTCGCCGTTCTCGGCGGCCAGCGCCGCCTCCCGGCGGGTCTGGCGGTACGCGCTCACGCCGCCGCTGAACCGATCCTGCGCGGTCGAGGATCCGTTGCTGAGGTTGTCGGAACCAATCGTCATCTGTTTCGCCTTGCCTCGCTCGTATCGAAGGCCTGCCCGCACCGTCACGAGAGGGGGACGGTCAGCCGTACGGGCCGACGGCGGTTCGGGGCGCGGTCCGGTCCGCGCTTAGAGCGTTCAACGAGGCCGACGCCGGGGGGCGACGGTGCAAAACGGGCGAAATGCGACGGCCGCCCCCACGCTCCCGGCGGGGGGCGGCCACTGGTGCCGTGCTCTACAGGTCGAACTCGCCGTCCTTGGCGCCTCCCACGAAGGCGTCCCACTCGGCGGCGGTGAAGATCAGCGCAGGTCCGGTCGGGTTCTTCGAGTCGCGGACCGCGATGGCCTCGTCAACGAAAGCGACCTCGACGCAGTTGTCACAGTTCGGGCCACTGCGAGTGCTCTTGAACCACTGCGCGCGGTTCAGATCGATCCGGAAACCTTTGGTCTCAACTTCCACAATGGCTCCTCTGCCAGCATTGCGATCATGTTCCTGGACTCCTCGGGAGAGAGGGCCGTCGCCCGGATGGTGTCGAAGATGGAGTTGTACTTGCGGAGGTCATCGCTCTTCTCCAGAAAGAGCCCACCGGTGGCGTTCTCAGAGAACACCACATTGGGATCTTCGGCATCCGGAAAGTCGAGGATCGCGAACGTGCCGTCCATGCCGGCGTGGGCACCTGCCGCGAACGGCAGGATCTGCAGCGTGACGTTCGGCAACCGGGTCGCCTCGACCAACCGGAGCAATTGATCTCGCATGACCTCGTCGCCGCCGACAGGGCGACTCACCACCGCTTCATCGAGCACCACCCATAGATCGATCGGATCGTCCTGAATCAATAACGCCTGGCGGGCCATTCGGACTCGTACCCGTTGCTCTATTTCTCGGTCGCTGTCACTCAGTCGGGCGGCCCTAATCATGGCAATTGCATACTTATCGGTCTGGAGTAAACCCGGCACGACCTGCTGCTCGTACGCCCGGATCGACTTCGCCGCGGCCTCCAGGCCGACGTAGGCACCGGTGAGGACCGTGCTGAATGGGTGCCACCACCCCTTTTGCCGCGCCTCTCGGGAGATTTGTACCAATTCCTCCAATTCGATGCCACTGACGCCGTAGATGTCCAACATGTCCTTGACATCGCGTGGCGTGGCGCTCGTGTGGCCGGTCTCGATTCTGGACACCTTGGACGGTGAACAGCCGAGGCGATCGGCCACCACGTCGATCGTCACGCCGGCCTCGTCGCGGTACCTGCGGAGTTCGGCACCGAGTCGGCGGCGGCGGATAGTGGGGCTGCGGCGCGGATTCACGCTCACCTCCGGACTGCGTGGCACCGTGCGACGGAACGACTACGCGGCGTTCGCCTTACGGTGTTTGTCGGAGTCAGTGTCTCTGTTGATCTCTTGATCCTTCAAGCGTCCACAGTGATCGTTAGATCACTATCGGCTGACCTGCAACTTGCATCGACTCCGCTCGTGGTGCAGTCTTTCCGTATGGCGCGCGTCACTTAGTGTTCTTGAAGAAGCGCTGAGAGGCACCGCCAAGCCCGACGCACCGCACCAAAAGCGACGCCGTCGCTGGGGGGCGGCTTCCGTCGAATGTCCTGGGTGGCTTTTGCCAGGTTCCCCGGACCCGACGAGGCCGTCGATGGCGTTACCGCACCGTTGTGATGAATGGCATCGTCGCAACCTTGCAAACATGTACGAGCCGGGCACACTGGACCATCTGCGTTCACTATGCGGCAAAATGATGTTTGCCCCTACTGGGTTCAGGACAGGAGATGACGTGCTTCCTCGGTCCGGCGATGTCATACACGTGACGAAGGCGGCGAGTGTCCAATTCGCGGCGCCGATGCTTTTCCGGGTCATCCGGGTGCACGACTGGCCGACCTACGAGGGCTGGATCTGGCTGGACGGCTACGAGCTCAACGCGTCCGGGGACGCTGTCGAGCGGCGCTCGATCTTCGTGCAGGTCGGCGGCCTGCGCCAGGTCGGCAAGGCCCCGGATCCGCGCACCCGCAACGGTCGCCAGCCGGGAATGACCACGGGCAGCATCCCGACCCGCGCCCTGCGCGCCAACCGCTGACCGCGGCTCCCTCGCTGCTCGGGGCTCAGTCCTCGTCCTGCTGACCGGCGGGCCCGGTGGTGGTGTCCGCCGGCGTGGGGGTGGCCGCCGTGGTCGGCGCCGCCGCGATGATCAGCGTGATGACCGTGTCCGCCGGCACCTGTTGGCCCTCGGCCGGGTCACTGTCGATCACGGTTCCGGCCGGAGAATCGCTGGTCACGAAGCGCAGGCGATAGCTCAGCCGCTTGCGGTCGAGCGCCGCGCGCGCCTCGTCCGAGGAGAGCCCCTTCAGCGCCGGAACCGTGATGTCGGTCGGCGACGGCGCCACCGAACGCGTCGGCTCGGTGGTGGCCGGCGCGGTGGACGGCGCCGCGGTGGTGGGCTCGACGGTCGGCGGCGGCGCGGCCGAGGCCGTGACCGCCGGCGGAGTGCCGGCATCCTCCCCGGTGGACTGCACGATCAGGTAGATCCCCCAGCCCAGCAGGGCGAGCAGCAGCAGGGCCACGATGCCGACGACGATCGGCATCCACCACTTCCCGTTCGGCTCGCCCGGGGGCATCGTCGACCAGTCGGCGTCGTCGGCGTAGCCGGGCCGCGGCCGCACCCCGGCCCGCCCGGACCAGGCCGGACCGCCGTCGTCCACCCAGTCGTAACGCTCTGTGCGGGTACCCGGGTCTTCCGCGGCGGGAAGTTCCGACGTGGCGTCGGCCGGCGGCGTCCGCGGGGACTCCACGGTCGCGTCGTCATCGGGCGTCGTGCGCGGCATCTCCTCGGTGGGGTCCGCGGCACCGTCCCCCTTTCGGGGACCGTCGTTCGGACGACTTCCGCCCTCGTCCGCGGACGCGGAGAACTCGCTCGTCTCGTCAGGACGGCGGGGCTCCTCGTCGTCGGACATCGCAGGATCCTCTCCCCTCACACACCGCCTGACGCCAACCTAACCAATCTTGAGGCATCACCCCGTTGATTCGCAGGCATGGTCACCGACGGCTACAGTGCCCGGCATGGCCGAGAAGGGCTGGACAGCGCAGGTAGCAGCCGCGGCCGGGGTGGCCGCGGGAACGGGCGCCGCCCAACTGGGCCTCGGCTACGGGCTCGGCGTGGTCGTCTGGCCGGTCGTACCGACCGCCGACGACAGCGTCTGGCTGGGCAGCCTCGGCTGGGCGACGTGGATCGCGGCGAACGCGACCGTGTTCGGCGCGGTCATCGCCGGCCGGCTCGGTCGTGCGACGGGTGGGCCGTGGCGCCTGGCGCTGGCGGCTTCGGCGGCGGTCGGTGCGCTGCTCACGGTCGCGCTGATCGCGCTACCGGCCCGGGCGGCGGTACGCGTCGACACCTTCTCACCCCAGACGATCGCGGGCGGGTACGCGGTCGTCGGCGTGCTGCTGGGCCTGGTGATCGCCTACTGGGCGGTCGTGTCCAGGCCGGTGGCGGCGAATCTGATCGCCACGGCGGCCTGGCTCTGGTCGCTTGCCGTGGCGGCGGTCGTGGTCTCGATCCTCTGGCACCGGCCGTCGGCGACGTACCTGTCGAGCTGGCAGTTCGCCGCACCGGACTCGATCGACGGCCTGTTCGGCACGATCTACTGGCCGAGCGCCCTGCTGTCCCTGCTCGCGGCCCTGATCATCGGCGTGATCGGCGCCCTGCCCGCGGTACTTCGCGGCGACCTCGGCGTCGGCGCGGCCTCCTCGGGCGCGGTCGGCCCGCTGCTGGTGGCGGCGGCATTCTTCGTCCTGGCACCGCAGCTGACGGGCGCCCTGGGACCGCTGGAATCGGCGTACCTGATCGCGCCCTACGGCGTCCTCGCCGGTCTGGGCGGCTCGGCGCTGACGGTCGCCATCGGACAGGGCCGCGCCAACCGGCGCGCCGCCCGGCCCGCGCCGAGGCCCGTGGGTCCGCGCGCGATCGGCTCGGGTGCCGCCGGATCCCCCGCCGGCGCCGTGGGGTCCGTGCCGGCGGGTGCCGGTGCCGCCGCGGTGCCCGCGCCCCGGTCCGCGGGCCGGGCGGACGCGAGGGCCGCGACCGTCCCAGCGGCGCCGGCCGGGCGCACGCGGCCCTCGCTCCTCGGCCGGTTGCGCCGAAGCAGCGCGGCTCGGGACGGTGCGGACGAGCGGCCCGGCGTGGTGACGGGCCGCGCCAAGGCCCCGGCCGCGCCCGCGAACGGAACGGCCAACCCGGCTCAGCGGTCGCCGGCGCCCGCACAGGAGAAGCCCGCCGGCCCTCCGGCGACCGGTCGCACCAAGCGGGGACGGGCCGGGTCCGGCAAGCCGGGGCCCGCTCCGGCGCCACCTGCCGCGCCCCCGACGCCGGCCCCGGCGACTCCGGCTCCCGCACCCAGCGTGACCAAGCCGGCATCGCCGCGGGGGAAGGCATCGGTCACCCGGCCCGCCGGGTCGGCGCGGCCCGGCGCGGCCGCTGTCGAGAGTGGTGCCCGGTCCGCCGCCCCGGCGGCGGCACCCGGCGGGTCGGACGTCCGCTCGACCGTCGCGCCGCCGCCCCCCACTCCGCAGGTCGTGAAGATCAATCCGCCTCGATCGGGTGAATCCCCGCCCGAGGCGGTAAAGCGGGCGTCGGGCGTCCCGAAACCGGGTGTCAAAGCGGCGCCCGGCCCGGCGGATGACGCCAGTTCCGATAAAACGCCCCCTGCAGGGAAGACCGCCGCGAAGCCCACCAAGTCCACCCCGGCCAAATCGGCTGCACCGGCCGGCCCGGCGGCCCGGAAGACCGCCGCGAAGGCGGAGCCCGGCGGCGCGGCCACGAATCCAGCGCCCGCCGAAACCGCCGATGGCGACAAGGGTTCCCCCTGGGCGAGTCCACTGTGGGTCGACGACACCGCCGAACCGCCCGCGGAGGAGACCAAGCGGCGGGGCCTTCGCCGCTTCGGCCGGCGATCGGGCGAGGACAAAGGCTCCTGATCGGCGCTAGTCGACCGGCCAGGTGTGGACGGGGCAGTTCGTCCTCTGAAGTGAGCTGTATCGAAGCAGCATGTCGTGCAGGGCGGCGTCCCGCGACAACCCCCGCCGATGCTCGGCGGACCAGACCGCGGACGCCTGCCACGTGGCACCGTTGCGGCCGCTGACACACCGGCCCTCGATGATCCCCAACAGCCGGTCCCGCTGCACCGGATCGACTCCGAGACGGTCGAGGCCGGCGTAGGCCTTCGGCAGCAGCACGTCCAACACCAGGTCGGTGACCGAGATCTCGCCGATCCGCGGCCAGACGACGGTCGCCTCGATCCCCCGCCGGGCCCCGACGTGGAAGTTGTCCTCGGCCCTGTCGAACGGCAACCGGGCCCAGATCGGGTCCTCCTCCGCCGCCAGTTCCCAGGCCATGCCGAAGTAGAACGCCGCGTTGGCGAGCATGTCGATCACGGTCGGCCCGGCCGGCATCACCCGGTTCTCCACCCGCAGGTGCGGCAGCCCGTTCATCACGTCGTAGACCGGCCGGTTCCAGCGGTAGACGGTGCCGTTGTGCAGCCGCAGCTCTCCGAGGATCGGCACCCCACCGGCCTCGATGACCTCGACCGGGTCCTCGTCGTCGACGATCGGCAGCAGCGGCGGGAAATACCGCACGTTCTCCTCGAACAGGTCGAACACCGAGTCGATCCAGCGCTCGCCGAACCACACCCTCGGCCGCACGCCCTGCGCCTTGAGCTCGTCCGGCCTGGTGTCGGTGGCCTGCTGGAACAGGGCGATCCGGGTCTCGGCCCACAGCTGCCGGCCGTGCAGGTACGGCGAGTTCGCACCGACCGCCACCTGAATACCGGCCACCGCCTGGGAGGCGTTCCAGTACGCCGCGAACTTGTCCCGCGGCACCCGCAGGTGGAACTGCACGCTCGTGCACGCGGCCTCGGAGGCGATCGAGTCGTTCGACGTCTGCAGGCGTTCGACCCCGCGGATGTCGACGCTGAACTGCTCGCCGCGGGCGCCGACGATCTGGTCGTTCAGCGCCCGGTAGCGCTCGTTCGCCGAGAGGTTCGCCAGCACCAGGTGATCCGGCTGGAGGGTTGGCAGGCAGCCGATGAGCACGATGGTGCTGCCGGACTTCCTGGCCCGGTTCTCGGCGCAGGCGAGGCTGTCGACGATGTCCCGCTCATAGTCGGCGAACCCGTTTCCGCTGATCAGCCGGGGTATCGCGTTCAGCTCGAGGTTGAACTGCCCCAACTCGGTCTGGAACCTCGGGTCGGCCAGGTTGGCCAGGATCTCCGCATTGCACATGGCGGGCTCGGCATCGGAGTCCATCAGGTTGAGCTCGATCTCGAGGCCGGTGGTCGGGCTCTCCGCGTCGAAGGCGAAGTCGTCGAGCATGAGCGCCAGCACGTCGAGGCAGCGGCGCACCTTCCGCCGATAGCGGACCCGATCGTCCTGGGCACTGACGACCACTGAGAGGTCCTTACCCATCGTTCCTCCTGCCACATTTGCGTGATGCTCTCACGTTATGTGGGCCCGGTAACCGTGACCAGGGACGAAACGGACACAGATCAGCTGTGGGTGAGCACGCGGAAGCGCAGGGTCTACCTTCGCATCCCCCCGGGCAATGTCGCTACCGGAGCCGCAGACACAGCAGGAGCGCCGTCCGATCGGACGGCGCTCCTGCTGAACAGCGGGGGTCAGGCCTGGCGGATGGCTTCGCCCTCGATCTCGATCTTGACCTTCTTGCCGATCATGACCCCGCCGGACTCCAGGGCCATGTTGTAGGTCAGGCCCCACTCCTCGCGGTCGATCTCGGTGGTGGCGCTGAAGCCGAAGACGGCCTGGCCGTACGGGCTGGTGGTCGCGCCCTCGAACTCGACGACCAGCTCGACGGGCTTGGTCACGCCCTTGATGGTGAGCTCGCCGTCGAGGACGAACTCGGCACCCGCGTGCGACTTGATGCCGGTGCTGCGGAACTCCATGGTCGGGTACTTCTCCGCCTCGAAGAAGTCGCCCGTGCGCAGGTGGTTGTCGCGGTCGGCCTGGCCGGTCCGCACGCTCGCGGTCGCGATGGAGGCGACGACGGAGGACTGCAGCGGATCCTCGCCGATCGTGATGGTGGCGGTGGCCTCGGCGAAGTCGCCGCGCACCTTGCTCACCATGAGGTGGCGCACCACGAAGCCGACCCGCTTGTGCGCGGCGTCCAGCTCATAAACGCCGGCGGTCGGAATCTGAAGACCCTCGAACTCGCGAGTGCTGACGACGGAGTCGGTCATGACGGTTCCCCTCAAAGGTTGGTGCCGAAGTTGTTGTCTGACGGAGCAACTATATGCCCGGCAATATTCCCCCTGTCAAGGGTCGCTGCTAACATGGCGACGTGGGCAACATTTTTGACGACCCCCGGTTCACCGCCGTCGGCCTCCTGTCCGAGGCGTACACGGGCCTGACCAACCGCTTCGCCGCGCAGTTCGAGCAGCACCGGGTCTCTCCGGTCGAGTTCGAGGTGCTGATGCGCCTCGCCCGCTCGCCGCAGAACCAGCTGCGCATGACCGATCTCGCCGGCCAGACCTCCCTGTCCACCAGTGGCGTGACCAGGGTCGTCGACCGCATGGAACGCGGCGGCCTGATCCGCCGCGAGGCCTGCCCCAGCGACCGCCGCAGCTCCTATGCGGTGATCACCGGTGCCGGAATCGCCCGGCTCGAGGAGATCCTCCCCGGGCATCTCGAGCTGGTGCAGCGGTGGCTCATCGGCCAGCTCGACCCCGCACAGCTCACCCAGATGCTGGAGTCCCTGCGGACCATCCGCGACGCGGTCAACCCGTGCGCGACGGCGGGCAGCACCGGGGAGGACCACCACGACCCGACCGCCGGACCCGCCGTAACGGCCCGCTGACAGCGGCGGACACAACCGGCAGAAGTACCGGCAGAACCGCCGCGCGCCCCCACCGAAACCCGCCTATCTCCGCAAATCGCCACCCCGCCCCGGCTAGGGTGATCTCCGCAAGGGGGACGCGGCGCGGCCGAGGCCGAGGCGGGGCGAACGGGGGAGTTTTCGTCCTCGCCGCGTTACCGGGGCGTTGTGACGACCGGCGTGTGGGGGCAACGGATAGCGCCGGTCGTCCACGCCGCCGCGCGCGAGGATCCGGCACTCACTCGCCCGACTCGACCTGCCGGGTCACCTCCACGCCGAGCAGTTCCCGCTCGCCGGGCATCAGCGTGATCCCTCCCGTGCGGCAGAGCTCCCGGAGGCGGCGCACCGCCTCCTGCCGGCGATCCGGATCCGGGGTGCTGCGGACCAGGCCGACCAGCGCCTCGACCGTGTCCCGCGGATCATGTGCGCCTTCGTACGCCCCCGCGGCGGCAGCGAAACACTCGGCCGCCCGCTTCTCCTCACCGCGCCGCAGCGCGATCGTCGCCTCGACGATCGCGGCCGGACCGTCGGCGGGTTCCGAGGTCCCGGGCGGGCGCAGCTCGGCCAGCACCGCGGCCGCCTCCTCGAGCCGGCCGCCGCCGGCCAGGGCCAGCCCGACCGTGGCGAGCACCCGGCGCCGGTGTCCCGGGTCCCCGACGTCCTCGAGCTCGGCGATCGCGTCCCGCCCCAGCCGCGCGGCCTCGTCGAACCGCCCGTCGAGCCGTTCGACCTCGGCGAGGTTCGCCGCCGCCACGGCCCGCAGGCGGTGCTCACCGCAGCGGCTGGCCAGGCGGTCGACCTCGGCAAGCCGGTCACGCGCCGCGGCGAGGTCGCCCTCGCGGATCTCGTGCCAGGTCAGGTTGTTCTCCGCCACCGCCATGTCGCGGATCCGGCCGCTGCCGCGAGCCAGCGCGAGCGCCGCCAGACCGTGCTGCCGGGCCCGGTCGTAGCCGCGGGTCGTCATCCACAGCGCCGCGAGTTGGGTGTGCGCGGTTAGCTGCCCCGGCACGTCGTCGAGCGCCGCGAAGTCGGCGAGTGCGGCCTCGGCGGAGCCGATCTCCTCGGCGCCGGACCCGTGCTCGAGCGCGAGCTGGGCGAGCCCGACCTTGGCCCAGGCCCGTACGGCCGGATCCGCGTCGGCGGTGCGCGGGTCGGCCAGCAGCCGCCGCAACCACTGCCGGCCCGTGACGTCCCGGCCGCGGAACCGCCACCACCGCGGCAGCGCGGCCGCGATGCGCAGGGCGATGTGTGGTTGCTCCTGTGCCGCGAAGGTGAGCGCGGCGCCCAGGTCGCCGGCGACGTCGTCGAGCCGGGCGGCCGCCTCGGCCAGCCGGGCGCCGTTCAGCTCCGGCGTGATCCCCTGCGCCAGATCGGCCATGACCTCGGCGTGCCGGCGGCGGGCGGCGTGCAGGTCCCCGTCCGCGGCGGCGCGTTCCAGCGCGTAGTCGCCGACGACGTCCAGCAGGCGGAACCGGAACGCGCGGGCGCCCCGGGCGCTGAGCAGGCCCAGCTCCAGCAGCCGGTCCAGCAGGTGCACCGCGTCGGCGGACCGGCCATCCTCGATGACGGCCTCGGCCAGGTCCAGCGACCAGCGGTTACGGAAGGTGGCGAGCCGGTGCAGGGCGCGTTGCTCGTCGGCCGAGAGCAGGCGGTAGCTGGCCGCGACCGCGTCGCGCACCGAGACGACGCCGCCCGGGGCGGGACGGCCGGACAGATCGAGGACGCGGTCGCCGTACCGGTCCAGGATCTCGGCGACGGTGAGTACCCGGCCGCGGGCGGCGGCCAGTTCGAGCGCGATCGGCAGGCCGCCGAGCCGCCGGACCAGGGCGGACAGCGGTGCCACCTCGTCGGGCTCGACCGGCGCACCGCGCACCCTGGCCAGGCGGTCCAGAAAGAGCGCCACGGCCGGGTAACCGGCCACGTCGGCCAGCGTAGGCCCGGCCTCGTCGGGCGGCGCGACCAGCGGGGCGACCGGCCAGACCCGCTCGGTCGGCAGGCCGACGGGATGCCGGCCGGTAGCCAGGAAGCGCAGGGTGAGGTGCTGGCGCATCAGCCGGCTCAGCGCCTCGGCCACCGCCTCCGACGCGCGCTCGACCGCGTCGACAAGCAGCAGTGCGGAGCGACCGGCGAAGCGCGGAACGAGGTCGTCCGGCCGACCCACGCCGAACACGGCCGCGACGCCGCCCAGCACCTCGCCGGCCGTCGAGCCGTCGGTCACGACGATCCCGGCCACGCCGCCCGGGTACGCGGGCGCGACCCGATGCGCGACCGTCAGCGCCAGGCTGGTCTTGCCCACGCCGGCCAGGCCGACGAGGGTGATGCCGCGCGGACCGTCCTCCCGCGGCTGCGAGAGCCGGGCGAGCAGCTCGGCCACGTCGCCGTCGCGGCCGATCAGGTCGGCGGCCGGCGGCAGGCGCACGAACCGGGGCTCCCCGGTGGCACCGGACTGCTGACCACGCGCGGCGGCGAGAAACGCCAGTCGGTCCGCACCGGCGAGACCGAGCGCGGCGGCCAGCAGCTCCACCGTCGTGCGCTGCGGCCGGGACGCGCGTCCGCGCTCGAGGTCACGCACCGTGCGGACGCCGACCCCGGCCCGGGCGGCCAGCTCGTCCTGAGTGAGCTTCGCCCGCAGCCGGTAGCTGCGCAGCACGGCGTCGAATCCCGGACCGACCTGGTCCGCCCCGTGATCGGACGTCATACCTTGAAACCTAGGCACCCGCGTCGATGGATGCCGACCTCAACGGGCCATTTGTCGAGTAACCGACGTTCAGGCCGTCGGATTTGCCGCAGAAACCGACCGCGCGTCCAAGATCTACAGTCCGAGGCCGCGCGCAATGATCATTCGCTGCACTTCGGACGTTCCCTCGCCGATCTCCAGGATCTTCGCGTCCCGGTAGAACCTGCCCACCGCAGACTCGTTCATGAAGCCGTATCCGCCGTGCACCTGGGTCGCGTAGCGGGCGTTGTCCATGGCGGCCTCGCTCGCGTAGAGCTTGGCGAGCGCCGCCTGGTGCTTGAAGTCGCCGCCCTCGAGCATCCGCGCCGCGGCGTCGTAGTACGCGACGCGTGCGGTGTGCGCCCGCATCTCCATGTCCGCGATCATGAACTGGACGGCCTGGTAGTTGCCGATCGGCTGGCCGAACGCCTGCCGCTCCTTGGCGTACTTGACCGACTCGTCGACACAGCCCTGCGCCAGGCCGACCGAGAGCGCGGCGATGGCGATCCGACCCTCGTCGAGGATCCGCAGGAACTGCGCGAAGCCCCGGCCACGCTCGCCGAGCAGGTTGGCGGCCGGCACCCGGACGTCGTCGAAGGCCAGCTCATGGGTGTCCGAGGCGCACCAGCCGACCTTCGAGTAGCCCGGCGCGACGGTGAAGCCGGGGGTGCCAGACGGCACGATGATCGTGGAGAGTTCCTTGCTGCCGTCCGGCCTCGTGCCGGTCGCCGCCATGACCGTGACCAGGCAGGTGATGTCCGTGCCGGAGTTGGTGATGAACGCCTTCGAGCCGTTGATCACCCACTCGTTCGTCCGCTCGTCGAGGACCGCCCGGGTGGTGGTCGCGCCGGCGTCGGAACCCGTGCCCGGCTCGGTGAGCCCGAACGCCGCGAGCGCCTCGCCGCTGGTCAGTCGCGGAAGCCAGGCGGCCTTCTGCTCGGGCGTACCGAATCGGTAGATCGGCATTGCACCCAGCGAGACGCCCGCCTCCAGGGTGATGGCCACGCTGCTGTCGACCCGGGCGAGCTCCTCCAGGGCCAGGCAGAGGGTGAAGTAGTCGCCACCCATCCCGCCGTGCTCCTCGGCGAAGGGGAGCCCGAAAAGGCCCATCTTGCCCATCTGCCGAATCAGGTCGTACGGGAACGTCTTGCGCTCGTAGTGCTCGGCGATGACCGGCGCGACCTGCTCGCGGGCGAACTCCCGCACGCTGGCGACGAGCGCCTCCTGCTCCTCACTGAGCCGGAAGTCGACCATGACGCGTCCTTTCTGGACCAGAGACCTGCTAGACCGGAGTGACGCCGTGCCGGCGCCGGGAGAAGCCGCGGTCCTTGCCGCGGGCGGCAGCGAAGCGGCTGATGAGCTCGCCACGCAGGTCGGCGGGCTCGACGACGGTGTCGATCACCAGCTCGCCGGCCAGCCGCATGATGTCGATGTCGCGCTCGTACTCCGCGCGGCGTTCGGCCACGAAGGCCTCCCGCTCGCCCTCGGGCAGGGCCGCGATCTTGTTGGCGTAGACCGCGTTCACGGCCGCCTCCGCGCCCATCACCGCGATCTTGGCGGTGGGCAGGGCGATTGTCGCCTCGGGGTCGAAGCCGGGCCCGGCCATCGCGTACAGGCCGGCGCCGTAGGCCTTGCGGACGACGACGCAGATCTTCGGCACGGTCGCCTCGGAGATCGCGCTGATCATCTTGGCGCCGTGCCGGATGATGCCCTGCTTCTCGACCGCACTGCCGACCATGAAGCCGGGCACGTCCGAGAGGAAGATCAACGGCACGTTGAAGGCGTCGCAGAGCTGGACGAACCGGCTCGCCTTGTCGGCCGAGTCGACGAAGAGCACGCCGCCCTTGAACATCGAGTTGTTGCCGACCACGCCGACGACCTCGCCGTTCAGCCGGGCGAAGCCGACCGTCAGCTCCCGGGCCCAGAGCGCCTGGATCTCGAAGAACGAGCCCTCGTCGACGATGCCCTTGACGTAGCGGCGCATGTCGAAGGCCTGCCGCTCGCTCGCCGGCACCAGGGCGGAGAGATCCACCTTGGCCGGCTCGGCCGCGTCGGCGGCCGGCGGCTGCTGGGTGTAGTTCGACGGCAGGTAGGACAGGTAGGAGCGGACCACGTCGAGCGCGTCCCGCTCGGTCTTGCAGAGGAAGTGCCCGACGCCGGACTCCGCGCAGTGCACCCGCGCGCCGCCCATCGCCTCGAGCGTCGTCTTCTCCCCCGTGACCATCTCGACCATCCGGTCGGAGCCGAGGTACATGCTCGCGTTGCCCTCGACCATCGCGACCACGTCGCAGAACGCCGGAATGTAGGCGCCGCCCGCGGCCGACGGGCCGAACAGGGCGCAGACCTGGGGGATCGAGCCGGAGGCGCGGACCTGGGTGTGGAAGATCTTCCCGGCACCGCGCGGGCCGGGGAACAGGTCGACCTGGTCGGTGATCCGCGCGCCCGCGGAATCCACGAGATAGACCATGGGTACGCCGTTCGCGTACGCCCGCTCGATGATGCGGATGATCTTCTCGACCGTGCGGGCGCCCCAGGAGCCCGCCTTGACGGTCGAGTCGTTGGCCATGACGCACACGCCGCGCCCGTCGATCCGGGCCGTTCCGGTGATCACGCCGTCGGCCGGCAGCCCCTCGGCCAGGGTGTTGGCGAAGAGCCCGTCCTCGACGAAGGAACCGTCGTCGACGAGCAGCGCGATCCGCTCCCGGGCGAAGAGCTTGCCCTTCGCGGCGTTCGCGGCGTGGTAGCGCTCGGCACCGCCGGCCACCGCCCGCTTGCGCGCCTGCGCGAGCGCCTCTGAATCGACTGCCACCTGGCCCCCTTCGTGCTTCCCTGAACGATCGTTAGGGTAGCGCATTCCGGTGGCTGAGACCAGAGACGCCGGACGGGAGCCCCCGCTGATCGCGGGGACTCCCGTCCGTCTGGTGCTACCGGCGCTGTGGAGGAGCGCCGGCTTACTGCCCGACGCCCGGTGGCGTCGCTCGGGTCACGCCCGGGACCGGCGTGACCCGGGCCTCAGCGAACTAGTTCACTTCTTGAGCGTGTCCATGACGTTCAGGCCGGCGATGTTCATCCCACCCGCGTTGCTCAGGCTCTGGGTGAGACCGTCGATGGCCTCGAGGTCGCCCGACTCGCCCTTGCCGTTCTTACGACCCTGGTCGCCGTACTTGTCGGCGTCGACTGCACCGTTGTCGCCCGCGTACTGGTCGTCGTCCTGGTCGTTGTCGGGGCGAACCGCCGGGCGGGGACGGTTCACCGGCCGGTTGCAGTTCTTGACGACGGTGACGTTGACCCGGGTGCAGTCACGGACGCCGATGTTGTTGGCGCACTGCGCCGTCGAGTTGGCGAGCCCCAGGACGGCGTGCGAGTTGCCGCAGATGTTGATCGGGATGTTGATCGGCGCCGCGACCTGGGTGCCGTTCAGGATGCCGAAGTTGCCCGCCGAGTTCTGGGTGACCACGTCGGGGACGCCGGACTCGGTCTTGGCCGCGGCGCGGGAGTGGCCCGCCGACTTCTTGTCGGTCACGCCGGCCGACTCGATGTTGTTCACGCACTGCGCCTGCGACGCGGCCAGGGCCAGGAGGGAGTGCGAGTTGCCGCAGTAGTTGATCGGGATGCTGACCGGCGTGAAGAACTGCGTGCCGTTCAGGATCCCGAAGTTGCCGGCGCTGCTCTGCGCGACCACATCCTGCCCGCCGCAGCCGCGGACAGACTCGCACTTGCGGTTCTTGCCGGCCTTGCCGCTCTCGATGCGGTTGACCCCGGTGCCGGCCGAGCTGGCGATGCCCAGGAACGAGGAGCTGTTGCCGACGACGTTCACCGGGATGTTGACCGGCGTGTAGAACTGCGTGCCGTTCAGGAAGCCGACGTTGCCGTACGACACCTGCTGGACCCGGTCACCCCAGTAGACCCCACCGGACTCGACGACGTTGGCGCCCTGGCCGGCCGCTTGGGCGAAGCCCAGGACCGAGTCGCCGTTGCCGACGATGTTCACCGGGACGGAGACCGGCGCGATCACCTGGGTGCCGTTGAGCACGCCGACGTTGCCCCCGGTGCCCTGGGAGTTGACATCGGCGTGAGCGGCGCCCGGGGCGAACAGGAGGGCACCCGCGGCAAGAGCGCCGACGTTGAGAGTCTTACGAACCCAAGTCTTCATGGAAAGAAGATGCCTTTCAGAATTGTCAGAGAATGGTGAGACGCGTATTCAATTGATCGGTGCTTTCGGGCGCAGCGGTGCCCTGGCGCTATTTCGACTGCCCTGACCCCGCTTGTCGACGTGCGCCCCTTACCAATGGCGCCTTCGTGCGGTGACGTGATGACCCCTGGGCCGCGGAGGTGATTCGCCGCCTGTTCGCAGGCGGTTGGGGAATCGGGCCCGTGGTGCGGGCGCACCGATCCGCTGATGGTCAGTGGATCCGCGGTGCGCCGGCCGGTGCCAGCACTAGTCAGGTGAGACGGTCGGTGCCTCGGCGTCATGGCGCCGGACCTCGACATCTGTCGCGTTCGGCAGCCGGTGGCGGGCCACCGTGCTGTCCGCGACCTTGGCCGGAAGGAAGGCCGACGAGCCACCATCCGTCGCAGATCCCGGCCCGGAAGCCGGAACGCCATTCGCTGCCCCGAGGTGTACCCGCAGAGGTGCGGGTCCGTCACCGCCGGGTGTGTCGCTGACCATCTCCGGCTCGGCCACCATGACGGCGGCCTGATGCCGGTCGGCAGACGAGTGCTGCCTGATGACGGTCGTTCCCACCGTGCTCCGCCGGTCGAGCACAGGCTCGGCCTCCGGAATCTCCTCGCCCGTGATCGCCGCTCCGCCGACCTGGTCGGCAGCGGCCTCATCGGCGCCGGTCCGGTCTGCACCGGACTGGTCGGCATCCGCCTCGTGGGCGACGTGCTCCGAACCGGAGACATCGACCCTGTTCGCGGAGTGCTTCACCGGCGTCACCGCGGCTGCCACGTCGTTCAGGAGGCGATCCTGCGGCAGATCGGTGATCGAGGCGAACTTGCGGGTGTCCACCGCTTCGCCCGCAAGGCGAATTGGGGCGGTCAACTCCCTGACGACGCCGTCGACCTCACCGTGGGTCCGGTCCAGCGTCTTCGCAGCCCTGTTCGGGAGCGCTACCGCTGACCCGAGACCTCGGTGGTCGGATTCCAGCGGCTTGGTGGCCGCCTTGAGGATCCGGTTGACCACCGGTTCGTTGCGGTCGTCGCCGTGCGCCTGCGTACCGATGAGCGATGAACCGAGGGAGAGTCCCCCGGCCGCCGAGTCACGGTCCGCAGCCTGCGCGGCAGCGCCGGTGAGCAGCCAGGCCACGCCGGCCAGTCCACCGACGACGAGTGCCCGCAGGACCCACCGGGAACCGGTGCCTCCTGCGCGGTGCCCGCGGCGCCGCTCCGCCCCCTGGCTGTGGGGCGGCATGAGCGCGGCGACACCGGCCGGCGGAACGGACAGGGAAGGGAACGCCGTGCGCGCATCGCGCTCGACCCCCGGCCCTGTCATTGGTCCCGCCCCTCGTCGTCGACTTCAGACCGGCGACCGAATACCTCTCGAAAGAACGAGGCGATATCGGCCGCTCGGTATTGGTAACGAAGCGACACAGCCGGGGTCACGCAGACAATCGGGAAAAATGATCGCGTCGCACAACCGGGAAACCAACGGAAAGCGGAGGAGAATCAGACCAATCGGGTACGGGGCCCGGCGCGCAGAACACCCGAAGGCAGTGTGCGCCCGAGCAGCCCTTCGGCGAGCTCGGCGACCTTGATGAGTTCCTCCAGGTCGATTCCCGTGTCGATGCCCATGTCCTCGAGCATGTGCACGACCTCCTCCGTCGCGATATTGCCGGAGGCGCCCGGCGCGTACGGACAGCCGCCGATCCCACCGACGCTCGCGTCGAACTCGGTCACGCCCAGGTCCAGAGCGGTCAGGACGTTCGCCAGCCCCGTACCCCTGGTGTTGTGGAAGTGCAGCAGATCGGGGCGCACCTCCGAGAGCAGATCACGGACCCGGCGCGGCGTCGCCATGCCGGTCGTGTCGCCGAACGCGATGCGGTCCGCGCCGTCGGCGCGGACGCGGTCCACGATGGAGGCCACCCGTTTGGGGTCGATGTCACCCTCGAACGGGCAGCCGAAGCTCGTCGCGACGATCACCTCGAGCTTGGCGCCGGCCGCGTGGATCAGCGGGATCAGGCCCGTGATGTCGTCGAGCGACTCCTCCGTCGATCGATTGAGGTTGCGGCGGTTGTGTGTGTCGCTGGCTGACACCACCACCTCGATCTCCTTGAAGCCCGCCCGGATCGCCCGCTCGGCGCCGCGGGTGTTGGGGATCAGCGCCGAGTAACGGACCTCGGGGTTGTGCCAGGAACGCGCCCAGACCTCGTCCGCGTCGGCCATCTGCGGTATCGCCCTCGGGTGCACGAACGACACCGCCTCGATCCGTCGCACCCCGGTGCGGGAGAGGGCGTCGATCAACCGGACCTTGTTGTCGGTCGGGATCGGCTCCTCGTTCTGCAGTCCGTCGCGGGGCGCCACCTCGCGGATCGAGACGGTGTTCGTCATGTCAGATCACCCCTTCTTGGGCTTCGCACGCATGCGACCGACGATGCCGGTGTCGTAGTCACCGGAGAGGAACTCGGCGTTCTCCAGCAACTCGGTGAAGAACGGCAGGTTGTTCTTGGGTCCGACGATCTCGAAGCCGGCCACCGCCGTCCGGGCCTTGGCGATCGCGTCATCGCGATCCGCGCCGACAATGATCAGCTTCGCCATCAGCGAGTCGTAGAACGGCGTGACGGTCGTGTCGGGCCCGTAGCCGGAGTCGACCCGGACCCCCTCGCCGGAGGGCTCGATCCAGGTCGCGACCTTGCCCGGGCCGGGCAGGAACCGCTTCGGGTCCTCGGCGTTGACCCGCAGCTCGATGGCGTGACCGGCGGTGGCGTGCACCGTCGCGGTGTCGAACGTCGGCGCCTCGCCGGACGCGATCCGCAGCTGCTCCTCGACCAGGTCGATGCCGTGGATCAGCTCGGTGATCGGGTGCTCGACCTGGAGCCGGGTGTTCATCTCCAGGAAGAAGAATTCGCCGGTCGCCGGGTCCAGCAGGCACTCGACGGTTCCCGCGTTGCGGTACCCGACGGCCTCGCCGGCCTTGACGGCCGCGGCCAGGAACCGCTCGCGCAGCTCGGGCCCCACCGCGGGCGACGGCGCCTCCTCGACCAGCTTCTGGTTGCGGCGCTGCACCGAGCACTCACGCTCGCTCAGTGCGACGACGCGGCCGTCGGCGAGGCCCAGGATCTGCACTTCGACGTGGCGTACCCGGGGGAAGTAGCGCTCGATCAGCACCGAGGGGTCGCCGAACATGCGCTCGGCGAACGCGCGGACCTTGTCGTACTCGGTGCGCAGGCCGTCCTCGTCGTCCGCGACGGCCATGCCCATGCCGCCACCGCCCGCGGCGGCCTTGACCATCACCGGGTACCCGATGGTCGCGGCGGCCTCGATCGCGGCCTCGACGGTCGCCGCCGGGTCGTGGGTGCCGGGCGCGACGGGAACGCCGGCCTCCGCCATCAGGTTCCGAGCATTGATCTTGTCGCCCATCGCGGTGATCGCGTCGGCGGACGGACCGACCCACACCAGGCCGTTGGCCTCGACGGTACGGGCGAATTCGGCGTTCTCACTGAGGAAGCCGTAGCCGGGGTGAATGGCCTGCGCGCCGGTCGACTTCGCGGCGGCCAGGATCGCCTCGGTGTTGCGGTAGCTCAGGGCCGGATTCGCCGGGCCAACGCAGATCGCCTCGTCCGCCTCGGTGACGAATGGCATGCCCTCGTCCGCCTCGGAGTAGACCGCGATCGACCGGATCCCTAGCCGCTTTGCGGTGCGGATGATCCGGCGGGCGATCTCACCCCGGTTGGCGATGAGCAGCGACTCGATCATTTCTCTCCCCTCGTACTTCCCATTCTCCGCGCCGGGGCAGGCCCTCGCCGGGCGCACGACGGTAGGGCGGAGCCGGATTCCTCTCGGGAGACTCTCGCTACCGTCCCGCGGGCCCGTCGGGCCGGGCCCGCGCCTATCTGCCGATGAGGGCGTGGGCCGTGGCCTCGCGCAGCAGGACCGCGCGGCGGCGGCGGTCGACCTCGCCACCCAGGAAGGGGGTCGAGTTCATCAGGCCGAACGCCGAATGCGCCAGCACCCGCGCCTCGCCCGCCTCCAATTCGGGGCGAAGCGTCGCCAGCACGCCCACCCACTCCTCGACGTAGAGGCGCTGCAGGCGGCGGATCTGCCGGCGCGGCTCCTCCGGCAGGCGGTCCAGCTCGTGCAGGTGCAGGGCGATCACCGCCGGGTTCGCCAGCGCGAACTCGACGTGGAACTCGATCAGATCGGTGAGCGCGGCGTGCGCGTCCTCGCGGTGCCGGCCGACCCGTTCCTTGCCGCCGTGCAGCAGGCCCTCACTGACGGGGATGAGCGCGGCCACCAGCATGGCCTCTTTGCCGGCGAAGTGGTGGTACAGGGCCGGGCCGGTCACGCCGGCGGCGGAGCCGATGTCGTCCATCGACACACCGTGATATCCCCGGGCGGCGAAGAGGCCGACCGCGATCTCGAGGATCTCGTCCCGGCGCGAGCGCCGGCGGGGGGCCGGCGGGCCGGGACGCTGCTGCTGATCTACCGTCACTCGGCAACTCTAACCCGCTGTCAAGCCGGAGCCTTAACGGCCGTTCAGCCGATTACTCCTCCTCCACGCCTTCCGTCCGGCGCAGCCGCGCCGCCTGCTCGTCGGCGCCCCGGGCCTCCAGGGCGTCGGCGAGCACCCGGGCCGCGACCTGGCGCGACGGCGCGTCCTGAGCCATCTCCCCGAGGATCGGCCAGAGCAGGTCCTCGGCCTCCTGCGGGCGGCCGGAGCGCAACAGGGCCTCGCCGTGCATCGTCGCGACCTGCTCAGCCTCGCTCCGGGCGCCGATCCGGCGCAGCCGCTCGGGCGCATCCGTGACGTACGGCACAGCCTCCGCCGCCCGGCCGCGGGCCAGCAGCAGCCGGCTCATCTCGAACCCGAGCATGGCCCGCTCCCAGATCGTGTCCGGCTGCCCGGCGGCATCGGCGGGCAGGCCGGCGTGCCTGCGCTCGGCCAGCTCGAAGGTCTCCTCGGCCGCCGCGACGTCGTCGGCCCAGTGCAGGGCCATCAACCGCCGTCGCAGCAGCCGCAGCTCACCGAGCGGATCCCCGGCGACGCGCAGGTCCTCGGCGCCGGCGCCGAACCACTCCGCCGCCTCGGCGTCGCGGTCCAGCCGAAAGAGCAGGTCGCCGCCGTTCTCGCGGATCTGACCGCGACCGGCCAGATTGTCGCCCAACCGGTCGACAAGCGTCTCGTAGAGCGCCAGCGAGCCGGCGCTGTCGCCGAGTTCACGGTAGAGACCGGCCAGCAGGAAGCGGGTGTTGTCGGCGGCCTCGTCGTGCCCGAGCCGCTCGAACGCCGCCAGGGCCTCCTCGCCCACCTCGGCTGCCTCGACGATCCGGCCCGCCTGCCGGTATGCGTCGGCCAGCTCCTGCCGGACGAACGCGCCGCCCTCGTCGAGGTCCTGCTCGGTGCAGAGGGCCACGGCCTCGACCAGGTCGTCGACGGCCTCGGCGGCCCGGTCGAGCTGGACCAGCGCCCGCCCGCGGCCGAGCCGCGCCGTCAGCGCACCCTCGGGATCGATCGCCGCGAGCACCTCGCCGAACGCCGTGACCGCCGCCTCGGGGTTCTGGGTGAGCTGTCCGAAGAGGACCGAGGCGTCGGCCAGCCGCGCGGCGGGCCCATGCTCCAGGAAGTAGGCCCGGGCCTCGGTCGCCGCGGCCAGGGCCTCCTCGATGCGGCCGGCCGCCGCCCGGTTCGAGGCGCGCCGTGCCAGGTAGAAGGCCGCCAGCCGGGCGTCGCCGGTCTCGGCCGCGGCCTGCTCCGCCCTGTCGTGCGCCTCGTTGGCCTCCGCCGGGCGGTCCTGCACGAGTTCGACAAGCGACAGCCGGGACCAGGCGGCCGCGCGCCTGCGGGCGTCGCCGTGCTCCTGCTGGTAGGCGGTGTCCGGCTCGACCAGGGCTCGGCCCTCGTCGGGCCGGCCGGCCAGGGCGAGCGAGACGCCGAGCCGGCCCCTTGCGACCGAGGCGTCGATCTCGCTGCCGGCCTCGATGAACAGGTCGATCGCCCGCCCCCAGGCCTCGGCCGTGCCCTCACGATCGTCGGCGCGCCAACGCTGGCCGCCCAGCAACATGGCCCGCCGCGCCTCGCGCATCGCATGCGGCTCGGCCTGGCCGGGGCCGCTCTCGGCGCGGCCGTGGCGGGCGTCGTAGATCGCGAGGATAGCGTCCGCGGCGTCGTCACGATCCTCGTTCTCGTGCTCCTCGGCCAGGTCGAGCAGCGCGTCCGCGTCGGCATCGGCCGGCACGTCCACCAGCGTCACCTTCGCCCCCGCCTGCGGCTTCGGCCTCGGCTCCGGCCGGCGACGGGTAGACGGCGAGAGCGGGAGCACGACGTCATACGGCTCGGCGGAGATCTCCTGTTCGATCTGCCGGCTCTGTGTCGTCGTGCCGTTGCGCGCGTCGAAGCGCAGCGCCAGGCCGGTCGCATGCGCCGCCAGTTCCTCGGCCAGCGCCGCGGCGGCGATGTCGCCCTTCTCCCGGCGATGCACGATCGTGTCGCCATGGCCGAGCGCGACGAGCCGGCGGAGCAGCAGCGCCGACGACGCGGCGAAGTTCATCCCCGCCGCCGGCGACGGCGCCCGCTCGAGCCAGTCGACGTGCCGCTGGAGAATCTCCAGTCCGCGGTGCTCGTTGCCGGTGCGCGCGCAGAACGCCACGTGGTCGCCGATGTCCCACAGATCCGCGAGGTTGCCGCGCATCAACCGGTACGACCGGCGGTGTGCGTCCGCGGCCTGCTCCAGCCGCCCGGTGCGCAGGTAGGGCACCATCAGTCCACGAAGGATCGTCTGCGGCTGCTCGTTGCAGGTGAGCCGGCCGGCCAGCACCGGCTCGGCGAGCGCGACCGCGTCCTCGTCCCGCCCCCGGCTGGACAGGTAGGTGACCTGCGACGACGGGTCGCAGCCCGCACAGTCCGAGAGGTTGTCGCGAGGCGTGGTGTTCCACCGCTCGTAGAGCGCGTCGGCCTCGTCCTCGAGACCCACGTGCCGGGCCACCACGTAGCGGTGCTTGTGCACGGCCTGCAGGCTGTGGCCGCCCTCGCGGTAGCGGCGCTCCATGTCGTCCAGCACCGCGTAGGTCCGGGCGAGCGGCACCTCCGGGAACTTCGTCAGCGCCGACACCATGTATTTGAAGTGCCAGTACAGCGTGTGCCGGCTGCGCGCGTGGAACGGCGCGGGGTCGCGGTCGAAGTCGCTCAGGCACCAGGAGAAGGTCACGAACGACTTGGCGACCTCGCCGCCGTAGGTGTAGGCGGTGGTGGCGAGGATGCGCGCCTCGTAGCCGAGCTCGCGCTCACCCAGGGCGTCGGCGTGCCGGACGACCTGCTCGATCAGGGCGATCTGCGCGGCGCCGTACGGCATCCGGTGCGCCTCGCGGAGCAGCGTCCACAGCTCCTCGATCGACCTGCTCACCTGTCCTCCCCGGGGACGGCCCGGCCCAGCAGTCCGAGGAACGACGTGTTGAGCAGCGCCGCGTCGGCCGGCCTGATCGGGTGGTAGCCGAGCAGGAGCGCCTGGCCGTACAGCGCCTCGACGGCGAGGGCCGTCAGGTCGGGATCGCCGAGCGCGGTCACCCGGCGCACGAGCGGGTTGCGGTGGTTGAGCACCAGCTGGGGCCGCTCGGGCGCCTCGGTGTCGGCGAGCGCGTCGAGCACGCCGCCCCACAGGTCGTCGGCCTTGGCGCGGGTGGCGGTGAACTCCTCGTGCAGATGCGCCGACCGGCTGACCAGATAGAGGGCGGGCAGGTTCGCCGGCTCGAAGGTGCGCACGACGACCTCGCAGCCGAGCCGGTCGAGCCGCCGCTGCGCCGCCGACAGGAACGGGCGCAGCCGCAGCTCGACTGCCGCGTCCAGGGCCTCGAACCGGGTCGCCAGGTCGGTCGGCTCCAGCCGCTCGACCTTGATCTCCCGGTCCAGCTGCGGCAGCCGTTCGATGATCTCCGCGTCGTAGGTGTAGCCGCCGTTGATCAGACCGACGTCCTGCGCGGCGGCGACCGCCGCGAGCTGCCGGAACTGGTCGGTCGTGGCCGCGTAGCGAAGGAGTCCGTGCCGGGCCCGGAACTCGGCGAGCGTGGTCTGGCCGGCGTTGGTCTCCATCGGCCACCACTGCTCGACCAGGCGCAGCATCTCGTCGTCGTGCAGGGCCAGCGCCTTGACGCCGAGGTGGTGGATGCGCAGGAACTCGGCGAGCCGCCGCGGGTCGGACGACGACAGCCGCACCAGCCAGCCGCGCAGCTGATCCGCGATGGCCTCCCGGGTGGCCTCGAGCAGGCTGTCGTCGTAGAGGGCCTCGCGGCTGGCGGTCGGCCTCAGCTCGGTGCTGTCGACGATGCAGCGGGCGAAGAACGCCCACTCCGGGAGCAGTCCCTCGACGGCCTCGGCGAGCAGCATCCGCTTGAGGTAGACGCGATGGCCGCCGCGGGTCGCGGGATTGACCGGCGTGGGAAGCACGAACGCGGCCCCGGTGAGCCCCGCCTCGGGCACGTCCAGCTCGATCACGTCGAACGGGGTGAAGCCCAGGGTCCGCTCCGCGTACGCGATCGAGGCACGGCGGCCGGCCGCCCAGGGCACCTCGCCGGCGGTGACGGCCGCGCCGTCGACGGTGACCTCGACCGGCAGGAGCGATCCGTAGAGCGTGGCGAGCTGGGTGACGGTCGCGCCGACCAGGTACATCTCGGCGCCGCGGCGCGGCAGCAGGGTGACGGTGGTGCCGGGCTCGCGGGCGGGGCCGGGCCGGACGTCGTAGCGGCCGTCGGCGTAGCCGGTCCACAGCACGGGCGGGGAGCCGGCCCGGCAGGTGTGCACCCGGATCTCATCGGCCACGAGGAAGCAGGAGAGCAGGCCGATGCCGAACTGGCCGAGGAACTCGTGGCGGACGAAGCCGAGCTCGTCCCTTTTGGAGCTGCGGCCGATGGTCGCGAGCAGCTCGTGCACCTGGGCCTCGGTGAGGCCGATGCCGTTGTCGGTGATCCGCAGGCTGCCGTCGCCGGTCGCGGCGGAGGACTCGATGCCGACCCGCCCGACGGTGGCCGGCTCGTCGTGCTGGACGGCGGTGATCGCATCGACGGCGTTCTGCAGCAGCTCGCGGACGTAGACCCGCGGGCTGGCGTAGAGGTGATGGCTGAGCAGGTCGACGATGCCCCGAAGATCAACCTGAAAGGTGTTGCTCACTTGTGGTTCTCGCCCTCCCCGTCGGCGCTGTGGTCGCTCAGGCTACAGGCAGGCTCCGACGTTTTGGAGCTGATTCCTCCGCCGCCCACCAGCGCCGGAAGACGGCGGCGGCGAGCATCGCGCCGGCGGTGTTGACGAGCACGTCGTCGATGCTGGACACCCGGCCGATCGCGAGCGCCCATTGCAGGGTCTCGATCAATACGGCCGACGCGACGGCGAGGCCGAGGATGCGCGGCATGCTCGCGAGGACGGGGAAGCGGATCGGCAGCAGGCCGAGGCCGGCGAGGACCAGCAGGTTGCCGACGATCTGGGCGAGCGCCGTGCCCGGGTCGCCGGTGAACCAGGAGGGCAGGTCGTGCAGGGGTACGAGGTCGACCGACCGCGGCGCGGGCTGCGGCGTGAAGAGCATGCCGATGAACGGCAGGGTCATGACGAGAAAGCCGACCTCGGCGAAGGCCTCGCGCGGGGTCCGGGTCCGGCGCCGCCAGAGGTACGCCACGACGCCACCGGCCGGCAGCAGCAGCGCCGCCAGGATGATCGTGGTCCCGTGGTCCCGCCAGGCCGCTTCCATGCCTGCCGACCCTAGGCGTCGGCGACAACCGGGCCGGGCTACGGGAGCTTGCCGGGCTCCGTGCCCTTGACGATGGGCGCACGGACGAGATTGCCCCACTCCGTCCAGGACCCGTCGTAGTTGCGGACCTGCGGATATCCGAGCAGGTGCTGAAGCACGAACCAGGTGTGGCTCGACCGCTCACCGATCCGGCAGTACGCGATGATGTCGTCGCCGGTGTCCAGCCCGAGCTCGTCCCGGTAGATCCTGGTGAGCTCGTCGGCCGTCTTGAACGTGCCGTCGTCGTTCGCCGCCGACTTCCACGGCTTGCTGACCGCGCCGGGGATGTGCCCGCCGCGCAGCGCACCCTCCTGCGGGTACGCCGCCATGTGGGTCAGCTCGCCGGTGTACTCCTGCGGCGAGCGCACGTCGACCAGCGGATGGCCGCTCGCGACGTGCCCGCCGACCTGGTCGCGGAAGGCGCGGATCTGGCCGTCCTCACGGACCGGCACCGGATAGTTCGCCGCCGGGCGCTCGGTGCGGTCGCGGGTCAGCTCCCGGCCCTCGGCGGCCCACTTCTGCCGGCCGCCGTCCAGCAGCCGGACATCGCGATGCCCGAAAAGACTGAAGACCCAGAGGGCGTACGCGGCCCACCAGTTGAAATTGTCGCCGTAGAAGATGATCGTGTCGTCGCGCCCGATGCCCTTGCGCTCGCACATGGCGGCGAAGGCGACGGGGTCGAGGTAGTCGCGGACGAGCTGGTCGTTCAGCTCGAGATGCCAGTCGACCTTCACCGCGCCGGGGATGTGGCCGCTCTCGTACAGCAGCACGTCCTCGTCCGACTCGACGACCACCAGGCCGGGAGCACCGAGGTGCGCGGCGAGCCACTCGGTGGTGACCAGCTTGCCGGGATGGGCGTACGCCTGCAGGTACGGCGCCGGATCGTTCTCGACTGACATGCACTCACGCTATCGCGGATAACCGGATGTTCCGGGCGGCGCTCCTACCTAGGCTGCGTTTCATGCTGTTGCGAATGTCGACGATGCTGCTCAAGACCCTGCGCGAGGAGCCGGCCGAGGCGGAGGTGCCGAGCCATCGGCTGCTGCTGCGCGCCGGCTACATCCGGCGCTCGGCGCCGGGCGGATTCACCTGGCTCCCGCTCGGCAGGCTGGTTCTGGACCGCGTGACCCGGGTGATCCGGGAGGAGATGACCGCCATCGGCGGCCAGGAGGTGGCCTTCCCGGCCCTGCTGCCCCGCGAGCCGTACGAGGCGAGCGGCCGCTGGACGGAGTACGGCGACGAGATCTTCAAGCTGCGGGACCGTCGTGGCGCCGAGTTCCTGCTCGCGCCAACGCACGAGGAGATGTTCGCCCTGCTGGTGCAGGACATGACGAGCTCGTACCGCGACCTGCCCCTGATCCTGTTCCAGATCCAGACGAAGTTCCGCGACGAGGCCCGCCCCCGCTCCGGTCTGCTGCGCGGCCGCGAGTTCCTGATGAAGGACTCCTACTCGTTCGACCTCGACGACGCGGGCCTCGGCGCGGCCTACGCCCGGCACCGGGCCGCCTACCAGCGCGTCTTCGAGCGCCTCGGCCTGGAGCACACCATCGTGTCGGCGACCTCCGGCGCCATGGGCGGCTCCGCGTCGGAGGAGTTCCTGGCGGCCGCGGAGGCCGGCGAGGACACGTTCGTGGGCTGCACCGCCTGCGCGTACGCGGCGAACACCGAGGCGGTCGTCACCCGCGCCCCCGCGGTCCCCGAACGCGAACACCCCCGGCCCACGGTGCACGACACCCCGGACACCCCGACCATCGCCTCGCTGGTCGACCTGGCCAACGAGCGCGCCCTCGACGGCCGCACCGACTGGACGGCCGCCGACACGCTCAAGAACGTCGTCTTCACCGTCCACCACCCGGGCCGGGAGGACGAGCTGCTGGCGGTCGGTGTGCCCGGCGATCGCGAGATCGACACCAAGCGCCTCGACGCCGCGCTGAGCCCGGCCACGGCCACCGTGTTCGACGACTTCGAGGCCCGTCCCGACCTGGTCAAGGGCTACATCGGGCCGCAGGGCATCAAGATCCGCTATCTGGCCGACCCGCGCGTCGCGACCGGTACCGCGTGGCTCACTGGGGCCAACGAGCCCGGCCGGCACGCGACCTCGGTCGTTGCGGGCCGGGACTTCACCCCCGGCGGCAGCGTCGAGGCCGCCGAGGTGCGGGCCGGCGACCCCTGCCCGGCGTGCGGGACCGGCGAGCTGACCATCCGGCGCGGCATCGAGATCGCGCACATCTTCCGGCTGGGCCGCCGCTACACGGACGCCTTCAAGGTCGACGTGCTCGGCGCGGACGGCAGGCCCGCGCGCCCGACCATGGGCTCCTACGGCATCGGCGTCTCGCGCGCGGTCGCCTCGATCGCCGAGCAGCATCACGACGACCGCGGCCTGCTCTGGCCGGACGAGGTCGCACCCGCCGACGTACACGTGATCGCGGCCGGCAAGGAGGGTCAGGTCGAGGCCGCCCTCGCACTCGGTGCCGCCCTGCTCGCGGAGGGCCTGCGGGTGCTGGTGGACGACCGGCCGCAGCTGTCGGCGGGCGTGAAGTTCACCGATGCCGAGCTGATCGGCGTCCGCCGGATCGTCGTGGTCGGCCGCCGCCTCGCCGAGGGGTACGGGGAGGTGCGCGACCGGCGCACCGGTGACCGGCGCGACGTTCCACTCGCGGACGTGCCGCGTGTAATCAAGGAGCAGGCCGGGTAAGCGGCCGGGAACGGCATGCACGCGGGGTTGGGGAGGCTACGACCAAATGGCGAGGACAGCGGTCGCTGATGTGATGACCCGGCGGATCGTCTACCTGCCGGGCGACACGTTGCTGGACGAGGCCGCGCAGGCCATGCGCGACCAGGCGATCGGCGATGTCGTGGTCACCGAGGGCCCGACGCTGTCCGGCATGGTGACCGACCGCGACATCGTGGTGCGGGCGATCGCCGCCGGCCTGCCGACGCGGACGACGACGCTGGCGTCGATCGCCTCCCGCGAGCTGATCATGATCGACCAGACGGCCACAGTGGAGGAGGCGGTACAGGCGATGCGCGACCGCGACGTCCGCCGGCTGCTGGTGTGCGACGCGGACCGCAACCTCGTCGGCATCCTCAGCCTGAGTGACGTGGCTCTCCTGCCGACCTCCGCGCCGCAGACCTCCACGCCGGGACGGGCGAGGCCGACGTAGGGTCGAGAACGTGAGCGACATGCCGCCCAAGCTGGCCGAGATCGTCGACGACTTCGCCTCCGCGCCGCGCGAGGTCGTGCTGGAGATGCTGCTCGAGTTCTCCGACGCCGTGCCGCCCCTGCCCGACGGCCTCAAGGGCCACGAGGGCATGGAGCAGGTGCCGGAGTGCCAGACGCAGTTCTTCCTGCGCGCCGAGGTGCGGCCCGACGACACGGTGCAGACCTACTTCGACTGCCCGCTCGAGGCGCCGACGACCCGCGCGTTCGCCGGCATCCTCGCCGAGGGGCTCGAGGGCGCGTCGGCCGGCGCGATCCTGGCGGTGCCCGACGACCTCTACAACCGGATGGGCCTGGCGAACGCGATCAGCCCGCTGCGCATCCGGGGCGGCACGGCGATCCTCGGCCGGCTCAAGCGCCAGATCCGCGAGCAGGAGGAGGCGAAGCCGTGAACATCGAGGTCTGGTCCGACGTCATCTGCCCGTGGTGCTACATCGGCAAGCGCCGCCTCGAGACCGCGCTGAGCGACTTCGGCGGCGACGTGACGATGACCTTCCGGGCCTACCAGCTCGATCCCGCTCCGGTCCCGCACCCGGTGCCGATCCGGCAGGCCCTGGAGGCGAAGTTCGGCGGCCCCCAGCAGGCCGAGCGGATGTTCGCGCACGTCACCGCCATCGCCGCGGCGGACGGCCTGACCTTGAACTTCGACCGGGCGATCGCCGCCAACACGTTCGACGCCCATCGGTTGATCGCCTGGGCCGCCACCCAGGAGTTGCAGCTCAGCATGATCGAGACGCTGCAACGGGCGCACTTCACCGACGGCATCGACCTGGGCTCGCAGACCGAACTGGCCCGGCTCGCCGGCTCGATCGGCCTCGACGGTCAGGCCGCGCTCGCCTACCTGGCGACCCCGGCGGGCACCGACGCGGTGAACGCCGACCTGGCCGAGGCCCGGGAGCTGGGCATCACCAGCGTGCCGACCTTCGTGGTCGACCGGAAGTTCGCGATTCAGGGCGCACAGGAGCCGGCCGTGCTGCGCTCCGCCCTCGACGAGATCGCCCGCCGCGAGGCCGTCGACGCCCCTCGATGAGGTTCCACGTGAAACGTCATCGACGAACCCGACTGTCCCGCCGCATTGCGATCCGCTGCGCCGGATCCAGCCCGTGCTCGGCCTCCTCGGCCATGAGCCGGACCAGCTCGGGCCCGCGCTCACCGGGGTCGAGGGTGACGAAGCCGATCCGCTCGTAGTAGGGCCCGTTCCACGGCACGCCGCGGAACGTGGTCAGGGTCAGCGCGCCCAGCCCTTGCCCGGCCGCCCAGGCGTCGACGTGGTCGATCAGCCGGCGGCCGATGCCGCGGTGGGCGTACGAGGGCAGCACGCTGACCTGCTCGATGTGCGCCAGCCGGTCGACCAGCATGACCAGGACGAACGCGATCGGGGTGTCCGCGTCGTCGACGAAGACCCAGCTACGACCGGGCCGCAGAAACTCGGCGAGGGCCTCGGTGCTGGGAACCGGATGGTCGGCGATGTCCGGCATCCCGACGTCGCGGAAGAGCTCGCCGGCCGCCAGCTCGATCCGCTGGATGACGGTCAGATCGGCGGGCCGGGCCGGCCGGATGTCGTTCATGCCCCGAACGCAACCAGCCCGGCCCGAAACCGTCCAGGGAATTAGCGGACGTCAGGCCTCGCGGGCCAGGCCCTCGATGACCTCGGCGCCCGGCAGCGCGCCCAGCGCCGGCCCCGGAATGGCGATCTTGCTGTGCCGTACCCCGGACCCGATGATCACGTGCGGCATCGCGACCACCCGGGCGTCGACGAGCACCGGCCACGACGGCGGGAGCCCGATCGGCGTGATTCCGCCGTACTCCATGCCGGTGTGCCGTACCGCGTCGTCCATCGGCGCGAAGCTGGCCTTCCGTGCGTCGAGGTGGCGCCGCACGACCCCGTTCACGTCGGCGCGGGTCGTCGCGAGGACGACGCAGGCCGCGTACCGGGTGACCTCGCCGCGGCGTCCGGCGACGATCACGCAGTTCGCCGACTCCTCGAGGCGTACGCCGTACGCCTCGCAGAAGGCGGCCGTGTCGGCCAGGTCGGCGTCGATCGGCGCGACCATCACCTGGTCGCGGTCGATCAGAGCCTCGGCGGGCCACACCTGCAAGGCGGCCGCGACCGGCGCGGCGAGCAGGTCGGGCCGGGAGGTCGCGGGATCGAGCTTCAGGGTTCCGGGCACGCCCGTCATCCTCCCCCGAGAGCCCTCCCGCCAACCATCCGAGTCACCCCGTTCCCTAAGTCCAGGTGTGATCTTGCCGAACTTTCCTTAGATGTGGAGGAGAGACGCAACCCGCGGGTGGGTACCGTCAGCGGCCTCGCACTGCTGGCCGGCGGCACGGCCATCGCCGCCGTGGCCGGCGACACCACGATCTTCTCCACCACCCTGCTCGGCCTGCTCGCGGCCGGAATGGGCCACGCGCTGCTGACGGAGATCCGGCGCCAGGCGCGCCGGCGATCGCTGGGCGGCTGGGCCGTGCAGGACACCGTCAACTCGGTGCTGCTCGCATGCCTGGCGGCGGGCGCGCTGATCGTGACGGTCCTGGCCGTGACCCCGCCGATGGCCCGGGCCGTCGGCCTCCTGCTGACCATCGGGTACGCCGTGAGCTGCGTCTACTTCATTCGGGAACGCCGTCGGGCAATAGCCGCGCTGGCCACCGACTCGACTTCCGCGCCCTCCGAGTCCGCTTGACGCACGAGACCTCAACGCCTCCGGGGGCGCGCAGGCTTCCCTCCACGCCTCTGGGCGTTGGCTCACGAAACGGTCGTGGTCAGCGACTTGAATGCGGTGTCCAGCTTGACGTCCCACTCGGTGCCGGCGGCGTCACGGACCTCGACCTCGTAGGCGACGCCCGGGTCGTCCCCGGCGTCGATGTCGGTGACGGTGCCGCCACCGACGGCCGCCAGGGCCGCCTGCCCGGCCGAGGAGCGCTGGTCCGCGGTCAGCACCAGGTCATCGCCGTCGGGGGTGTCGGGGGTGTCGACGTGCTGGCCGATCACCTTGAGGTCCGCGTCGAGGACGACCTCGACCTCGGTACCGTCCGGCTTGCGGATCTCCACCTCCCAGGCGGGCTCTCCGGGCTCGTCGCCGGCGTCGATGTCGATGACCGTCCCGCCGCCGACTGCCCGCATGGCGGCGGCAGCAACCCGGTCGTGGTCTTCACCCCGCGCGTCGGCGTTCGCGGCGGTGGCCCAGACCCCGCCGCCGGCGGCGAGGACGGCGATGACGCTGGTGGTGACGATGACGCGCTTGCTGCGGAGCTTGGCGGTGTTCACGGGAATCGCTTCCTTCCGGTCTGTGAACCTGCTTGCCGGCCACAGCCTGCGGGTTCGTCCCTGAACCCCCGCTGAACGCGGCTGAAGATCCGTTCAGACCGGGATCCGTACGGTGAAGCGGGCGCCGCCCAGGGCCGAGGTTGAGACGGCGACCGTCCCGCCGTGCGCGGCGACGATCTCCTTGACGATCGCCAGGCCGAGTCCGCTGCCGCCGGCGTCACGGGCGCGGGCCTCGTCGAGCCGGACGAAGCGGTCGAAGACCCGCTCGCGCTGGTCCGCGGGGATGCCGGGACCGTCGTCGTCGACGGTGAGCTCCACCGCGCCGCCGGTCTCGCGGACGCCGACGGCCACCGCCGCGGTGGCGTGCCGGACGGCGTTGTCCGCGAGGTTGCGGACCACCTGGGCGAGCGCCGCCGCGTCGCCGCGGACCCGGCCGGCGCCGACCCCGGCGGTGTCGACGGCGACGCCGGCGCGGGCGACGCGCCGGGCCTCCGCCAGGGCCAGATCGTCGACGTCGACGTCGGCGCGCGCCTGCCGAGCCCCGCCGTCGTCCGCCCGGGTGAGCAGCAGCAACTGCTCGACGAGGCGTTGTAGGCGGGCCGACTCGGCCAGCACGGTCTCGGCGAGTTCGCCTTCGGGCAGGGCGCCGGGGTGCGCCTGGGCGACCTCGGCCACCTGGCGGATGCCGGCAACCGGCGAGCGCAGCTCGTGCGAGGCGTCGGCGACGAACTCGCGCTGCCGGTCCCGGCTGTCCTGCAGCCGGGCCAGCATCCGGTTCATGGTCCGGGCCAGGCGGCCGATCTCGTCGCCGGGGCGCGGCTCGGGCACCCGGCGGTCCAGCCGCTCCCCGGTGATCTCCTCGACCTCACGCCGGATGCGTTCCACCGGGGCGAGGGAGCGGGACACCACCACCCAGGTCGTGCCGCCCACCAGCAGGACGAGCACCGGCAACCCGACGAGCAGCGGGGTGACGAGCGCGGCCGTGGAGTCGTCGACCTCCTCCAGGGAGACGGCGACCGAGACCCGGTACCCGTCGTCGTCATCGGTGACCACCAGGTAGGGGTGGTCGGCGCCGGGCAGCCGCACCTCGTCGGCGGACCTGGTGGGCAGCGGCACCGAGGACCGGACGACGGCGCCGTCGGGCCCGGTCACCTGCCAGACCTGCTCGTCGAGGTCGAGGTCGTCGTCCGGCTCCACCGCCGCCAGCGACCCGGCCGACGCCTGCGCGATCAGGTCCGACGCGCGCTGCTCGGCGCTGCTCTCCAGACCGTCGCGCAGCGACTCGCGGACCGTCGCCACCAGCAGGAACGCGCCCGCGGTCAGCGCGAACGCCACCACCAGGACGGCCGCGGCCGTGGTGCGCACGCGCACCGACGAGGCACCCGGCCACCGCTCAGCCACCGTCGCTGCCCAGCCGGTAGCCGGCACCGCGCAGGGTCTGGATCGCCGCGCGGCCGAACGGCCGGTCGATCTTGTTACGGAGGTGGCGGATGTAGACCTCGACGATGTTCGGGTCGCCGGCGAAGTCGTCGTCCCACACCGCGTCGAGGATCTGCCGCTTCGACACCACGTCGCCGGGGTGCCGGAGGAGAAAGGCGAGCAGCGAGAACTCCCGGGCGGTCAGCTCGACCTCGGTGCCGCCGCGCCAGACCCGGCGCGCCGCCGGATCAAGCCGGAGGTCGCCCACCTCCAGCTGGGTGGGCCGTTCGCGCGCGCCGCGCCGCGTCACCGCGCGCAGGCGTGCCACGAGCACCGGGAAGGAGCACGGCTTGGTCAGGTAGTCGTCGGCGCCGGTGTCGAGCCCCTCCACCTGGTCCCACTCGCCGTCCTTGGCGGTGAGCATGAGGATCGGCGTCCAGTCCTTCTCGGCGCGCAGCGCCGCGCAGACCTGGTAGCCGTTGATCCCGGGCAGCATCAGATCCAGCACGATCGCGTCGTACCGGTTCTCCCGGGCCAGCCACAGCCCGTCGGTGCCGTCGTGTGCCACGTCGACGGCGAAGCCCTCCGCCTCGAGCCCGATCCGCAGGGACCGGGCGAGGCGCTGCTCGTCGTCCACGACGAGTACCCGCATCGCACTCCCTCCGGAAGGGTCGCCGACCGCCATCCTCGCGCATCCGTCCTGAACCCACGCTGAAGCGGAGACCTGCCGGGAGAGTCGGGCCAGCCTTCGGTTCGGGCCTAGCCTTCGAGTCGGGCCTAGCCTTCGACTGGGGCCTAGCCTTCGAGCAGGGGCAGCGCGACGATCATCGGCGGGATCGGCACGCCCGGCCCGTCCGGGCTCACCTCGGGCAGCGGCACCCAGTCGAGGCCGACCGGCAGCGGCCCGCCGACGTGCGCCCCGAGCTGCGGCTCCCCGTCGGCCACCGTCACCGCGAAGACCGACGTCATCCCCGACGGGTACGGCGTGTCCAGCAGAAAGCGCGCCTCCTTCACCACCAGGCCGACCTCCTCGAGCACCTCGCGCCGGACCGCGTCCTCGGGTGTCTCGCCGGGGTCGATGCCGCCGCCCGGCAGCGTCCACCATTCGCGGTTGCCGTCGCGCAGGCTCCGCTCGTGCACCATCAGTACCCGGCCGTCCCGCACGATGATGGCCGCGGCTCGCTTCCGTCCACTCACGAGTGAAGGCTAGCTGCCTCACCGTGGCCGCAAGGTCACGGGGAGCCGACAGCGACATCGACGGCGGGTGCACGCATGGACCCGAGAACGATCAATGCCTCGTCGCGGACAAATCGCCGCCGAGCTTCGCGCCGAGCGGCGCCCGGCCGGGGTCGCGTCGGGACTACTCAGCACCCAAATGCCGGTCTGGAGGCCGCGGAATCAATCGCGCAGCCGGCCGGCCGGCTCGGTTTCCATAGCGTCTCGGTTCGGGGCCCGGTTTCCGCACCCCTGAAGCCGGTGCCGGTCACACGCTGCGCAGCACCCGCTCGAACCTTTCCGGTCGCATCGGGCGCGCATGGTCGCGGCGACTGTCAGCGAGTGCCGCCAATACCATTGCGCGCTCCCGTTCCGGGAGAATCCCCGCGAATGGGGATGTCTCCCGCAATTCAACCGCGTATGCGGCGGACGACGTGAGCGCTTCGAGCACCGCCTCGACCCCCTCGTCGAGCACGGCGTCCCACCGGTCGAGCCACTCCCACGCCCGGCCCACGGGATGCATCCGCCGCAGCCGCCGCAGGTTGATCTCGGCCGCCGCCATCACCGCACGCGGGTCCCGGACCAGCCGGCCCGCGACCGCTCGATGCAGCCACAGCTTCTCGAGCTGCTCCCGGTTCATCCTCGGGCGGATCAATGCCTCCACGTCGCAGCGGCGGATGCGCCGCTGCTGGTTGATCGTGACGTACGGCAGCAGCCCGCGCAGGCAGAGGTCGGCCACGCGCGCCCGCGACGAGCGCAACAGCACGGCGGCCTCGCCGGTCGTCAGCAGCTCTCGGGTGCGCATCGCCACACGTGGATATTGACGTTCCACCGAACCCTGACGCAACAACCGAACGGCTCTTGACTCTTTCACGATCGCGGCGCGGAGATCATCCGGGCGGTGACTTCGTCACGCGTGCGGACCCACGGTGACGGGACCGATGATCAGCTCCGCCCGCCCCTCCAGGATCTCGGCGATCCGCTCGGCCTCGGCGTCCAGCAGCCGCCGCTGCCGCGCGCCGAGCCGCGCGAACGGCTCGACCGTCACCGTGATCCGGCGGCCCGACCTGCGCTGATGCCAGACGCCCGCGACGACCCCGTCGACCAGCAGCGCCGGCACGTTGCCCGCCTGGCCGTTGGTCAACGCCCGCTCGGCCGCGCGCCCGGGAAACAGGATCGCCCGGGGAAAACACCCGATCAGGTACGCGTCGAAGTACGGCAACAGCCGCACTGGGCCGTACCCGCGCTCCTCGAACGTGGTGTCGCCCAGCGCGACCCAGGCCTCGACGCCGTCGAAGTCGACCGGCTCGATCATGCCCGCGAAGCGGGCGAAGAGCTCCGCCGCCCAGGCCGGCGAGGCGCCCAGCCAGCGCGCGAAGTGTGCCGGGGTGGCCGGCCCGTAGGCCCGCAGATACCGGGTGACCAGCGCCGGGAGCGCCTCCTCGGCGGGCGCCGGCCGAAAGCCGGCATGCCGCCGCGCGGGACTCATATACGTGGCCCGGCGCGCGCGGTCCGGCCCGAAACACATGGCGCCGCGATGCATCGCCGCGGCCTCCGCCTGCCGCCAGCGCGGCCACAGGTCCTGGAACGCCGGCATGACCCGCTCTCCCGCCCAGGGCCCGGCACGCTCCACGATCGCCGCCGTTAACTCGTCCACGGTCAACGACGTGTCCGCCGCCGCGACCGCATCGGCGATCGCGGCGATCACCTGGTCGGTCTGTGTGCCGGTCATCCGTACCCCGGGCGCGAACGGACCCGGGCCGGTCGGCACGGCCTGCAACGCACCCGTCCACATCGAGAGATCCGCGGCCGCCAGCAGGTGCACCGTCCCACGCGGACCGCGCGACTTGATCAGTGACTGGTTTGCCCAGAGGGCGTCGCGGACGCCGGCCCGGGTCACGCCGCCGGTCCGGATGCCGATCGACACCTCGGCCGCGGACATCACCTGTGCGTGGATCCCGAGCGCACCGGCGGCGGCCGCGGCGGGGTCGCCGGCCCGGTCGACCTCCGTGAGGTGGTGCCGGGCGAGCCGCCGGGCGGACACTTCGTCCCAGGTCATCCGCACTTGTGTCACCGTACGCGGCAGGCGGTGCCCGCGTCCGGGACGGCGAACGGCCGGAATCGCGATCGACCCGCGCCGAAGTCGCCGTCTAGGGTCGCCCGATGACCAGCCTCGAGTGGCTCCACGAGCGGCACGCCACCGCGCTGCTGCGTTTCGAGCGGGAGAACCGGGCGTTCTTCACACGCTCCGTGCCGGACCGGGGCGACGACTACTTCGCCGGCTTCGCCGCGCGTCACGCGGAGTTGCTCGCCGAGCAGGCCACCGGGCTGATCCACCTCCACGTCCTGGTCGACGGGCACGGCGCCGTGCTGGGCCGCTTCAACCTCGTCGACGTCGCCGACGGCAGCGCCGAGCTGGGCTTCCGGGTGGCCGAGCGGGCGACGGGGCGGGGACTGGCGACCGACGGCGTGCGCCGGGTCATCGAACTCGCCGCAGACGACTACGGCCTGCGCACGCTGGTCGCCTCGGCCGCTCTCGACAACGCGGGCTCCCTCGGCGTGCTGCGCCGTACCGGCTTCACCGCGGTCGGCGAGGTGACGCTCGACGGACGCCCCGGCCTGCGGCACGTCCGCTTGCTGACCCGCGCCTGCTCAGAGCGGTGAACCCGGAGATGCCGGGCCGATCTACAGTGTGGATCTCGGTCCGCCCGGCGGAAGGAATGCTCGATGGAGGTTGCGATCGCGCGCCGAAGCGTCGCGCATCGACGCCCGGACGACTACGCGCTCTCCCCCGTCCGGGGCACCCGGCCGGCGACCGGCCGGGCCACCGCTCTGGTCGAGTGCGAGCACTGCGGGCAGGCGGTGCGGTGCAAGGTCTACAGCGTGGAGGACACCCATCGGCTGCGTGCCCGCTGGCGGCTGGTGACACGCCTCTGCGTGATCGCGGTCGTCGCCATGCTCGTGGCGGACACGATCACGATCGCCGGCCTCATGCCGGACAAGCCGGCCTCCCAACCGGTGGCGATCCTGCTCGGCCTCTCCTCTGTCGCGATTGCCGGGGGTGTCCTGCTGGCCATCCGTGCGCACCGACTCGCACGGGAGGACGACGGCGTGCGCCTGGCCTGGTGGTTCGGCCCGCACCGCCTGCGCTGGACCTCGACCCTGCCGGACGACTGATCGGCGGAGCCCTGAGGCAGTCCGGATCTTCCGGCGAGAAGCCCATCGCCAGGATCGCGTAGCGGCCGGCCGCCGCCAGTTCCAGGATCCCGGACCTGCCGGATGGTGCCGCGTTCAGGCCGATTCCGCCGTACTGGCCGTCGTCGTACCGGCCGGTGCTGTCTTCGGCGCCCAGTCGCACGATCACCGGAGCCAGCAGCGCGCCCGCCACGGCGACGATCGCACCGCCGAGGTAGCCCCACCGCGTGGACCGGTGGCCGCGCAGCCGGCTCGTTCAGCGGACGGCGAGTCGCTGTCCTGACCGGCTTGCCGTTGCTCCTCGATCCTGCTTCCCCGCCGAGATCGCCCGGTTCCGCCTGAGCCGCCACCCGGGCGTGGCCGGTCAGACTCAGGATTGGCGGCTCGCCTGACCTACGGTCTTCGGGCGAGGCGAGGCCGGAGGCGTCACCGGCAGGCGCCTCGCTGGCCGCGTCTGGCACCGCACGGCTCCCGTCGGCGCGTCAGCGGTTGCCGCCCCGGAAGATCCGCAGGAAGAACAGGAACACGTTGAGGATGTCGAGGAAGATCGACGCCGCCAGCAGCGGCGCTGACTCGACGTCGGAGGAGCGCCGCAGCCGCTGGAAGTCGAACATGATGAAGCCCGCGAAGATCACCAGGCCGAGCACGGAGTAGATGAGGGACCCGTACGGGATGTTCACGAAGATCAGCACGATGCCGAAGACGAGCAGGGCCACCAGCGCCCAGAAACACACCCGGGCCAGCGCCGTGAGGTCGCGGCGGGTGGCGTAGCCAGCCGCGCCGAACGCGGCGACGAACAACGCTGTCGCGGCGCCGGCCTGCCAGAGCGCCTGCGGGTCGGTGCTGGCGTAATAGACCAGCGTCGGCGCGATCGCCACCCCCATCAGCAGGCCGAATGCCGCGAGCAGCCCGACCGTCGTCTGCCGCGATCGGCGGACGGTGAACTGCATGGCGATCAGGGCGGCGAACGCCGCGAGGTACGCGACGAAGGCAAGGCCACCGGGAAGGTTGCGACCGAGATACGCGCCAAGGGCGAACAAGCCGGTCGTCGCCGCGACGTAGGCCATCGTCTGCGCAAACAGGGTGTGGCCGCGGTCGCGGGCGGCAACCCCTGCCGGGCGGTACGCATAAGTGTCGTCCATCGGAGTCCCCTGTGATCGAGTTGGTATGACCACCACTCTGAACCCGCGCGACCACGCGGACACCCTTCGCCAGGGGTGATCCTCACCCGGGGATCGGCGCGGGGCTGGCGTCTCGGGAGTGGGCATCGACTGGGCGGACAACCTCTGACTTCCGGCCCGAAATGCCGGAAAGGCGCTCCGGAAGGTCGCCGCCATCGCTCGCCACGGCGGCGACCTGCCGGGGCCGGTACGGGTGACGCTTCCCGGCGGCGAGGAGTGCGCCCGCTCATGCCCAGCTGCTCGGCGCGCTCCAGCAGTCACCGGAGCAGTCCGGGACTACCTCCGTTCGGCGGGGGAGATGACCCGCTCCACCGGCCAGCACAACCACCACCGCGGTCGCGGGTCGCGGCCACCCGGCCGACACACCGCACGCTCCTGCAGTCGACGTCCGCGGCCCAGCCATGCCGCGACCGGCCTGGCATCGGCGGGAGTACCCGCCCGTCGAGGTGGAAATGCTCGACTCATGTCGGGCCGCCCGGTCCGACGTGAGGTGCCGCTGCTGGTCACCACTACGTTCGGGAACCCATTCACCGACAAAGGTGGTCAGGTGAGCTCCACCTTGGATACCTACGTGCACGGGTGGCCGCGCGTGGAGCGGCGGTGGGGATCGTCGGCGAGGCGCTCAAACCGGTCGCTCCGGCCCGGATGTGGGCCTACAGACCTTGGCCTTGGGTTTGGCCTGGTCAGATGCAACAAGAAGTGGAGCCCAGGGGACTCGAACCCCTAACCCCCGCCTTGCAAAGGCGGTGCTCTGCCAGTTGAGCTAGGGCCCCCGGTGGGTGGTGCTAGCGCAGGTCGGGCGCCGTGGTGGCCTCGTGCCAGAGGGCGCGCTCGTCGCTGGAGGCCTTGACCTTCTTGACGATCAGGGCGGCCGCGCCGACGACACCGGCGAGGATCAGGAGCTTCTTCAGCATGGCTGGATCCCCTTAAATCTGCGGCGGAGGACGTGCATGGTGGGGCTAGCTGGAATCGAACCAGCGACCTCAGAGTTATCAGCTCTGCGCTCTAACCGACTGAGCTATAGCCCCGTGACAGCGACACGAAGATTACCGTATCGCGTCGCGGTCCCCCAAATTGGGGGCGGCCGCCGTGTCAGGCACGGCGGCCGCAACCGGGAGTCGTGCGGTCAGTCGCGCTCGGCGAGCGTCAGCTCGATGCCACCGACCAGGTCCGCGCAGACGTTGTAGATGAAGGCGCCCAGCGTGGCCAGCGCGGTGAAGAGCACCACGTTGACCGCGCCGATCAGCATCGAGGTGCCGATGACGCCCCACGCCGTGATGCGGAAGCCGCCGCCGTCGGCCGCCGCGTCCGTGCCGCCGCTCGCGTTCACCAGGCTCTGCAGGCTGGTGTTGACCTCCTGCCAGACGCCCATGGCGTCCAGCGACAGGTAGAGCACCGAGGTGGCGACGACCACGACGATGAACAGGACCACCGACACGGCGAAGGCGAACTTCATCACGGACCAGGGGTCGATCCGCTTGAGGTTCAGCCGGGCGCGGCGCGGCCCGCGGGCCGCGGCCGACGTGACCGCCGAGCGCGCGGAGCGGACGGCCTCCGACACCCGTGCGGCACCGACCGCGGCCGAGCCGCTCGCGGCCGCCGCGGCCGAGGGCCGCTTGGGTGCCTCACCGGCACGCTGAGGGCCCGCGCCGGGCTTGACCGGCGGCATTACCCCCGTGCGCCCGGACTGGGCGGCCTGGCCCGGTGCGGCGGCTCCGCCGCTCGTGCCCTTCGTGACGATCGGCACGGATGCTGACCCCTTCGCCACCGAGGGGCCGGCAGGGCGCTTCGGTTCGGCCTGTCCGTCGCCTTCCGCGGTCGGCTCTCCGGGCGGCGGGGTCATGCCCGGCGCACGGGTGAACTTCGGCTGGGACGGGGCATCGGCAGGTACCGCCGCGCGGCCAGCGGTCTCACGACCGGCCGAAGTGGCGCCGTCCTTCTTCGGCTCCTCTTCGACCGGAGTTGCCGAGGATCCCGGGCCCCCCGACTTCGCCTGTGTCTCCGGCATCAACTAGTCCTGTTCGTCAGGCTCGTCGGCATTGCGAGCAAGCGCCACGATGGTTACACCTTCTGGGAGGTCCATCAGCTTGACCCCCATTGTGTTCCGATCCCGCGTGCGCCGTACAGGCTTCACGGGAGTCCGGATGACACCACCATTGCTGGTGATGGCAAATAGTTCATCCTCCGGGTCGATCACGAGCGCTCCGACGAGACCGCCACGACGTTCCGTGATCTTGGCGGTCAGCACGCCCTTGCCGCCTCGACCCTGCACCGGATACTCCTCGATCGGCGTCCGTTTCGCATACCCACCGTTCGTGGCGACCAAAACGTCCATGCCTTCACGAACCACCTCCATTGCGAGGAGCTGGTCGGCTTCGCTGAAGCGCATGCCGATGACACCGGAGGTCGCCCGCCCCATCGGGCGCAGCGCCTCGTCGGTGGCGTTGAACCGGATGGCCTGCGCCTTCTTCGAGACCAGGAGCAGGTCGTTCTCCGGCGCGGCCAGTGTGGCGCCCACCAACTCGTCATCCTCCCGCAGGTTGATGGCGATGATGCCACCGCTGCGGTTGGAGTCAAATTCCTCGAGGCGGGTCTTCTTCACGAGGCCGTTCTTGGTGGCGAGCACGAGGTAGGGCTCGACCTGGTAGTTCGGGATCTGGATGACCTGGGCGATGTGCTCGTCCGGCAGGAAGGCGAGCAGGTTGGCGACGTGCTGACCCTTTGCTACCCGGTTGGCCTCGGGCAGCTCGTACGCCTTGGCCCGGTAGACCCGCCCCTTGTTCGTGAAGAACAAGATCCAGGAGTGCGTCGAGATGACGAAGAAGTGGCTGACGATGTCGTCCTGGCGCAGCGAGGCCCCGCTCACGCCCTTGCCGCCGCGCCGCTGGGACCGGTACAGATCGACCTTCGTGCGCTTGGCGTAACCGGTACGTGTGATGGTTACCACAACGTCCTCGCGCGTGATGAGGTCCTCCATGGAGACCTCACCGTCGAACGGGATGATCTGGGTCTTCCGGTCGTCGCCGAAGCGGGACACGATCTCGGCCAGTTCCTCCGAGACGATCGCCCGCTGCCGCTCCGGCTTGGCCAGGATGTCCTTGAGGTCGGCGATCTCGATCTCGATCTTGGCCAGCTCGTCGATGATCTTCTGCCGCTCCAGCGCCGCCAGGCGCCGCAGCTGCATGTCGAGGATCGCGGTGGCCTGGATCTCATCGACCTCGAGCAGCTGCATCAGGCCCTGGCGCGAGTCCTCGACCGTCGGCGAGCGCCGGATCAGGGCGATCACCTCGTCGAGCATGTCGAGGGCCTTGACCAGGCCGCGCAGGATGTGCGCGCGCTCCTCGGCCTTGCGCAACCGGTACGCGGTGCGCCGGCGGATGACCTCGATCTGGTGGTCGACGTAGTAGCGGATGAACTGGGCCAGGTTCAGCGTGCGGGGCACGCCGTCGACCAGCGCCAGCATGTTCGCGCCGAACGTCTCCTGCAGCTGCGTGTGCTTGTACAGGTTGTTCAGCACGACCTTCGCGACCGCGTCGCGCTTGAGGACCAGGATCAACCGCATTCCGGTACGCCCGGACGACTCGTCCCGGATGTCCGCGATGCCGGTGAGCTTGCCCTCCTTGACCAGCTCCGCGACCCGCTCGGCGAGGTTGTCGGGGTTCACCTGGTACGGCAGCTCGGTGACCACGAGGCAGGGCCGGCCGCGGGCGTCCTCCTCGACCTCCACGACTGCGCGCATCCGGATCGACCCGCGACCGGTGCGGTAGGCGTCCTGAATCGCCTGCTGACCGACGATCAGCCCCCGGGTGGGGAAATCGGGTCCCTTGACGATCTCCAGAAGCGCCTCGAGGGTGGTGGCCTCGTCCGCCTCCGGGTGGTCCAGGTACCACTGGACGGCCGCGGCGATCTCCCGCAGGTTGTGCGGCGGGATCTTGGTCGCCATGCCGACGGCGATGCCCTCGGAGCCGTTGACGAGCAGGTTGGGGAACCGCGCCGGCAGGATGCTGGGTTCCTTGGTCCGGCCGTCGTAGTTGTCCTGCATGTCGACGGTGTCCTCGTCGATGTCACGCAGCATGTCCATCGCCAGCTGCGAGAGCTTCGACTCGGTGTACCGCATGGCGGCCGGCGGGTCGTTACCCGGCGAACCGAAGTTGCCGTTGCCGTCGATCAGCGGGTAGCGCAGCGACCACGGCTGACCCATCCGGACCAGGGCGTCGTAGATCGAGGAGTCGCCGTGCGGGTGGTAGTTACCCATGACGTCGCCGACGACGCGGGCGCACTTGACGTAGCCGCGGTCGGGCCGGAAGCCGGCGTCGTACATCGCGTAGAGGATCTTGCGGTGCACAGGCTTGAGGCCGTCGCGCACGTCGGGCAGGGCGCGACCGACGATGACGCTCATCGCGTAGTCGAGGTACGAGCGCTGCATCTCGACCTCGAGGCCGACCGGCTCTACGCGCTGGCTCACTCCGCCGCCGGCAGGATCGTCCTGCGGTTCCTCGGCGGGGATCTCGGGAGTATCCGTCACAGTTAACCCTTACTGACGTTCGAACCCGACAAACGGCGTCGAGCTACGCATTTCGCTGTGGATAACGCTGTGGAAAGCAGTGAATCGCTGTGCATAACCCGAGGTGAGCGACGTCGGGTGACGCCGCTCACCAGGGATCAGATGTCCAGGAAACGCACGTCCTTGGCGTTGCGCTGGATGAACGAGCGCCGGGCCTCCACGTCCTCACCCATCAGGACGCTGAACAGCTCGTCCGCGGTCGCGGCGTCGTCGAGGGTCACCTGACGCAGCGTGCGCGTCGCCGGATCCATCGTCGTGTCCCACAGCTCGTGGAAGTTCATCTCGCCGAGACCCTTGAACCGCTGGATGTCGTCGGGCTTCGCGTTCGGCTTCTTCTGCTGGCGCAGCGCGACCAGGCCGTCCCGCTCACGATCGGAGTAGGCGTACTGGGCGTCGTCGCCGCGCTTGTTCCACTTAATCTTGTAGAGCGGCGGGGCGGCCAGGTAGACGTGGCCCTGCTCGACCAGCGGCCGCATGAAGCGGAACAGCAGGGTGAGCAGCAGCGTCTGGATGTGCTGGCCGTCGACGTCGGCGTCCGCCATCAGCACGACCTTGTGGTAGCGCAGCTTGGCGATGTCGAAGTCGTCGTGGATGCCGGTGCCCAGCGCCGTGATCAGCGACTGGACCTCGTTGTTCTTCAGCACCCGGTCGATCCGGGCCTTCTCCACGTTGAGGATCTTGCCGCGGATCGGCAGGATCGCCTGGATCTGGCTGTCCCGGCCCTGCTTGGCCGAGCCGCCGGCCGAGTCGCCCTCGACGATGAACAGCTCGGAAACCCGCGGGTCGGTCGACTGGCAGTCGGCCAGCTTGCCCGGCATCGAACCGGACTCGAGCAGCGACTTGCGCCGGGCCAGCTTGCGGGCCTGCTGCGCGGCGATGCGCGCCCGGGCCGCCTGCGAGGCCTTCGTGATGATCTGCTTCGCGTCGGCCGGGTTGCGGTCGAACCAGTCCGCGATCTGCTCGTTGGCGATCTTCTGGACGAAGCCCTTCATGTCCGTGTTGCCGAGCTTCGTCTTCGTCTGGCCCTCGAACTGCGGGTTGGCCAGCTTCACCGAGATGATCGCGGCCAGGCCCTCACGGATGTCCTCGCCGGAGAGCTTCTCGTCGCTCTTGAGGAACTTCTTCTCGGCGCCGTAGCGGTTGACGATGCTCGTCAGCGCGGCCCGGAAGCCCTCCTCGTGCGTGCCGCCCTCGTGGGTGTTGATCGTGTTGGCGAACGTGTAGACGGACTCGCCGTACGACTCGTTCCACTGCATGGCGACCTCGACGGCCATGCCCTGGTCCTTGGCCTCGGACTCGAACTCGATCACCGACTTGTGGATCGGGGTCTTGGTGTTGTTGAGGTGGCGCACGAAGTCGGCGATGCCGTTCTCGTACATGAAGGTGACCTCGCGGGCCTTGCCGTCCTCGTCCACGTGCTCCGGGCGCAGGTCGACCAGGTTGATCGTCAGGGCCTTGTTGAGGAAGGCGTACTCCTGGATCCGGCGGTAGATCGTCTGCCAGTCGAACTCGATGGTCTCGAAGATCGTCGGATCGGGCCAGAACTGGACCTTCGAGCCGGTCGTCGAGGTGGCCTCGCCCTTCTCCAGCGGGCCGGGCTTGGAGGCGTTGTAGTGCTGCCGGTAGACGTTGCCGGACTTGTGGATCTCCACGAACATCTTGGTGGAGAGCGCGTTCACCACGGAGACGCCGACACCGTGCAGACCGCCGGAGACCGCGTACGCCTTGCCGTCGAACTTGCCGCCCGCGTGCAGGACGGTCAGCGCGACCTCGACGCCCGGCTTCTTCAGCTTGGGGTGCAGGTCGACCGGGAAACCGCGGCCGTTGTCGGTGACGGAGACGCCGCCGTCCGGCAGCAGGACGACGTCGATGGTGTCGCAGTGACCCGCGAGCGCCTCGTCGACGGCGTTGTCCACGACCTCCCAGACCAGGTGGTGCAGGCCTCGCTCGCCCGTGGAACCGATGTACATACCCGGACGCTTGCGGACCGCCTCGAGGCCTTCGAGCACGGTGATGGACTCGGCACCGTATTCCTGCTTCTTCTCTGCCACCCTCGGCCACTTTCTCGCACCGGCCCGCGTTACGGGCCGGACACGGGGTTGGCGGGCAGTCGGCAGCGGTCGGCGGGCAGGGCGAACCACAGGCGACGAGCCGCGGAGATCAGGCGGACCACCGGTGGAACCGAGCGCGCCGGTCGCCGCGGTCAGCCCGCGGATCGTGATCGGCTGGAAAAATCGCGTAGCGTGACGGTGTACCGCCACGGGATGGACTTTCCCGGTCGCTGCCGATTCTACTCCGTCCGAGCGAGTTATAGAGGGTCCGGCACCCTCGTCCGGGTACCTCAGATTGCCGTAGCGCGATTGAGGGGCGCTCCCACGAGTCCCCCTACACGGAATGCGGCCCCCTCGCAACGGCGAACCGTTCGGCGCCCGGGCTCCGATGCGCACCCGCGGGCAGCCGGGCCACGCGCTGCGACACTGCCTAACCACGGCAGGCGGCGGTGTCGTAACCTCGCCCGCGCGGGCCGGAACACGGCCATGAGGGCCCGCAGCCGGCAGTCGAGGAGAGGTGGGCCCCCATGGCGCTGGACAAGGGGCTGGACAACGTCGCCGTGCACTGGCCACGGACGAACCGGTTCTACGACCCGGTGGCTCCCGCCGAGTTCGTCGACTTCGGCGCCGTCGCCGACGCGCCGGACATCGCCGCGCCCACCGGTGCCCTCGCGCTGCACATCGCCAAGACCGGCACGGTACGGGCGACCGCGTACACGGAGCTGGTGGATCTGCTGCTGGGGCTGGAGGGTGTCCTCTACGCCACCGACGCGGCGGCCGAGGACGAGGACCCGGTCATCGACCCGGACGGCTGCGCGTGGATCGCCGGCGGGCTGGAGCGCTTCGTCGAGGGCCACCAGGAGCACGGCGACCTGGTCACCTTCGACAGCGTGGCGAGCGTGATGCGGGCCGCCGTGGCGGGTGGGCGCCTGGCCGAGCAGCAGCTGCGGTGGCTGGACCATCGGCTCGCGGCGCTGCGCGACGACGCCGGGAACGCGCCGCACTGGAGCTTCGCCCGTACCGAATTGGCGGTTTTGTCGGGCTTTTACCGGCGCTGCGCCGAGCGTGGCTTCGCGGTCTTCGCCGACTACTGACCGGGTTTGCTCAGCCGTACGTGTCGCGCGGGCCGCGGCCCTGCACCCGGCGCGGGCCCTTGTTCCACGAGGGTGCCGCCGGGCCGTGGATGTTGAGCTTGGTGACCACGTTGTGGCCGACCTCGGCGGCGATCCGCTTGAGCAGATTGCCGGCGAGCAGCCGCAGCTGGGTGGCCCAGGCCGTCGACTCCGCTTCGACGGTCAGCACGCCGGCGTCGAGCTTCACCGGGCGGCTGTGCTGGGCGATGTCCGATCCGACGACCTTCTCCCAGGCGCCGAAGACCGTCGCCTCGGCGGCCGGCTTCTGCCAGCCGCGCTGCTTCATGATCCGCTCGAGCACCGCGCCGAACAGCTGCGGGTCGCGCGGGTCGGGGCCGGGGCCGGAGTAGCCGCGCAGGCGCCGGCCGGTGCCGTCGCCGCTCCCGGTGCGGCGCCGCGGTGCCTGCTGGGCCGCGCGGCGCTTGGCGAGGGCCGCGTCCAGCACGGCACGGGCCAGCTCCGGGCCGGGCGTGGCGGCGGCCTCCGCGCCGGAGCCGGCGGGCGGCGGGCCGGACGCGCTGCCGCCGGCGGGGCCGCCTTCCTTGCCGGACCGCGCTGCCTTGGCGGATCGGGGGCGGGATCCGGAGGTACCCCTGGCGGTCGCTGGCGGCTCCTCCGCCGGTCGCTCAGCCACGGGCCACCGTCCCTGCTCCGACGTCGTAGCGGATCCCTCGCAGGGCCGCGGGCACATCCTCCGGCACCGCGCAGGTGACGAGCAACTGCGTCGCGTCCGAGACCAGCGCCGCCAGCCGTTCCCGGCGGCCCGAGTCGAGCTCGGCGAAGACGTCGTCGAGCACCAGCACCGGCTCGATGCCGTCGGCCCGCAACAGGTCGTACGCCGCCAGCCGCAGGGCAAGCGCGAACGACCAGGACTCGCCGTGGCTCGCGTACCCCTTAGCGGGCAGCTCACCCAGCGTCAGCGAGAGATCGTCGCGGTGCGGGCCGACCAGGGTGACCCCGCGTTCGATCTCGTTCTGGCGGCGCTCGGCCAGCGACGCCAGCAGGGCCTGCTCGAGCTGGGGACGATCGGCGGCGAGCGACTCGCCGAGCCGCGACGTGTACGCGATCGAGGCCGTCGACCGGCCGGCCGCGACCGCGTCATAGGCCTTGGTCAGGTGCGGCCCGAGGGCCGCGACCAGGTCGAGCCGGCCGGCGAGCAGTTCGGCGCCGTGCTGCGCCAGGTGCTGATCCCAGACCGCGAGCGTCGAGAGATCCTGCCCCCGGGTACCACCGACCTTGCGCGTCAGGTACGCGGTGCGCAGGAGAGCGTTGCGCTGCTTGACGACCCGGTCGTAGTCGGCGCGCACCCCGGCGAAGCGGGGCTGCCGCGCGACGAGCAGGTCGTCCAGGTAGCGGCGGCGCTCGCCGGGGTCGCCGCGGACCAGCTCGAGGTCCTCGGGCGCGAACAGCACCATGCGCAGCGCGCCGAGGACCTCGCGGGAACGGCGGACCGGCGACCTGTTCAGCCTGGCCCGGTTCGCCCGGCCCGGCACGATCTCCAGCTCGACCAGCAGCTCACGGCCATCATGGACGATCTCGCAGCGAATGACCGCCGAGCTCGCACCCGCCCGGACCAGCGGCGCGTCGGTGGCCACCCGGTGACTGTCCAAGGTGGCCACGTAGCCCAGCGCCTCGACGAGGTTCGTCTTGCCCATGCCGTTCTGGCCGACCAGCACGGCGGTGCCGGGATCGAAGTCGACGGCCACCCGCTCGTACGAACGGAAGTCGGTCAACTCGACCCGGCGTACGTGCATCTCAGCCGACGACGGCGTGGCCACCGAACTGCTGGCGCAGCGCGGCCACCGCCTTCATGGCGGGAGAGTCGGTCTGCCGCGATTCGAAGCGAGCGAACAGCGAGGCCGCGATGACGTGCAGCGGAACGGCGAGCCGGACAGCCTCGTCGACCGTCCAGCGCCCCTCGCCGGTGTCCTCGGCGTAGCCCTTCAGCTTGCCCAGCTCCGGGTCGCCGTCCAGGGCGCGGTCGAGCAGGTCCAGCAGCCACGACTTGACGACGCTGCCCTCCCGCCAGCTCTTGATCGCACCGGGCACGTTGTCCACGTACTCCGATGCCTCGAGCAGCTCCCAGCCCTCGGCCAGGGCCTGCATCATGCCGTACTCGATGCCGTTGTGGACCATCTTGGTGTAGTGGCCGGCGCCGACCGGGCCGGCGTGCACGAAGCCGTACGGGCCGGCCGGCTTGAGCGCCTCGAAGATCGGCATGCAGTGCGCCACGTGCTCGGCAGCGCCACCGACCATCAGCGCGTAGCCGTTCTGGTTGCCCCAGATGCCGCCGGACACCCCGCAGTCGAGGTAGCCGATGCCCTTGGGCGCCAGCCGGGCGGCGCGCGGCTGGTCGTCGGTGAACTTGGAGTTTCCACCGTCGATGATGATGTCTCCGGACGACAGCAGATCGCCGAGCTGATCGATCGTGCTCTCGGTGATCTCGCCCGCGGGGACCATGGTCCAGATCACCCGCGGCGCCGCGAGTTTCCCGACCAGTTCGGCGACGCTGGCCACGTCGGAGATGTCGGGGTTGCGGTCATAGCCGACGACCTCATGCCCAGCGGAACGAATCCGCTCGCGCATGTTGCCGCCCATCCGGCCGAGACCGATGAGGCCGAGCTGCATGGTGTCCCCCTAGGTGTTGGCTCTACCAGCCCAGTATCAGCGTGTTACGCGGATGGGCATGATCAGATAGCGGTATCCCGGCACGATTTCGCCGTCTTCCGCTGCGGGGGAGATCACAGCAGGCTTGAAGGCGTCGACGAACGAGAGCACGGCGGTCTGAGCGCCGAGGTTCTGCAGGCCGTCGATCAGGTACTGCGGATTGAAGCCGATCGTGAGCGGCTCGCCGGTGAAGGTCGCCTCCATGGCCTCGCTGGCCCGCGCCTCCTCCGTGCCGCCGGCCTCGACCACCAGACCGTCCTCGCCGAAGCTGAGCAGCACGGGGGTGGTGCGCTCGGCGACCAGTGCGACGCGGCGGACGACCTCGACGAGCGCGGAGACGCTCACCCGCGCCTCGGCGTTGTGGTTCGCCGGGAAGAGCGAGCGCACCGGCGGGTAGTTCGCGCCGTCGAGCAGGCGGCTCGTCGTCCGGCGGGTGCCGCCGGCGAACCCGATCATGCCCTCGCCGGCGTTGCCCTGTGCCAGCGCGAGGGTGACCTCGCCACCCAGCGGGCCCATCGTCTTGGCGGTGTCGTTCAGCGTCTTCGCAGGTACCAGCGCGTTCAGGCTGATGTCCGGGTCGTCCGGGCTCCACTCGAGCTCGCGCATCGCGAGGCGGTAGCGGTCGGTGGCGAGCATCGCCATCGACGTGCCGTTCAGCTCGATCCGGACGCCGGTCATCATCGGCAGCGTCTCGTCGCGACCCGCTGCGATGGCCACCTGCTGAACGGCGGCGGCGAACGTCTGCGCGTTGACCGTCCCGGCGCTGGACGGCATGTCCGGCAGGGTCGGGTAGTCCTCGACCGGCATCGTCGGCAGCGTGAAGCGCGCGCTGCCGCAGACCAGTTCGAGATGCGCACCGACGGCCGCGATGTCGACCGGCTTGTTCGGCAGTGCCTTGGTGATCTCGGCGAGCAGGCGGCCGGAGACCAGGGCGGCGCCGTCGGCGTCGGCCTGCACCTCCACACTCACCTGACTGGAGACCTCGTAGTCGAAGCCCGACACGTGCAACCTGCCGTCGGTAACCCGCAGCATGACGCCGGCGAGCACCGGCACCGACGGGCGGCTCGGCAAACTCTTCGCCGTCCACGCCACGGCGTCGGCGAGTGCGTCTCGCTCCACCCGGAACTTCATGCCATGCCCTCCGCGTCACTCTTCCTCGACGAACCAACTTCGGATGTGCTGGTGGCGCCCACTGAACTGTATGGCTCGGGTCAGCGGTGCGTGCGCCCGACCCCGGTGCTGCGAAGTGAGCCAGGGGTGGTTCGAGGCGGCAAGCCGCTCATCCACACCTTCCACAACGCTGATGATTGCTTTTTGTTGTCTCAGAGAAATATCTAGTCGTCTTCATCGGTCCTGTGCAAAGTGTGGAGAACTCTTGTTTGCGCAGGCCAGCAGGTTATCCACCGGTGATTCACAGGTGGAAAACCAGGGTACAAACCCCGGGTTGCGTCCACAGTCGCCGACCCGACGGCGGTTGTCCACCGTTGTCCACCGGCTATCCACCGGTTATCCACCGGGTTTGTGCCCAGCCCTGGGGATAACGCCGGAACGCTACCGGCTCGTCGTCCCCAGAACCTTCAACAGGAAATCCACACCCGTCCACAGGCTGTGGGTTGGGTGATCACGGTCAGTGTCTGTCCACATCGATTTCCCCAGGGCTCATCCACATCTGTGGGGAACGGCGTCGACGGTTGTCCACCGCTGGGGATAACTACCTGTGAACGCCTGTGAACTTCTGTGGATAACGTTGGCACGCTCCGGTGCCGTCGCGACGGTGACACGAACGGGTGGGGAAAACTCCTCGGTTCGAGGCCCGTGCGGGGCGGTCCACGCTCCTGTAGGGACAGCGGCGACCATCGCGGACAGTCCGCCGCCGAGCTCGGTGGCGCGTCACCCCACCAACAACCGCAGCGACAACAACCGGTGGCAGCGGCGGTGGGCGGCGCGAGCAGCAGTGGTTGTCGCGGCTGGCGGTGAGCAGCGGGCGGCAGGCTGGTTGTGGCGGGCGGTGAGCAGCGGCGGTTTGTGGCGGGCGGCGGCGGGCAGCGGCGGGCAGCGGGCAGCGGCGCCGGCGGATAGGCGGACAGGCAGACAGGCCGGTAGCGACGGCGGCAGCGCCGTCGGCAGCGTTGGCAGCAGCGGACGGCAACAACGGCGACAGGCAGCAGCGACGGTTGGAACCAACGAGGGGCCGCTGCGGGCAGCGACCATCGACGGCGGTGGCGGGCCGACGATGGTGGCGGCGACAGCGGGCGGCGGTGGGTAGCAGCGGCGACAGCGAGCAGCGGTGGCGAGCAGCGGGTGGCAGGGCTGGTTGTGCCGGGCGGTGAGCGGCGCGCGGCAGCGGTGGTTGTGGCGGGCGCCGTGGCGGGTGGTGGCCGTGGGGGTGGTGGCGGCCGCAGCGGCCATGCACCTGGCCGACGACGGCCACCCGAACTTTTACTGGCCGACGACGGCCGAGACCATGCGGCGGGGAAGGCAGCGGTGGCGGTGGGTAGCAGAAGCCGAGAGCCGGCGGCTTCTGCTAGGACAAGAACTGCGATGGCGGCGGTAACAGAGTCGGTGGTGTCGGCGACAGCAACTGGTGAAGGCGGCAGCACCGGCGACGGAAGGTGTCGCCGCCCGGCACGGGCGCTGTGACGGATCTTGCAGGGCGTTGGTGCGGAGCTCACCGCTTCTGTGCAACGTCCGATGGTGGCGAATTCCGGCCGCCGAGTTCGGCGGTGCCGACTGCTGGGTGACACGCCTAGAACATTGGCGAGACGGGGGTGGGGACAGCCTCCGCAGTCGACGCTCGTGGGAATCACGCAAGCATCGGATGCCGCGACCCGCTCGCGTGCCGAGTGCGCTCGCCGGCGACTCAACCCGGCATCGACAGTGGCGCCCGGGTGCACAGGGGACTGCAGCGGTGCCGTGAGCGGTGGCGGCGACCTGGAGCGACAGCGACTGCAAGCGGCGACTGCAGGGGGCGACTGCAGGGGGCGACTTCAGGGGGCGACTGCAGGGGGCGGCTGCAAGAGCGGCGACGGCGACGGCGAGTCCGCATTGGCGTTGCGACTGATTATGTAGGTGTCGGGTGTGTAGCGCACCGTTCTATCAGGGGTTCCGCTGGTGGCGGGTTCGGCCACCGAGTTTCAGCTGCGTTGATGGGCCGTTGGAACGCCAGATGGTGCGGGTCTCGACATCGTGTCCTCGGCAACTTGGCAAGGCTGACTGGCCCGCCTGGGTGGACGGCGGTTTCGACGTCGGCGTCGAGCGCGGGAGCGTCGCCGCAGGTTGCGATCACTTACCGCGCCGCTGCCACCGCCGACATCGTTGCTGCCACCGCCCCCTCCGCGATGCCCCCGCCGCGGCCCTTCTGTTGTGCCGCCACCACCACTGGCGTCGATCAACTGCCGCTGTTCCAGGTCGCAACCGGTCTCGGTCGGTGTGACGATCGCTATCGCCCGCCGCCGCTGTCCCAGTCGCCGCCACGAGCACCGCGGTCGCTGTCGCCGCCACCATCGTCGGCCCGCCACCGCCGTCGATGGTCGCTGCCCGCAGCGGCCCCTCGTTGGTTCCAACCGTCGCTGCTGCCTGTCGCCGTTGTTGCACCCGCTGCTGCTGCCCGCCACCCGCCGCTGCCGGCACCCGCCGCTGCCCGCCACCCGCCGCTGCTGCCACTGCCACCCGCCGCTGCCGCCACCCGCTGCTGCTGCCCCGCCGCTGCCGCTGTCGCCGCCCGCTGTCGCCGCCCGCTGTCGCCGCCCGCTGTCGCCGCCCGCTGTCGCCGTCCGCTGTCGCCGGCGCCACCCGCCGTTGCTGCTGTCGCCGCCGGTTGCTGCTCCTGCCCCTGTCGATGCCGTTGCAACGCCGCCGTCGCCGTTGCTGCTGCCGTTGCCGCGGCCGTTGCAACCCCGTCGCTGCTGTCGCCGTCGCTACCCGCTGCTGCTGTCGCCCGTCGGTGCAACAGCGCCGCTGGTGCCGCCGCACGGTCTCCGGGAGCGTTGACCTGTTGAAAGTCCTCCTGGCCGTCGTCTCCGGGGTGCACGGCGGCTGGCTGCTGCCGGCCCCGCGCCCCCTGCTGCCGCCGCCGGGGCTTATGCGGTAGCTGCAGTCGTTGGCCGTGCCGCCGTGCCCGGGATTGGGTTGGCTGATGGCCGGCGGGTTGGCTGCAACCGGTCGGTGGGCCCTTGGCGGTTCGGGTTGGGGGCGTTCGGGAGGTGGGCGACTTTCGCGCGTTGGGTGGTGCGGTGCCGTGGGCGTGGGGATTGAGTTGCGGTCTGGCCGGCGGGGTGTCCCGCGGGCGGAGGGGTCGCGGCCCGGGCCGGTGGGGTGTCCGGCGCGGTGTTGCGTTTGTGGGGGGCTGTGGGCGTACGGAAGGGTCAGGTGTTTTGTTTGATGCGGTTGGTCAGTTCCGCGATCTGGTTGTAGAGGGAGCGGCGCTCGGCCATGTGCTGGCGGATCTTGCGGTCCGCGTGCATGACGGTCGTGTGGTCGCGGCCGCCGAAGGCCTGGCCGATGCGGGGCAGGGAGAGTTCGGTCAGTTCGCGGCAGAGGTACATCGCCACCTGGCGGGCGTTGACCAGGACGCGGGAGCGGGAGTGGCCGCGGAGGTCTTCGAGGCTCACGCCGAAGTAGTCGGCGGTCGAGACCATGATCTGGTCCGCGGTGATCTCCGGGCCGGCGCCGTCGGGCATGAAGTCGCGGAGTACCTCTTCCGCCAGCGAGAGTTGCACCGACGAGCGGGTCAGGCTGGCGAAGGCGGTGACGCGGATGAGGGCGCCCTCGAGTTCGCGGATCGAGTTCGAGACGCGGGAGGCGATGAACTCCAGGACGTCGTCGGGGGCGTACATGCGCTCCTGCGCGGCCTTCTTCTGCAGGATGGCGATGCGGGTCTCGAGGTCCGGCGGCTGGATGTCGGCGAGCAGGCCCCACTCGAACCTGGTGCGCATGCGGTCCTCGAGCGTGGCGAGCTGGCGCGGTGAGCGGTCCGAGCTGATCACGATCTGCTTGTTGGCGTTGTGCAGGGTGTTGAACGTGTGGAAGAACTCCTCCTGCGTGCGCTCGCGGTTCTCCAGGAACTGGATGTCGTCGATCAGCAGGATGTCGACGTCGCGGTAGCGGCGCTGGAAGGCCTGCGTCTTGTCGTCGCGCAGGGAGTTGATGAAGTCGTTGGTGAATTCCTCGGTGGAGACGTAGCGGACCGAGCGGGCGTGGCCGAGCGTCGTCGCGTAGTGACCGATCGCGTGCAGCAGGTGCGTCTTGCCGAGTCCCGAGCTGCCGTAGATGAACAGCGGGTTGTAGGCCTTCGCCGGTGATTCGGCGACGGCTACCGACGCGGCGTGCGCGAAGCGGTTCGAGGAGCCGATGACGAACGTCTCGAACATGTACTTCGGGTTCAGCCGGTTGCCGTCGTTGCCGCCCGGCCGGCGGTCGCCAGACTGGCCGCGCATGTCCATCGGGGCCCGGCCGGGGCCGTTGTCGCCGCCGTGCCGCATCTGCACGGTGTCGTCGCGGCGGTCCTGTCCGAGCAGCGCCGGCCGGTCGTCGGGGCGGCGCTGGTTGTCCCGCAGCTGTGCCGGGTCGGTGGCCATCCGGTGGCCGCCCGGATCGTTCGACGGGTCCGCGAAGTGCGGCATCTGACGCGGGGCCTCGCGGCGCTGCGGCTCCGGATCGGTGCGGGTGGGCGCCTGGGTCTTTGGGTCCTTCTGCTCCGGGCCCGGGGATTTCGCGGGCTCAGGCTGCTGCGGCAGCGGCGCGGCGAACAGCGCGTCCTGGCCGTCGCGCGGGTCGCGGCCCGCCTGCCCGGGGCGCGGGAAGGGCGCCTGCGCCGAACCGGTCGGACCGTCCGCCGACTCGTAGTTCTGCTCGTACTGGTCGTCGAACGTCTGGGGGTAGCTCTCCGGGTGACCGAACGAAGGCGCCTGGGGATAGCGGTCCGGGTAGGCCGGCGGCTGCTGCTCCGCGTAGTGCTGCTGCTGGTCGGCGTAGTGCGCCGGCGGCTGTGTCGCCGGCTCCGGCGGTGGCGTGCCGTAGACCGTGCCGGGGCGGCCCGTGCCGTCCTCCGGCGGGCGCACGGTCACGGCGACCTGGATCGGCCGGCCCAGCCTGCGCGACAGCGCCTCGGTGATGGCCAGCCGCAGCCGGGACTCGATCACGTCGCGGGTGTAGGTGTCGGGCACGGACAACAGAGCGGTGTCCTCGACTATGGCGCGCAGGCGGGTGAGCCGCAGGTACGCACGCTGCTGAGCGGACGCGATCTCGTCCGCCAGCTCGTCCGTCGCAGCGGTCCACACCCCGCCAAGGTCGACCGTATCGGCCACCGCCGCGCCACCCCCATCGCCATCGGTTCCCCGGTGGCCTTGTCCGGCTTCCGCCGTTCTTGCCTGTCGTCGCCCGTAGGGGCGACGGACCGGCTTCCCCCAACCCAGCACATTCAACCTGTTGAACGTGCGCGGCGGCGCCGGCTATCCACAGGTTATCCACAACCTGTGCACTTGTCGGCGGTCGCTCCCCGGCCGGATGGTCGGCAGACTTCCCGGAGCCTGTGCTGGCGCGGGAAAACAGGCTCACCGTGCCGAACGATTTACCGCCTCGTCCGGTTTTGGCCAGCTCGACGCGGTATGCGAACAGCGCTGAAGACCAGCAAACGGGCACGCTAACAGCGCGGCCGCTCTTGCATCAACCGCCGGTACCCACCCCGGGGCAGACCTGGCACGAAAAGATTCACTCCGTGCGCAGAATGACCGGCCTCGGTGACGCAGCGCAGCGGGAGCGGGATCTGTCGGCGTGCCGACCCGGTGATGGTTGACCACCGTAGTGGCGCTGCGTAGGGTCGGGCGGTTGCTCCGCCGCGCTCTGCTAAAGTGGCGTCTTGCAGCTTTGATGCCCCCTGGACGCCTGCGGGTCGTCCGACGAAGACGGAGTTCTGACGTGAGCAAGCGCACCTACCAGCCGAACAACCGCCGGCGCGCCAAGACCCACGGTTTCCGGCTGCGCATGCGCACCCGTGCCGGTCGTGCCATCCTCGCTACCCGTCGCGCCAAGGGCCGCGACAAGCTGTCGGCCTGAGCCGAAGCTGGTCGGGCCGGATGCCCAGGTAGTCGTGCTGGCCGCGGCGCAACGACTGCGGCGTAGCACCGACTTCGCCGCAGCGGTTCGCGGTGGTCGCCGGGCAGGCCGCGGCACGGTGGTTGTACACCTACTTCTCGATGAGCCGGCGCAAGCCTCCACGGCGCGCGCCGGCTTCGTCGTGTCCAAGGCCGTTGGCAACGCCGTCGTGCGCAACAAGGTCCGGCGTCGGCTGCGCCACCTCGTCCGTAGCCGCCTGACCGACCTGCCCGACGGCAGCCTGCTGGTGGTCCGCGCGTTGCCCGCCTCGGCCTCCGCGTCCTTCCAGACGCTCGGCACAGACCTGGACGCCGCCCTCGCGGCCGCGCGGTCGCCCCGGCGGCGGCGATGACCACGCCACGCGGGCCGGTCGCCCGGGTGCTGACGTGGGGCGTCGTCGCGTACCGTCGTTACTTGAGCCCGGCACTGCCGGCCCGCTGTCGGTTCTACCCCTCGTGCAGCGCGTACGCCCTGGAGGCGCTCGCGGTGCACGGCGCTCTCCGAGGGACCGCCCTGGCGATCTGGCGGCTGTTGCGCTGCCACCCCTTCCACCCTGGCGGGTTCGATCCGGTGCCTGACCCGATCCGTCACCGTCCTGCTGATGTGACTGGAGCATGAATTGAGTCTCGACTGGATCTACTACGCCATTTCGTGGATCCTCCTCCGTTGGCATGCGCTGTGGGACGCCATCGGCATCCCCGAGACCCGGGTGCTGGGCACCAACTGGTCGTGGATCCTGGCGATCGTCTTCCTGGTGGTGACGCTCCGGATCATCCTCTTCCCGGTCTTCGTCAAGCAGATCAAGTCCCAGCGGGCGATGCAGGCGCTGCAGCCCAAGGTCAAGCTGCTGCAGGAGAAGCACAAGGGTGACCGGGAGACGCTCCAGAAAGAAATGATGGAGCTGTACAAGGTCGAGAAGGCCAACCCGCTCATGGGCTGCCTCCCGATGTTCCTGCAGATCCCGGTCTTCCTCGGCCTGTTCCACGTCCTGCGCCGGCTCTCGCCGGACAACACCCAGAAGACCCTGTACGGCTGGACCGCCGAGCAGTTCGACAGCGCCACCCGCGCGGCGCTGTTCACCGCGCCGCTGCCGTCGAAGTTCGGTTCCTCCGCCTCAGAGCTCGCGGCCCTCAACGCGAACGGCGTCACAGTCAAGATCGTCGCCGGCATCCTGGTGCTGATCATGATGGCGACCACGTACCTCACCAGCCGCCAGATGATCCTCAAGACCGGCTGGGCCGAGGACCCGCAGCAGAAGATGATCCAGCGCCTGATGCTGTACGGCATCCCGCTCTCGCTGCTCGTCTCCGGCGCGCTGTTCCCCATCGGCGTGGTCATCTACTGGGTCACGAACAACCTCTTCAGCCTGGCCCAGCAGCAGTGGGTGCTCCGCAAGTTCCCGCCGCCGCCGATGGCCGACGGGAAGACGGCCTCGTCGGCCCGCCCCACCGGCTCGTCGGCCAAGTCCGGCGCCAAGGGCCCGCAGAGCCCGGTGCAGAGCGGCCGCACCGGCGGCCTGTTCGGCCGCAAGTCGGCCGCCGAGCCGGAGCCGAAGAGCCCGGTCGTGGACACCAAGGCGCTGGCGCCCAAGCCCGGCGCCAAGCCGGTGAACCCCAAGAAGGGCGCCAGACCCGCCAACAAACCGCAGGGATGACGCAGCCGCGGCCCGGGTCAGCCCCGGGCCGCGTGCGCCCCTGACGGCGTGGCGACAAGACCTCCCCGCGCCGGTCTGCCCCTAGGGCACCGACGCGGGAAACAGCGGACCGAGCAGGTCCGGCCCGAGTGAGTACGGAGATGAGACCGTGACCGACACCAGCACTCCCAGCGCAGAGCAGTCCTCCGAGGAGACCGCTTCCGCCACCGCCGCGGAGTCCGCCGGTACCGAGGAGACCAAGAAGTCGGAGTCCGCCACGACGGATTCCGACCTGTTCCGGCAGAGCGAGATCGCCGCCGACTACGTGGAGGGCCTGCTCGACATCCTCGACTACGACGGCGACATCGACGAGCTCGTGTCGGCGGGCCGCCCGATGGTCGAGGTCGTCGGCGGCCGGCTGCAGCCGCTCGTCGGCCAGCGCGGCGCGACGCTGGAGGCGCTGCAGGAACTGACCCGCCTCGCGATCTTCCGGGCGACCGGCTCGCCGAGCCGGCTGCTGCTGGACATCGGCGGCTACCGGGCGACGCGCCGCAAGGAACTGACCGCGGTGGCTCGCAACGCTGTCGAGAAGGTCAAGGAGCACGGGGACGCCGTTCGGCTGGAGCCGATGTCGGCGTTCGAGCGCAAGTGCGTGCACGACGTGGTCAACGCGATCCAGGGCGTGCAGAGCGAGTCCGAGGGCGTCGAGCCGAGCCGGCGCATCGTGGTTCGGCCGGCTGACTGAGCTATGACCGACCCTCGCTCCGGCGCGGGTGACGACGGCCCGGGTGAAGTCGTGCCCGGGCCGCCGTTGTCTCCGCTGCCTTCATCTGTTCCTCCGTCTTCATCTGTTTCTGCCGGTGGGCCTGGGTCGTCGGTTTCTGGGTCGTCGGTTTCTGGGTCGTCGGTTTCTGGGTCGTCGGTTTCCGGGCCGTTGGATTCCGGGTCTGCAGTTTCCGGGTCTGCAGGTTTGTCCGTTGATCCGCCGGCCGGGTATCTGGTTGCGGCCGAGCGGGTCTTTGGCGATCGGCTTCCCCTGGCCGTGCGGTATGCGGAGTTGCTGGTTACCGACGGCGTGGTGCGTGGGCTGATCGGTCCGCGTGAGGCCCCCCGGGTGTGGGAACGCCACCTGATCAACTGTGGTGTTATGTCCGAGACGATCCCTATCGGCGCTTCTGTGATCGACGTGGGGTCTGGTGCCGGTTTGCCCGGTATCGTGCTTGCAGTGGCCCGACCTGATCTCACGATCACCCTGGTCGAGCCGCTGGCACGACGAACCGCTTTCCTGTCCGAGGTGGTGACCGCGCTCGGGCTCGACGCGACCGTAACGGTCGTCCGGGGCCGCGCGGAGGATCTCGTCGGCGGGCCCCCCGCCGCCGCCGATGTCGTCACCGCGCGCGCGGTCGCGCCGCTGGACCGGCTCGCCGGTTGGTGCCTGCCCCTCGCCGCTGTCGGTGGCCGGCTGCTGGCGCTCAAGGGCGCCTCGGCCGCGGAGGAGGTGGCGGAGCACCGCAAGGCGATCGCCCGGCTGGGCGGTGCCGAACCGGTTGTCCGGCTCTGCGGGGAAGGGCTGATCGATCCGCCGACGACCGTCGTCGAGATCGTGCGGGAACGCGCCGTCGTGGCAACAAGGCCGAGGACGTCCGGAAGGGCGGCCGACCCGGGCCGCTCCACCGGCACCGCCGGCGGCCGCGGCTCCGGGAAGAGGAGATCGCGGAGGGGATAGATGGTCAGGCGGGGCGTGCGGAAGCGAACGGGGAAACTCCCACGACCCACTCGAGGCTCCGGGAGGGGTGACCTTCCGGAGGAGCGGCGCAGTCCCGTCCAGGAGCAGTCCCGACCGGAATCGGACGCCGCCGGCTCTCCGCCTCGTCAGGCTCGCCCCTCTCCCCCTCCCTCTTCTCCTGGCTCAGGCCGGGCCCGTGCCGGGGCGGACTCCACGCCGGTGGGCAGGGTCGACTCGTCTCGGGCCACGCCGGGTCCTGTCGCGCCTGGTTCTGTCGCGCCTGGTTCTGTCGCGCCTGGTTCTGTCGCGCCTGGTTCTGTCGCGCCTGGTTCTGTCGCGCCTGGTTCTGTCGCGCCTGGTTCTGTCGC
>NZ_JBEZDY010000007.1:210708-215754 GCF_040648555.1 Actinoplanes sp. NPDC049118
ACGCGCCCGGTCCTGCCGCGTCCAGTCCAGCTGCAGGCGGTCCAGCTGCGCCCGGTCATCCGCGGTCGGCGTCGGACCGGGGCTCCAAGCCAGCGGGCGGGATCCGGAGTTCGGGTGCCGCTGCGATTGGAGACAACGGCGATGAGGTATCCACTACCCGGCAGGGAGCGATGCCCACCGCCGGCGCGGCAGGCACGGACGGGCCGCAGCCGGGTTCGAAGCCGGCAGGCAACGTCGCGGACGATGCCCGCCCGACCACCCCGCGGCCCGATATTTCCACCCCCGCCCCCGTGGCGGGCCGGTCGCCCGACAGCCCTCCCGGGCCGAGAGCGGTCCAAGATCGGACCGATCCGGCCTCAACCACTGGCGTCACTTCCGGGTCCGGCGCGGGTTGGCCTACTAGCAAACCTCGGGGGTACGCCGGGTGCCTGCGGAACGTGTCCGGATTCATGGTCTTCGAGACGTCGGAAGGGCTGTTGACATCGACTCATCAGGCGGACAATCGTGGCGACGTTCGCCCGGCGGCCGTAGGCTGGCCGCGCGTCGATAGTGTGGACCGGACGGTGGGAGAGCCAGGCGCCCCACCGCTTCCTGCCGGACCGCACGTTCGCGGTGCCGACCCAATCCAAGCAGGCAGGGAAAAGACGGTGCATGACTATGGCAGGGGCCCCGACGGCGCCCCAGGCTGGGACCGTGTTTCACGTGAAACCGATCCACACGCCGACTCCGATCGAAGCGTGAGCTTGAGTGTGAGCTTCGAGAGTGGGGAGCAGGGCGTGCCTCAACCACGGGCTGGGAACGGCGGCCAGGTCTACGGCACCCCGATGAGCGAGTCCGACGTGGCCGAGCCTCGGCGGTCTGCCCCGGCACCACGCTCCGGGCCATCGGATCCGGCGGGTTCCGGTGCCGCGGTCACCTCGTCACCGGTAGCTCAGCTCGCGGGCTCGTCCGCATCCGGCCATCCGGTCGCAGTGGTCGCGCAGCCTACCGGCGGCGGGTCGGCAAGCGAACCTGTTTCACGTGAAACGCCGGATGGGGATGAGGGCGATCCGCCGCTCGCCATGGAAGCGTTGCGTGCTGTGCAGATCCTCAACCCGAGCGGCGACATTGTCATGCCGCGCCCTGACCATCCGCGGGTGTTCTGCGTCGCGAACCAGAAGGGCGGCGTCGGCAAGACCACCACGACGGTCAACCTCGCGGTGGCGTTGGCGCTGCACGGGAACCGTGTGCTCGTGGTCGACCTCGACCCGCAGGGCAACGCGTCTACCGGGCTGAACGTGCCGCACCACGCCGGCGTACCCGATGTCTATGACTGTCTCATCGACAACGTGCCGCTCGCGGACGTCGCGCAGCCGGTCGAGGGCATTCCCAATCTCTTCTGCGTGCCGGCCACGATCGACCTGGCCGGCGCCGAGATCGAGCTCGTCTCGGTCGTCGCCCGCGAGTCGCGGCTGCAGCGCGCGATCACCGGACACCCCGAGAAGTTCGACTACGTCTTCATCGACTGCCCGCCCTCGCTCGGCCTGCTGACGGTCAACGCGCTCTGCGCGGCCCAGGAGGTCCTCATCCCGATCCAGTGCGAGTACTACGCGCTCGAGGGCCTGAATCAACTGATCAACAACATCAATCTGGTACGGCAACACCTCAACCCGACGCTCGACGTCTCCACGATCCTGCTCACCATGTACGACCGCCGCACGCGCTTGGCGGACGCCGTGGAGCAGGACGTCCGGAACCACTTCGGCTCGAAGGTCCTCGAGGCCGTGATTCCGCGGAACGTTCGGGTGTCGGAGGCTCCGAGCTACGGCCAGTCCGTGATGACCTACGATCCGGGTTCGCGGGGCGCCACGAGCTACTTCGAGGCGGCTCTGGAGATCGCGATGCGCGGGGTCAACACGGGAGGCGCGGCATGAAGAACCGTCCACGGGGCGGCCTTGGCCGCGGCTTGGGTGCGCTGATCCCAACCGCGCCCCCGGCCGGTGCGGGAGTGGCGACGTCGGAGGAACCGCCGCCGTCGGTGCCTCCTGCTCTGCAGCCGTCGACTCCCTCCGAGCCGGCACACGCGTCCACCCAGTTCATCGCGCCCGCCGAAACGCCGCCGCCCGCCGCCCCCGTTGAAGACGGTGACGACGGCCTGGCCCCGGTGCCCGGCGCGCGGTTCGCGGAACTTCCCGTCTCCGCGATCGAGCCGAACGCGAAGCAGCCGCGACTCGTCTTCGACGAGGACGCGCTGGAGGAGCTGAAGACCTCGATCCAGGAGGTCGGCTTCCTGCAGCCGATCGTCGTACGCGATGTCGGCGGCGGCCGTTACGAGCTGGTCATGGGTGAGCGCCGCTGGCGGGCGGCGCAGGCCGTCGGCAAGGAGACGATCCCCGCGATCGTCCGGGACACCCGCGACGACGCGATGCTCCGCGACGCGCTGCTGGAGAACATCCACCGTGCGAACCTGAACCCGCTCGAAGAGGCGGCGGCCTACCAGCAGCTGCTCGAGGAGTTCGGCGCGACACACGAGGAGCTGGCCCGGCGGATAGGTCGGAGCCGACCGCAGATCTCGAACACCATAAGGCTGTTGAACCTGCCGGCACCGGTGCAGCGCCGGGTCGCGGCGGGAATCCTCTCGGCCGGACATGCGCGTGCGCTGCTGGGCCTGGAGGACAGCGAGACCCAGGAGAAGCTGGCGCTGCGGATCGTGGCCGAAGGGCTGTCGGTCCGGGCGACCGAGGAACTGGTGTCGCTGGCAATCGCCGACGGTCCGGTGAAGAAGTCCGCACCGACGCGGCGGCCCAAGGTGCACGCGCCGGCGCTGAACGATCTGGCCGACCGGCTGTCGGATCGCTTCGACACCCGGGTCAAGGTCGACATCGGCCGGAACAAGGGCAGGATCACGATCGAGTTCGCGACGGTCGACGACCTGGAGCGGATCGTGGGCATGATCGGCGTAGAAGAGGAAGGCTCCGACACAGCCGAGGAGTGATCGATCAGCGGAGCACCGGGTTGGCTACCGGTGACGAAGCTCGGGAATGCAAGGCACGTGATTCGGCGGATCACGTGCCTTCTTCATGTCCCGTGTTGATCTTCAATTTTGGGGACGTTCGGGGGTGGGCCAGGGTCGTGAAACATGAGCTCAGGTCGACTTTGGATGATCATCGGTTCTGTCAGAGCCATTCTCCTGAGGTTTTTGGATCCTCCGGATCTTCGTTGCCAGCCGATTCTGGCGCCCCAAACATCCCGATTTGGGCAGTGGGGCTGTGAGGAGCCGTGTTTCGGCCTTGAAACGCGAGCCGGTGTCGCTTCTCGAAGTTGCTATGACTCGATGGATCTATGCGCTGATGTAGCTATGTAGGGCTTCCTCGGGGCGTCGATGGCTGGCTGGATCACGACGCCCCGAGGGCAGAGATCGACTGGGTCGCGCCAGTCATGTTTGCCGTCGAAGCGGCGCCGGCGGAGCTGGCTCGTCGTGCCGTCGTGCCGTCGTGCCGTCGTGCGGGGGTTGGCGGGGTGGAGCCGCTGTTGGAAGAAGCCCGTCCGGCATCAACGCCGATGCTGACCGTCAGTGGCAGTCATTTCGAATCGGGCGGGGCGGCCCTGCGGTCACCATCTTGTGGGGGCGACCCAGGCTCAAACAACTGCCCGCCCCGCCCAGTCTTGAGTTCGGGGAAGGCTGCAACGCGTGACCACGAATCTCACCCGGGTGCACATCTGGCCCGGCCATCAGTTCCTTGGCAACAGTCCCCAGGTCCGCGGGATCGTGTCGTCGAGGAGCACGCAGGAGGTTCATACGGAGCTGGTGACATCCCGGTCTCGGCTCTTCGATGCTGATCGGCTGCCCGCACTTGGCGGCGAGTCTCCGGGTAGCTCATGTCGGTCTTGCCTCCAGGACCGCGGCGGTGAAGTCGTCCCGTCGGTTGGAGCGGACTGCTCGAGCCGTAACGAATCGCCTTCGGCAGGAGCTCTTGGTAGGGCGCAAGTCGACCTTGAAGCCACGGTGCGCTTGGCGGAATCGAACCCGGCTTTACTGTCATCGGCTCGGTCTATGTGGCGACAACCCGCCGCGTCGCGCTCCTCCCCGCTGCTGAACATTTGCGGTCACCGCGCTTCGGCTGGCACCCGCGCCGCTGATCACGGCCGTCTACGGCTGGGCGTGTTGTCGGGTGTTGTCTGGGAGTTCGGCTCGGCCTTGGTGCAGCAAAGCCGGAGCCATGCTGCGGGCCCACCGCCTGCTAATCAGGAGCGGCTCGATCGGGGATCGCTGGTCTGCTCCTGACCGGGCATGCTCTGGAAGGAGTTCGTGGAAGCCGCTCGCCCGCACGTGGCCGTTGGCTGCGGATAAACGCGGCCGGCTTCTCGGTCACGGCGAGAGTCCGGCGAGGGGTCTCGCAGATGTCGAGGTCGATCGAGATCGCCGGCCGTAGTCGCGGCCACTGCGGTCTTGGCGGGCGCCTCAGGCGGCGCTTGGGTTCGCTCGATACTTATGCGGGTTCGGGTGGTCTGGACTACTCGCTCGCCCGAGCCGGACTTGATCGAGAGTGCGGCTCAGACGCGTTGGTCGGCACTTCGCCAGTGCACCGCGCCACATGGCTGACGTTCCGCCGCGACTCACTCAGGGCGGGAAGGAGCGTCGCCTGCCATCCCGGCTCCTGCCTGGTTACCTCCCGCGCGGGGAGGGAGAACTGGATGTTCGGTGTATCCCGCGACCTATCTCAGCGGCCAGGCGGAGGGTTTGTGCGCCGCGGCCGTGAGGGGCGGGGACGTCGACGCGATGCCCTGTTGGTAGGGCCGGGCGGAGGCCTGGATCCAGCTTTGGCTTCGCGATGACCTCGCAGTCCGGTCCGGTGGTTCTGCGCTACGGCAGGGCGGGGCGGTTCGACCTGGGGCGAGAGGACCGCGTGCGCTGGAAGCTGGGTAACCGAATGGAATGTGCGATGACAGAGCCCTCCGGCGCTCCACGGCCTCCGGCGCTCCACGGCCTCCGGCGCTCCACGGCCTCCGGCGCTCCACGGCCTCCGGCGCTCCACGGCCTCCGGCGCTCCACGGCCTCCGGCGCTC
>NZ_JBEZDY010000007.1:215849-217950 GCF_040648555.1 Actinoplanes sp. NPDC049118
CGCTCCACGCCCTCCGGCGCTCCACGCCCTCCGGCGCTCCACGGCCTCCGGCGCTCCACGGCCTCCGGCGCTCCACGCCCTCCGGCTCTTCACCGCCGCCCGCCGCCACCTGGTGTTGATGCTTGGGTGCCGGGCCCGGCCGCAGCGCCAGGGCTGGCGAGGCGGCCGCCAGGTCCATGAGTCCGTGAGTCCCGCGGGGAGCGCCTTCAGACGCCGTATGCCCAGTCCTCCCGGTGAGCCGTCCAGCCCGGGGTGGCTGGCCGCGGAGCGCATCGAAAGAGGCCGTCGGTGAGGCGTCCGTGGCGGTGTCGGTGATGACGCTGTTCGGCACGACCGGAGTCTCGAGGCACTGACCGGCACGATGTCGAAATCGGAGTTGCCAAGCCCTCGGTTGGGCGTCCTTGTGCTCGTGGCGCTCGAGTGTCTTCTGACTTGAGCCGTGCTCCGTGTTTCACGTGAAACCAAGATCTGTGGTGGTGGTGCCTGGATTTGGCTAGATGGGCTCTCGCCGCATCCCCGTGAGCCGCAATTCGAGACCTGGGACCTTGGAACTGGGATCACCAAGCGTGAGCTGGAGCGCTTGGGTCAAGCCACGCCACAGAGAAGTCAGCAGGACGCGATCCGCGACGCCTCCCGATGGGGATGCACTCGGAAGGGGCTGGCGGCATTCGGTGGCTGCCTGTCAGGGACCCGGCGCCGCTCTGCGTGGCGAGAGGCCGCGGGGTGCCGTAGCGAGCGACCGGCGGATCGGCCTTGGCCGTGCCGGTTTGCCGGCGCGACCAACTTCCTCGGGGCGGGACGTCATGCCAGCCACGTGGGCGGCGTTGAGGCTGCGCCAAGGCGAGGCTCTGCCGAGGAGCGCTTCCGGCACGAACCAGTTGGTGGAAGCGTCGAGGTGTTCTTCGTTGGGATCGCGTTGCAAGCTGCCTCATGCTCGGCACCTGAGCGCTGGGTCGATCTGGGCGTCGGTCGCTCTAGCCCGCTGCGAGACCAGCTCCGGCACCCCGGGATCACACTTGCCAGTCCTTCAACCGCTGGGTTCCGTTCGGGGTGCTTCGGGGCCGAGAGGAGGCTGGTCCCTGAGAGCGGATGGCACGGCCGGAAGCGAGCCCAAGCCTGCCCCTCTACAGGGCCGGCTATTAGTTGGGGAGGCGCCTGTGCGGCCGACCGATCCCGCAAGGCGTATCGAGTGGGTTAGGCAGGAGTGCCCAGACGGACCCAACCCGACAGCCTGGTGTCATGCACGTGGCCGGAACTCGCCGTCGACCGAGCGCGGCGCCTTGCGTCATGCCCCTCCAGTCCGGGGGCGGCCGCCATGCCCGTCCGAGGGTCTAGTCAGAAGGGGACCGAGCCGCCCGGGTATGGGTGGTGTCGGTGCGCCGCCGTTTCACGTGGAACGGCGGCCAGTCGCGAATGGGGTCTACCGGCGTGCACCGACGATCTCGTCTAGCCGGGTCGCGGGCTCCGCCACAACGAATCGTGGCAGATGCTGGGAGCGGTCGAATTCGGTGGCGCCGTCCTCAGCCAGCCGCCGAGACGCGAGCGCGATTCATGGGAGTGAGCGTCCGACTGACGTGCTCCCGGTCTGTGCCGGAGGTAACCCCTGAGTGCGCGGCGGTTGGGGGAAGGGGCGGCCCGCGGGGAGTTGGAGGTTTGTGGGGTCCTCGGTCGCCCCAAGGGAGCCTGATGCCCCTGGAGTGTCACCTGGGTCCCAGTTCGTGATTGGCAGCCGTCGGGGTTAACAGCCGTTGGGGACTGGCCGGGCCAATGGCTGGCCGGCCGACCCAGGATGGCGGGAAGCCGGCAGACCTACGATGCCCGGAGCGGGTGACGTTGTCATGGACACGCGGTTCCCCAAGCGGCCCACCGAGTGGTGTTCTGCGCGAGCAGTGGACACGGCTCGCCTCGAGTCGGACGGCGGCTGGGGCATTCCAGAAAGTTCGGAGGCGGGCGGTGTTCCACGTGAAACAGGCCCGCAGTCCTGACCGATAATCCTTCGGAGCCCGGAGCCCGGAGCCCGGAGCCCGGAGCCCGGAGCCCGGAGCCCGGAGCCCGGAGCCCGGAGCCCGGAGCCCGGAGCCCGGAGCCCGGAGCCCGGAGC
>NZ_JBEZDY010000007.1:218046-218532 GCF_040648555.1 Actinoplanes sp. NPDC049118
GTGCCGCACGTTTCACGTGAAACGTCGGACGCGGGCCCTGACACCGCGGTGGGCGCGCTAGCCAGGACTGGAGAGGGTCTGGGGGTGCCGGGCTTGATGTAGGCGACTGTGTCGCTCTCTGCCCGGTTTGAAGCGACGCTCACTAGCGGCACGCCCAGACCGTTGAGCGGTGTCGCGCAGGCTGGTAACGCCCCAGTTCTCTCCGACAGGTCAAGGCGGGCCACGTTCCGTTCATCACGGGAATACCATCGGCTCCCAGACCGTGGGGAGCCTGCTGTCCGCAGGCGGACACGCGAAGGGGGCAGCCCCTCCGTTCCACGTGAAACGTGGGCCTGGTGACCAACGACGGAACGGCCGAATCCCCGGCCCGCTCCCCCTCGTTGCCGCCGAGCCGCCGAGCCGCCGAGCCGCCGAGCCGCCGAGCCGCCGAGCCGCCGAGCCGCCGAGCCGCCGAGCCGCCGAGCCGCCGAGCCGCCGAGCCGCCGT
>NZ_JBEZDY010000007.1:218629-251980 GCF_040648555.1 Actinoplanes sp. NPDC049118
CGAGCCGCCGAGCCGCCGAGCCGCCGAGCCGCCGAGCCGCCGAGCCGCCGAGCCGCCGAGCCGCCGAGCCGCCGAGCCGCCGAGCCGCCGAGCCGCCTTCTTTAGAGGGGGTTGGGTCCAGCTGTGGTCAGTGGGCTGTCGCTTGCTGGTCGCCGCTGAGTCGTCATCGACAAAGGGGAGCGAGCCCCAGGGGCGCGACTGCAGTGGGGTAGCCGGCGGGTGGTCGACCTTGCTTCGGCGGGCCGCTTGCCTACTGCGCTGGGCCCGGGACGTCGCCTACGGCGCTGGCGTTTGTGCGTTCCAACTCTGAGTCGATAGGCATCGGCGGCAACGAGGTCTGCGACTTCGATCGGGCCGCATCTGTCGCCCGTTGCTCGGCCGGTTCTGAGGGCAGATGGGGGTCTGCCGGGAGCCCTGGGGCTGACGAGTCGATCTTCCACGGACGGAGGAGTTTCACGTGAAACGCCCACCGTGGGGTCACCCGGGCTAGAGCATTGGGAGGCCAGCTAAGGAGGTCGGCGAGAGGCAATGTTGGCGGTGTCACCGCGTGCACCGACCGCATCGGGAGCGTGTTCTGAGATCGGTGGGCGGCAGTATCCACAAGCTGTGCGTACAGGCTGTGTGGAACCGGCGCTTGGGCGTTTCACGTGAAACGACGCCGATGAACTGGGCGTTCTCCACTGCGGTATCCACAGGGGGTGCACGCGTTCTACGTCGTGTTTCACGTGAAACTGGGCTGCCTGTGGATAACTCCTGTGGATAACGTGCACTGTGTTTGTGGCGCCCACGGAATGTGATGGCGGTCGACGTTCTGGAGGTTGGCTGAACGGCTGAGGCCACATCAGCGGCTTCGCTCGAAATTGACCCGGGACAGTGCCCCACAGGCTGGGCTAGGGTCAGCGTCGTGCCCGAGAACACCCCTTCGCTCCCTGACTTCACACGCTGGCCTTCGTTCCCATTTGAGGGCGACATGCGTGTCAAGAAGCTCGCCGAACCGGTCGAGGTGGAGCCCCCGCGAAGCGGCGAGGACGCCGCCGACTGCGTCGCCTGCAACACCCCCGACGATGCGTACATCTGGGTGAGTGAGCGATGGCGTGTTCGCGGCATGGACCGGCCCACGGGCCTGCCGATGGTCCTCATCCTTGAGTGCCGCTCCCACCTCGACATCGGCGATCTGCCGAACCTTCTGGCGGCCGAGCTCGGCGTGATGACGGTGCGGCTGGAGCGGGCGATCCGGACGCTCGACGGCGTGGCCCGGGTTCACGTGAACCGCTGGGGCGACGGCTCGGCGCACCTGCACATGTGGTTCCTGGCGCGGCCCTACGGGCGGCTGCAGCTGCGCGGGACGTTCCTGTCGCTCTGGGACGACATCCTTCCGGTCATCCCCGAGGAGCAGTGGCGCGAGAACCTGGCGCTCGTCGCTGCGTGGCTTGCGGAGTTCGGCGGGAGGGCGATCGCCGAGCCTCCCCACATCCACTGGCAGTCGCCGTCCACGTTCAGCAACGAGCCAACGGCAGAGGCAGACACGACCGCCGCAGCCGACGCTTGGCGCGACCACGGCCATGCGGACCCCGAGTCCGACCTGCCGCGAGCCGGCTCGACTCCCGGTGCCCCTGCCCCTGCCCCTGGCGGTCCGGGCGCCGACGGCGGTCCGAGTGGCGACGGCGGTCCGAGTGGCGACGGCGGTCCGAGCCGCGGTCAGGCCATGGGTGACCCGGCGACCGGCGGTACAGGCCTGGGTGGTCAGGCCACCGGTGGTAACGGCATCGGCGGTGCGAGTCGAGGCGCGGTGACCGATGTCGACGCGGAGACTCGGGACCTGTCTGCCTACACCGCTTTGGCGGCCGCCGCCACTTCGAAGAACGGGGCCGCTGGACCGCCGCCGTCGCACAGCGACGATGTGCCGGACACGAGCGAGCTTGTGATCGACGACCTTGCCGACGACGAACGCGAGGGTAGCGAAACCGGCGACCTCGACCCGGCAGGAAAGGCCGCCGACAGCGACCCGGACGACGCCGACTCCACAGGCGCCGAAGCCGACTCCACAGGCGCCGAAGCTGACCGGAGCGACCCGGTGAACGCCGACTCAGCCGACGGCGGATCTGTCGAACCTGCGTCGGTGGATGCCGGTTCCGGACCTGGTGACGGTCCCGCGGTGGCCCCCGCGGGCACCGGTTCCGGAAATGCTGGGTCGTCAACTGCCGGGTCCGTGGAAGCCGACTCCGATGCGATCGGCGAGCCGGTCGAGACGGAATCAGACCCGGTCGGACCCGACAGCGACGACGCGGTGGACTCCCGCGCCGGCTCAGACGACGGCGGGCCGGTGGCCGCAGCCACGGGCGCGGTCAGCACCGGTGCGATTCCGCTGCAGTATCGGCCGAGCGAAGACGCTGCCCGGAGCGAGCGCGACGGAAGCGACAACAGCCGCGAGACACGACCCGAGGGCTTCCGCCCTCAAGCCGACAAGAGCGCGGCGAGCGTCGTTCCAGAGAACCGCTGAGTCGAGCTCAGGGCACCCGACGGAACGGTCCTGGCGCGGGATGACTACAACGCGGACGGCCCGGGTCGGGTGGCACCGTTCCGGGTGGCGCCAAGGCCATCCTTGCGGCGACCATGCACCTTCGTGCGCGCTACCCGGGTCGGTTCAAAGCTGAGGCGTGGAGGAGTACGGCGACGAGGCGGAGAAGGAACAGGGGCGTTCTGCCTCCCGTGGTGCGGCACCTCGATCCGCCAGCTTGTGGCGCGGCCGCCGCAGGCGCGTCGGTCCGCGGTGCCCTGAGCGGCGGTCCGCGTCAACCAACACTCGCCTGACTGCGGTACGCCTCGCGTGCGCAGCCGCTACGGAAGTATCGCCGATCGTGTAGCGACCGGCGCTGGAACTGTCCTCGACAACGGCGATCAAGGACGCGATCGTGCCGCCGCGAGTTCGCCCCAATGATCCTGCGCCCGCGGGCGAACGGCCTGGACTAGCAGCGCAGTCGCACCCGGGACCGCACCACTCACGGGTGGGCCGTAGGGCACCCGACCGCTGCACCGAGCCGGCCTCCTGCCGCAGCGGCCCGCGTGGTTCGTGCGTGTACCTCACGAGCGAGACCGCCCGCGAGGTAAGAGTCAATCCTGCCGCCCGGTACTCAGCGGCGAGGGCAGAGATGCAATGGCGGCAAGATCTCGCACGGCGACGGCGCCAGCACCGCCGTGGTCGGGCGGCACCACGGCCAAACCTCGGCCAAGAGCGACGGCCGCCGCACCCGGTGACAACAGCCCGCCACCCACCACCTGGTCAGCCATCTCGGGGGTCCCGACACGGCGCCGGACCGAGCGCGACTGGACGCATTCGGCGAAGCGCCAGGTGTCGCAACAACCGAAGATCGCCGGACAGGAAGCGGCGAGCCGCGACCCAGGGTCGCTGCGAAAGACACGTCCCGGGACCCCGCCGCGCGGCTGCGGCCCGGGACTGCGATCCGGGATTGCGGCCCGGGGATTTGCGGCCCGGGGATTGCGGCCCGGGGATTTGCGGCCCGGGGATTTGCGGCCCGGGGATTGCGGCCCGGGGATTGCGGCCCAGGGATTGCGGCCCGGGGATTGCGGCCCAGGGATTGCGGCCCGCGGCTGCGGCCCGGGACTACGGCCCGCGACCGCGGCCCGGGGACTGCGGCCCGCGACCGCGATCCGGGACCGCGACCAGCGACTGCGATCCGCGACTGCGGCCCGCGACTGCGATCCGGGACCGCGATCCGGGACTGCGGCCCGCGACTGCGGCCCGCGACTGCGGCCCGCGACTGCGATCCGGGACCGCGGCCCGCGACCGCGGCCCGCAGTCCCGGATCCCCTCAGCCAACCCCCCGCGCGACCGCCCGCCCGACCAACGTAGCCAGCATCTTCCCGAAGTCGAGCCCCTCCGCCTGCACCGCCAGCGGCAGCAACGAAGTCTCCGTCATCCCGGGAGAAACGTTCACCCCGAGCACATGCGGCCGCCCCTCGGAGTCGACGATCAGGTCGACCCGCGAAAGATCCCGAAGCCCAAGCGCCCCATGCGCCGCCAACGCCGCCTCAGCGACCGCATCGCCAACCGCAGCCGACAGCCGAGCCGGCGCGTGCCAGGTCGTCAGCCCGGCCGTGTAGCGGGCCGCGTAGTCATACACCCCGTCCCGAGGCACGATCTCCACCGCCGGCAACGCCTGCGGGCCGGAGCCGAGATCCACGACCGAAACCGCGACATCGGTACCCGGAACGAACCGCTCCACGAGCGCCGTCGAGTCGTACGCGAAGCAGCCGACCATCGCCGCCGGCAGGTCCGCCGCCTCGTGTACCACCGCCGCGCCCAGGCCGGAGCCGCCCTGTGCCGGCTTCACCATCAGTGGCAGTCCGAGCCGGTCCACGATCCGGTCCAGCACGGCGACCGCACCCAGCTCCGAGAACCGGTCGTGCGGCAGCGCCACCCAGTCCGGCGTCGGGATGCCCGCTTCGCGGAGCATCGCCTTCGCCGACGGCTTGTCCCAGGCCAGCCGGGAGGCGCGCGCGCCGCTGCCGACGTACGGGATCGCGCACAGGTCGAGAACCCCGCGCAGTGATCCGTCCTCGCCGGTCCCGCCGTGGAGGGCGATCACCACCGCACTCGGCGGGTCCTCCTGCAGCGCCGGCAGCAGCGACACGTCCGCGTCGCGGATCTCGGCGGACAGGCCCGCCGCGCGGAGGGCGTCGAGCACCCGCCGGCCCGAGCGCAGTGACACGTCGCGTTCGTAGGACAGGCCACCGGCCAGGACGAGGACGTGCGTTTCGGAAGGCGTACCCATGGCGGTGATCATGCCAAGTCGGGGCCGGGCGCATCGGCACCGGCGTGCCCGCGACGGCGGTGTGTGGTGGTGGGCCCGAAGACGGCGCGCATCGCGAGCTCCTGCTCCATCACCCCGGCAAGCCTTCGTACGCCCTCACGGATCCGTTCCGGAGGCGGGAACGAGAAGTTGAGCCGCATGTGCCCGGCGCCCGTCCCGTCCGCGTAGAAGCCGGTGCCGGGCACGTAGGCGACGCGGGCGGCGACGGCCCGCGGCATCATCGCCTTCGAGTCCAGGCCCTCCGGCAGGGTGGCCCACACGAACAGGCCGCCCTTCGGCCGCGTCCAGGTGGTGCCGGCCGGCATCAGGTCGCGCAGGCTGTCGAGCAGTGCGTCGCGGCGTTCCCGGTAGATCTCGCGATACGACTTGATCTGCTCGCGCCAGGGCATCGTCGACAGGTACTGCGTCACCGCGCCCTGCGCGAACGCGCTCGGGCAGAGGATGTTCGCCTCGTTGGCCATCACAAGCTTTTCGCGTACGGCGTGAGGCGCCAGGATCCAGCCCACCCGCAGGCCCGGGGCGAACGTCTTGGAGAACGTGCTCACGTAGATGATGCCCTCGCGCCGGCGGGCGCGGAGCGGCCGCGGCGCCTCACCTTCGAAGCCGAGCATCCCGTACGGGTCGTCCTCGACCACCAGCAGCCCGTGCCGCTCGCAGATGTCCAGGATCTCGTCCCGCCGGGCGTCGGTCAGCGTGACGCCGGCCGGGTTCTGGTAGGTCGGGATCGTGTAGAGGAACTTGGCGCGGCCGGCGGCGGCGACCACTGCCGCCTCGAGTGCGGCCGGGATCAGCCCGTCCGCGTCCATTGCCACGTGCCGTACCTGTGCCTGGGCTGCCTGGAACACGCCGAGTGCGCCGACGTAGGTCGGCCCCTCGGCGAGCACCACGTCGCCCGGGTCCAGGAACAGCCGTGCCACCAGGTCGAGGCCCTGCTGCCCGCCGACGGTCACGACCACGTCGTCGGGGGACGCTCCCGTCGACGCGTCGATGCCGGACAGGCTCATGACCTCGCAGATGCGCTCGCGCAGCTCGATGGTGCCCTGGCCGATGCCGTACTGGAGGCTTGTCGTGCCGAGTTCGGACGCGAGCCGACCCATCATCTCGCCGACGGCGTCCAGCGGAAGCGCCGCGATGTACGGCGATCCGCCGGCGAGCGAGACCACCTCGGGGCGGCTGGCGACGGCGAACAGGGCGCGGATCTCGGACGTCGTCATGCCGCGGACCCGCCGGGCGTACCGTTCGGTGTAGTCGTCTTGAGTCGTGCCGGTCATGCGGCTTCACCTCGAAAGATCGTCGGTCACATCGGAGTACATGCTAAGCGCCCGGCGCCTCCCCCGTGCCCGTGGATAAGCACCGATGCGCTCCCGTTCAGGCCCATTGCGGCGTAGTATCCCTCCGGGGGCGCGGACGAGCATGTGAACAGGACCGTGCTTCGAGTCCGGAAAGTCCGCCGATCTTCAGGGGGTCCCGCATGTCGCGACGCCTCGTCAACCTGACCCTCGACACGCTCGAAGACCTGCCCCGGCCCTGCCGCCAGTGCGTCTACTGGGAGCTCGATCCGGTGTCCGCCGAGCGTGCGTGTGCGTCGGGTGATCCCGGTCTCGAGAAGGAGGCCTGGGTGTCGCAGACCCTCCTCGAATGGGGGTCGTGCGGAAAGCTGGCATACGTCGACGGCATGCCCGCCGGATTCGTCATGTACGCCCCTCCGGCCTACGTCCCGCGTTCGATGGCGTTTCCGACGTCGCCGGTCTCGGCCGACGCGGCGCTGCTGATGACCGCGCACGTGGTGGCGGCGTTCGCGGGTGGCGGTCTCGGCCGGATGCTGGTGCAGGGCGTGGCCCGCGATCTGACCAAGCGCGGCGTGAAGGCGATCGAGGCTTTCGGTGACGCGAAGTTCGGCGAGGCCGGCGAGGGCGACGTGGAGGGCTGCGTCGCGCCGGTCGACTTCTTCCTCTCGGTGGGCTTCAAGACGGTACGCCCGCACCCGCGTTACCCGCGGCTGCGGCTGGAGTTGCGCACGGCCCTGTCGTGGAAGTCCGACGTCGAGTACGCGCTGGAGAAGCTTCTCGGCTCGATGAGCCCGGACACCCTGTTGCGCCCGGTCCGCCCGGCGGCCGCGACGACCTCGACCCCGAGCTGAGGCGGCGCCGCGCGTCAGCCAATGCGAAACGGTGGTCCGAGGACCACCGTTCCGTCGGGTCGGCGTCAGGCGTTGCGCGAGGCGAGCGCCAGCCGCAGCTGCCGCACGTCGATCGAGCCGGTCGGTACGTCCGCCTCGACGGGAAAGTACATCCGCTGCACCGCGGCCAGGATCGCCTCGACGATCTGCTCCCGGAAGGACGGATCGACGAGCCGTTCCCGGTCGACCGGAGACGTCAGATAACCCAGATCGACCCGTACGGCGGGCATGCGCGTCAGGCGCAGCAGCTCCCACGTCTTGGAGTGGATGCGGCAGTCCCGCATCCCGGTGCGTACCACAATCTCGCGCTGCACCAGGTTGGCGAGCCGCTCGCCGACCGTCGAGGTGACGCCGTTGCCGGTGCCGTAGTGGTAGCTGGCGACGCCGTCCGCCGCGGGCGTCTCCTGGCCGTCCAGGTGCAACGAGATGAGCAGGTCGGCGCCGAGGCTGTTGGCCAGCGCCGCCCGCTCCTGACCGGTCATCGGGTGCGCCGGCGACGGGCCGCGGGTCAGGTGCACGCGCATGCCGGCGGCGAGCAGCCGGCCCTCGAGCCGGGTGGCGATGTCGAACGCCAGGTCGGCCTCGGTCCAGCGCAGCTGCCCGTCGGGCACGACGACGCCGAGGTCCTCCGCGCCGCCGTGGCCGGGGTCGATCACGATCGTCTTGCCGACCAGGCTGGACCCGGACTGGCGGAACGCTTCGGCCTCGCGCAGCCACTGGGGGCGCCCGCCGACGACCTTGCGGCCGAGCCGGCGGAGGCCCTTCATGGTCTGCGGGCCGCAGGAGCCGTCCGGGGTGAGCCCGACCTCGCGCTGGAACTGTGCCACCGCCCGCGCGGTACGCGGGCCGTAGATGCCGTCGGCGCGCCCGCTGTCGAAGCCCATCTCCAGGAGCCGCTCCTGCAGCGCCCGGACGTCCTCGCCGACCAGCGACGTCGGCACCGAGTGGTAGAGGGTGCGGGCGCCGAGCTTCCAGCGCGCGCCGTCGAGGGCCTGCCACGTCTCCGAGCCGACCATGCCGTCGACGCCGATGCCGCGGCTCTGCTGGAAGGCGCGGACGGCGTTCTCGGTGGCCTCGTCGAAGGCCTCGCCGACCGCCGGAAGCAGTTCCAGGCCTACCAGGATCGACTGGATCTCCTCCACGGCCGGCCCGGTGTCTCCACGTCGGATCCAACGCACGGGCGGCTCCCTAACGGCTGAGGGGAAGAGCGGACGGCAACCTCCGGAGCGTACTCCTCGGCGTCCGATCCGGCCGGTTGGCGAGGAACGCTACGTGCGTGGAATCACGGTCGGGGATACCTGGCATCACGCGGATGAGCAATGCCCCGCATCCGGGCGGATGCGGGGCAGAAGCACAGGTCAGAGCGCCGATTCGATGAAGTTCACCAGGGCGCCCTTGGGCTTGGCGCCGGCGACCGAGTTGACCGCCTCGCCGCCCTTGAACATGGTCAGCGTCGGCACGGACATCACCCGGTAGGCGCGGGCGGTCTCCGGGTTCTCGTCGATGTTGACCTTGACGATCTGCACCTTGTCGCCCATCTCGTTGGCGATCTCGGCAAGCAGCGGGTCGACCTTCTTGCAAGGCGCGCACCACTCGGCCCAGAAGTCCACCAGCACCGGCTTGTCGGACTGCAGCACGTCTGTGACGAAGGTGGCGTCGGTGACCGCCTTGGTTGCTCCCACGGAAATCCTCCTGATTTACAGCTCTACGAACGAGGCGATGAAGCGTTCCGCGTCGAGCGCGGCGGCACAACCCGTGCCGGAGGCGGTGATGGCCTGGCGGTACGTGTGATCGACGAGGTCGCCGGCGGCGAAGACGCCGGTGAGATTGGTGCGGGTGCTCGGGTGCTCGACCTTGACGTAGCCCTCGTCGTCCAGCTCGAGCTGGCCCTTGAACAGCTCGCTGCGCGGGTCGTGTCCGATGGCGACGAAGACACCGGTGATGTTGAGAGTCTTGGTCTCGCCGGACTGCACGTTGCGGATCCGGGCACCGCAGACCTTGCCGTCGGCGCCGAGGACCTCCTCGACGACGCTGTTCCACTCGACCTTGATCTTCGGGTTGTGCAGGGCTCGCTGCGCCATCACCTTGCTGGCCCGGAAGGAGTCGCGGCGGTGCACGATCGTCACGGTCTCGGCGAAGCGGGTGAGGAAGGTGGCCTCCTCCATCGCGGAGTCGCCGCCGCCCACCACGATGATGTGCTGGTTGCGGAAGAAGAAGCCGTCACAGGTGGCACAGGACGAGACGCCGTGGCCGAGCAGCTCCTGCTCGCCGGGCACGCCCAGCGGGCGCCACGCGGAGCCGGTGGCGAGGATGACCGCGCGGGCGAAGTACTCGGTCTCGCCGACCCACACCGTCTTCAGGGCCTCCGTGCCGGCCTCGGTGGCCTTTCCGGCCAGCTCGACGCGGGTCACGTCGTCGGTGATGAACTCGGCGCCGAAACGCTCGGCCTGCTTGCGCATGTTGTCCATGAGCTCGGGGCCCATGATGCCGTCCGGGTGACCCGGGAAGTTCTCGACCTCGGTGGTGGTCATCAGCGCACCACCGGACTGCACACCCTCGATGACCAGCGGCTTGAGGTTCGCCCGGGCCGCGTAGAGCGCCGCGGTGTAACCGGACGGTCCCGAGCCGATGATGATCAGGTTTCGGACCTCGTCCACTACCGACTCCTCAGTCTGGTTTTCGCCGACCCATCGGCGACATCGCGTGCTGGAACGTCATCGTATGAGGGCGCATTCCCACGCGTCACGGCATGTGTGGGAGGGCATAGGTGGCCGACCTCACGACGGGCGGGACGGCGTCCGTTCAGCCTACCTGCACGGACGCGAGCTTGTCGGCGCCGACTCCGGGCGTGCCGCAGCGGGGGCCCACCGCCCACACCCAACTGCCGCCGCGGGCGGTGAACTGGACCACCACGGCCGGTGCGCCGTCGAAGCGTGCGAAGTCGATGGACTGCGCGGTGATCGGTGCGAGTCCACTCTTGTCGGCTATGGCATCGATGCAGGCGAGCAGCGCCTGCTGGACCCGCAGCCGGCTCAGCGCGTCACCGGTCTCGGACTTCGCCCCGAGGGTCGACTTGCCGCTGGGAGCACCGGCGATCTTGTCCTCCGGGACGTCGGGCGCGGCCATCGCGCGCGCGCCGACCTGGCCGAGCGTCGCCTGCCGGTAGTCGAGGCCGGACTCGCTGATCTGTGCCGGCACGCCCGGCAGTGCCAGGTCCTGACCGGTCGCGGCCTGCGGCGCCGACTGTTCCGCCGCCGTGCCGGCGGACGAGTCGGTCTGCGAGTCCGCCGAGCCGCCGAACTGCTGAACGCCGAAACCGACGAACGCCAGCACCCCGGCGGCGATTCCGACCGGAGCGGCTCCCCGAAGGCGGCGCATCCGCCTGCGACGGGCATCGGACGGTACGGCGACCGGGTGCTGATCGGGCGCGGCCGTGCCACGACCGGAGGCGCGCGCACCGCCGATCGCGATGACCGTCGCACCGCCCGGGGCGTTGTGAACCACCGGCTCTTCGCCCTGGTCGGGGGGTGTGCTCTCCGCAAGGCGCGGGCCGGCGGCGAGCGGGGAGGCCGATTCCGTCGAGGCCTCGGCAAGGGCCGCGTCGAGCCGTGCGGATATGTCGGCGGGCATCGCCTCGGGCACCGAGCCGAGGGACTGGAGCTGGGTGGTGACGGCCGCGACGCCGCCGCAGAGCAGGTCGTGCGCGTCGCGCCAGGAGGGGTCGTCCGCGATGAGGGCGGCGACCACGGCCTCGTCGGGGGTACCGTCCAGCGCGCCGCCGACGTAGTCGGCCAGCAGGTCGATATCGACCCCGCTGAACTCTGCCCCGGTCACTGCTGGTCCCCTCTGTCAGGCGCGGACGGGTGCTGCGCTGCCGCTCCCGACCCGGATGGGACGCGCGCGGCGGCCGCCCGGTTCCCGGCGTGACCACCGTCTCCCCGGCCCGGTGGTTCGTCGGAGCCGGTACGCAGGTGGCCCAGGGTCAGGGCCATCCGGGCGCGGCCGCGGGCGCAGCGGCTCTTGATGGTGCCCTCGGCCACCCCGAGGATCTCGGCCGCCTCGATCACCGGGTAGCCCTGCACGTCCACGAGCACCAGCGCAGCGCGCTGCTCCACCGGCAGCGCCGCCAGGGCGGCGCGCACGACCAGGGCCGTGTCGTGGTCGGGAGCCGGGGCGGCCGGCTCCGGTCCGCCCAGGCCGCCGTCGTCGGAGTGCCGGCCGTCGGGCAGCGGGACCGTGGGGTGGGCCTGGCGCCGGCGGATGCGATCCAGGCAGGCGTTCACCACGATGCGGTGCAACCAGGTCGTGACGGCGGAGTCGCCGCGGAACCGCGCCGCGCCGCGATGCGCGGACAGCAGCGCGTCCTGCACCGCGTCGGCGGCCTCCTCGCGGTCGCCGATCGTGCGCAGGGCCACCGCCCAGAGGCGGTCACGGTGCCGGCGGACGAGCACGTTGAACGCCTGCGGGTCGCCGTCGACGTGGGCGCGCAGCAGCTCGGCGTCGGTCGGCTCGGGCCGGTCGGCCGCGCCGGTCGCGTCGGGGTGCGCGTCGCCGGTGGTCACGCCAGCAATCTAGCCGAGAGGGGCGACAGGCCGGGTACCGCCGTCAGTTGCCGTATACCTCGACCTTGCTGATCTCGGCGCGGTACTTGCCGTCGGTGTCGCGCGGCAATTCGGTGATGAAGACCATGATGTACTGGTATTTCTGGGTCTCGTCGAAGACCGGGAACACCACGTTGGTGCCCTTCGTCTTCTCCGTGTCGCCGTCGCCCAGCTTCTTGTAGGTCTTGACGATCTGGTCGTCGCCGCTGGAGCTGTTGCCCGGATCGCTGGGGCCGGTACGGATGTCCATGGCGAGGCCGGGCTGGGAGGTCTCGACCCGCACGTCGCTCACCGTGCGCGGGGTGCCCAGGTCGATCAGCAGGCCCATGCCGGGCTTGTTGTAGTCGGACAGCCTCGACTGGAGGAAGCCCGAGGTCCTCCAGACGGTGTCCTCGTCGCCGTCGACGGTGTAGGCGGCCTCGCCCTCGTCGGTGCGGTCGCCGTCCGGCGGGTCGACGATGCGGACCATGTCGGCGGTCAGCGGGATCTTCGTCGGCGCCGCGGCCGGGGGCTCGTTCTCGGTGCCGGTGTCGCCGTTGTCGTCGGCCGTGTCGTCCTGCGGTGCCGTGCCGGCCTGTGTGGTCGACGGCGATTTGTCGCCGCCCGAGTCACTGATCGCCTTGATGCCGAAGATGAGGCCGATCAACGCGATGACGGCGAGCGCGCCGACGCCGATCATGATCTTCCGGGTGCTACGCACCGGCTCGGCCGAGGTGCCCTGCGCGAACCGCAGCGGCCCGACGTCCTCGTAGTCGTCGTCGGCGGAGTCCAGCCGGGCCAACTCGGCGGCGAGTGCGTCGGCCTCGGGGGCCACCACGCGCTTGTCGAGCAGGTCCATGGTCAGATCGTCGAGGTACGCCGGGACGCCCGCACGGATCTGCCGGGGAGCGGCGATCGCACCGTTGCCGTCGCGCATGGCGTCGGGCAGCCGGGAGCGGCCGATCTCGGTGTGCGGCCAGTGGCCGGTCAGCGCGAAGTAGAGGATGCCGCCGACGGCGCGGACGTCGCTCTCGATGCTGTCGGCGGAGTCGGCCCGCGCGTCGGCGAGCACGACGCGGCCGTCGTCGCCGATCAGCGTGGTGCCGGGGTGCACGTTTCCGTGGACCATGCCGGTGGCGTGCACCGCCGCCAGCGCGTCGGCGATGGAGTGCGCGATGGACGTGGCGCGGGCCGGATCCAGCGGACCCTCCTGCGCGACGAGCTCACGCAACGCCTCGCCGTCGACCCACTCACGGACGACATAGGCCCGGGCGCCCTCGTCGATCGCGTCGTAGACGCCGACCAGGTTGGGGTGGATGACGCGACTGGCGTCGACCGCCGCCTGCAGCATCTCGGTCGCGGAGTCGCCGCCGGGGTGCCGGAGCACGACGGCGACGGGACGCCGCAGGATCACGTCGATACCACGCCAGACCTGCCGGCCCGCGCTGTCGTTGTTGACGTGTTCCTCGAGCTGGTACCGCTCGGCCAGGATCTCACCGACGGTGGGGGCACCGAAGGTCATGACCGGTCCGGCCTCATCGGCCGCGGTCTCGTGGCCTTCGCCGACCTGGGTCACCCGTCCTCCCTCGGTGGGTCCGCACGTGTCGCACACGACCTTACCCGCACCCGGCCAGCGGCCCACAGGTCATCCCCTGCTGCGCTACCCGTCCGAGGCCGCCCGCCAGGACCGTTTCCGCCGCTCGGTGGCCGAAAAATACCTGATCAGAGAATTATCCACAGGTTTTCCACAAGGCTCAGCGGCCGAGTTTGCGCCTTACCATCCCGATCACCTGACTGACCTCGTGAACCCGCAGCAGCGCGGCCGTGACGAGGTACACCAGCACGATCACTCCACCACCGACCACCACCTGCAGCGCCGCTGTCAATCGCCCGGGAGTGTCACCGCCCGGCAGTAGATACACGACCAGCAGACCGGCGCCGGCCGCCACCGCGGCGGCCACCAGCACCTTCAGCAGCGACTTCGCGACCGAACCGAGGTTGAGCCGGCCGATCCGGCGGCGCAGCACGACGAGCGAGATCAGCGCCGAGAACAGGTACGAGACCGCGTTGGCGGCGGTCATGCCGGCCGCGGCGAACGCGTCGGTGAGCAGTTCGGCGAGGACGACGTAGCCGGCGATGCGCAGGAGCACCACCGGGATATTGATCAGTGCGACCGTCTTGTTGCCCTGCAGCGCGTAGAAGGCATAGGTGCACAGGTAGCTGACCGAGAGCGGGATGACGGCGAAGGCGGCGACCGTCAGCACCGTGCCGGTGGCGAACGCGTCCTTGTCGGTGAAGGCGCCGCCCTGGAAGAGCGAGACCGCGATCGGTACGCCGAGCACGCCGTACGCGACGGCGATCGGGGCGAGGGCCGTGGTGGTCAGCCGGATGCCGCGGCTCAGGTCGGCGCTGACGTCGGAGTAGCGGCCCTCGGTGGCGGCGGCGCTCATCTTGGGTAGCAACGCGGTCATCACCGAGACGCCGATGATGCCGTGCGCCATCATCGTCAGCAGGTAGACGTTGTTGAATGCGAGCACGCTGGCGTTGTCCCCGCCGGAGACACCGTTGAGCTTTCGGACCACGACGAAGACCGCCAGCTGGTTGGCGCCGACATAGCAGAGCATCCAGCCGGCGAGCCGGCCGATCTCGCCCAGGCCGAGCGAGCGCGGCGCCCACCTCCACTTCCAGGCGAAGCCGACCTTGCGCAGCGCCGGCAGCAGACCGACGGCCTGCGCGATCATGCCGAGCAGCGTGCCGCCGGCGATCAGGATGATCCGCCCGGGCGTCATGTCCTCGGGCTGGAGACCCTTCGTGGTGCCGAAGACCACGATGAACACACCGCACGTGGCGATCACCACGAGGTTGTTGAGGATCGGCGCCCACATCGGCGCGGCGAAATGCCCGCGCACGTTGAGCACCGCGGCGATCATCGCGGACAGGCCGGTGAAGAAGATGATCGGCAGGATCAGGTAGGCGAACGCGGTGACCAGGTCCTGGTACGCCGCGGTGGTGTTCTTGCTCGCCTGGATCGCGGTGATCCACGGCGCCGCGGCCACCACCAGCACCGTCGCGACGCCGAGCGCGACGATCGCGAACGTCAGCAGCCGCTGGGTGAAGAGCTGGCCGCCGTCCGGGTCGGCCTTGCGCCGCCGCACCAGCAGCGGGATCAGCACGCTGGAGAGGATGCCGCCGAGCAGCAGCTCGTAGATCTGGCCCGGCAGGAACTGGGCGCTGGTGTACGCGTCGCCGATGCCGGCGCCCAGCGTCATGCCGATGAGCATGTTGCGGACGAAACCGATCATCCGGCTGACCATGCTGCCGGCCGCCATGATCGCGCTGTTGCCCGCGGTGCTGCCGCCCTCGGTGCCGCCCCCGACCGGCGGGACGTCCTCCGGCGGCAACGCCTGGTCGCCGGCCGCGGTCGTGCCGGGCGTGCTGTCGACCGAGATCAGGATCGCGCCGTCGGAGTGCTCGGGATCACCGTCGCTCGCGGCGTGTGCGCTGCGGTACAGGCCGCCGTTCACCAGAACCTCCACGGGGGTACGGATACAGACGTCACCCTAGCCAGGCCGCGCCCCCGGCGGCGTCCGGCCATGATCCACCAGGCGCCTGCTACACGTGTCGGCGCAGCAGGCTGCCGGGCACCGCACCGGCCAGCGTCTCCACCATCCAGCACGCCTCGACTTCCACGATCGGCTCGCTCAGCGCGTCCAGCACGGTCGGGTGGTCGCAGCCCGCCTCGGTCAGCACCCCGAGTAGATCCTTGACCGGGCGCAGGTCGCCGGTGTCGGTTATCCGCCGTGCCAGCGGGCGTACCTCCGCGTACCACCGCTCCTCGGGGAGGCGGGACAGTCGCTGTGCTGCCTGCCGTACCAGCTCTGCCAGGCCCTCGCGCGGGAAGCGGGAGCCGCCGCGGACCTCGAGCCGCGCGGTCGCCGGGACGGTGTAGGCCGCGATCGCGGCCTCGTCGATCACCCGGGGTGACGGCGCCGGCGGCCGCGGCCACCACCGGTCGGCCGCGAACAGCGGCAGCGGCGCCTGCTCGGGACCGCCCGGCGCGGCCGGCGGCACGTCGCGGCGCAGCGACCGGTACGCCGCCTCGCGCACGGCCGCGACCGCGTCGCCGTCGTCATCGGGCGTGGCCGGAGCGAACGGGGACAGCAGCGCCACGACCAGGCCCGGATGCGGCAGGGTCGGGTCCTCGAGGGCGATCACCCGGGCGCAGAGCTCGAGTTCGTGCCAGCGCAGCGCGGCCGGATGTGGCCGGCCCGGGCCCGCCCAGCCGAGCTGCACCGGGTCGCTGCTCGACGGCTCGCGCAGGCCGAGGGTCTGATCGCCGGTGACCAGGTCGAGGTCGAGCACGAGGCCGTAGCCGCCGGTGACCGGCAGGCTGACCCGGACCTCCGCGGGGTCGGGGTCGGGATACGCGCCGTCGTTCACGAACAGGAAGGACCAGAATCGCGGGTCCTCGCTGAGGCGATGCAGCGCCTCGGAAACGGGCACGACGACCATCCTGCCCGCTGCGCTCGCGGACCGCCACGACCGATACCCTGGTCGTCCCATGTCTGAGTTGACTAAAGCCCAACGCAACGCCGTCGCGGAGTTGCTACGGGTCTCCCCCGTCGCCGACGAGCTGGGGCGGCGTTACGCCGCCGCCGGCCATGAGCTGCACCTCGTCGGCGGATCGGTGCGGGACGCTCTGCTCGGACGGCTCGGCGACGACCTCGATTTCTGCACCGACGCCCCGCCGGAGCAGACGCTCGCGCTGGTCAAGGGCTGGGCCGACGGGGTCTGGGAGACCGGCCGCGAGTTCGGCACGATCGGGATCCAGAAGGACGGCCTGCGGATCGAGATCACCACGTTCCGGGCCGAGGCCTACGACGGGGTGACCCGCAATCCGGTCGTGCGGTATGGCGACAACCTGCTGGACGACCTGCGCCGCCGGGACTTCACGATCAACGCGATGGCGGTCAGCCTGCCCGGCCACGAATTCACGGACCCGTTCCGCGGCCTGGACGATCTGGCCGCCGGGGTCATCCGGACGCCCGACTCGCCGGCGCTCTCCTTCGGCGACGACCCGCTTCGCATGCTGCGGGCGGCGCGCTTCGCCGCCAAGCTGCGCTTCACAGTGGACAAGCCGGTCGTCGAGGCGATGACCGAGATGGCCGCCGACCTCGACCGGATCACCGCCGAGCGGATCCGCGACGAGTTCACCAAGCTGCTCTGCGGGCTCGACCCGATCGCCGGGCTGCGGCTGCTTGTCGACACCGGGCTGGCCGACCGGTTCATCCCGGAGATCTCCGGCCTCAAGCTTGAGATCGACGAGCACGCCCAGCACAAGGACGTCTACGAGCACACGCTGATCGTGGTCTCCAACGCCGTCCGGCTCGAGGGCGACGCGGGCCCGGACTTCGTGCTGCGGATGGCCGCGCTGATGCACGACGTCGGCAAGCCGGCGACCAAGGCGGTCGGCCGCGACGGACGGGTCAGCTTCCACCACCACGAGGTGGTCGGCGCCCGGCTCACCCGGCAGCGGATGAAGGCCATGAGGTTCCCCAAGGACGTCACGTCCGAGGTGGTGGAGCTGGTCGCGTTGCACCTGCGCTTCTACGGCTACGGCCGCGGCGAGTGGACCGACTCGGCGGTGCGCCGCTACGTGACCGACGCGGGTGAGCTGCTTCCCCGCCTGCACAAGCTGACCCGCTCCGACTGCACGACGCGCAACAGGCGCAAGGCGGCGGCCCTGTCGGCCGACTACGACGCGCTCGAGGAGCGGATCGCCCGGATCGAGGCCGAGGAGGACCTGGCGCGGGTCCGGCCCGACCTGGACGGCAACGCGATCATGGAGCTGCTCGGCGTGCCGCCTGGCCCGGTGGTCGGCCAGGCCTGGCGCCACCTCAAGGAGCTGCGCCTGGACCGCGGTCCGCTGGACCGCGACGAGGCGGAGGCCGAGCTGCGGCGCTGGGCCCGGGAGCACGGCCACATCTCCTGACTGTCGTACCCGCGCGGCAGAATCGGAGTCATGCAACTGCTCGTGGAGTCACCCATCGGACCGCTCGGCGTCAGGCTCGACGGCGACACGGTTGTCGGTGTGCGGTTCGGCGCGAGCCACGGCGAGCCGGGCGGGCACCCGGCCGCCGAGCAGCTGGCCGCCTACTTCGCCGGGTCGCTGACGGACTTCACCGTGCCGGTCGAGCTGCGCGGCGGGTCGGATTTCGAGCGGGCCGTGTGGGCCGAGATCGCCAAGATTCCGTACGGCGAGATGCTGACGTACGGCGCTATCGCCACCGCGCTGGGTGAGCCGGGCGCGGCCCGTGCCGTGGGGACGGCGTGCAACCACAACCCGGTGCCGGTCATCGTCCCCTGCCACCGGGTGGTCGGCGCGGGCGGCAAGCTGGTCGGCTTCGGCGGCGGGCTGCCCCGCAAGCGGAAGCTGCTGGAGCTGGAGGCCCGGGTGGCCCTGGAAAGGGCCTGGGGCGGATAGCACAGAGAGGCCGGGTCGCCACACGACCCGGCCTCTCTACAGAGCGCGGCTGTCAGCGCTCGATGTCGCCCTTGATGAACGCCTCGACCGCGTTCTTCGCGTCGTGGTCGTTGTACTGCACCGGCGGGGACTTCATGAAGTACGAGCTCGCCGACAGGATCGGGCCGCCGACGCCGCGGTCCTTGGCGATCTTCGCCGCGCGGACCGCGTCGATGATGACGCCGGCCGAGTTCGGCGAGTCCCACACCTCGAGCTTGAGCTCAGCGTTCAGCGGGGTGTCGCCGAAGCTGCGGCCCTCGAGCCGGATGTAGGCCCACTTGCGGTCGTCCAGCCACGGCACGTGGTCCGACGGACCGATGTGCACGTCGCTCTTGGACATCTCGTGCGGGATCTGGGACGTCACCGACTGGGTCTTCGAGATCTTCTTCGAGACCAGCCGCTTGCGCTCCAGCATGTTCATGAAGTCCATGTTGCCGCCGAAGTTGAGCTGGTACGTGCGCAGCAGCTCGACACCGCGGTCCTCGAACAGCTTCGCCAGCGCGCGGTGCACGATCGTGGCACCGACCTGGCTCTTGATGTCGTCGCCGACGATCGGCAGGCCGGCGTCGGTGAACTTCTGCGCCCAGACCGGGTCCGAGGCGATGAAGACCGGCAGGGCGTTGACGAACGCGCAGCCGGCGTCGATCGCGGCCTGTGCGTAGAACTTGTCGGCCTCCTCGGAGCCCACCGGCAGGTAGGAGACGACGACGTCGACCTCGGCGTCGCGCAGCGCCTGCACGACGTCCACCGGCTCGGCGGACGACTCCTCGATGATCTCGCGGTAGTACGTGCCCAGACCGTCGAAGGTCGGCCCACGCTGAACGGTCACGCCGGTCGGCGCGACATCGGTCAGCGTGATCGTGTTGTTCTCGCTGGCGACGATCGCCTCGGCCAGGTCCATGCCGACCTTCTTGGCGTCCACATCGAACGCCGCGACGAACTTCACGTCTGATACGTGGTATTCGCCGAAGGTCACGTGCATGAGACCCGGGACGCGGTCGTTGGGGTCGGCTTCGCGGTAGTACTCCACGCCCTGCACGAGGGACGAGGCGCAGTTACCCACACCGACAATGGCGACGCGGACGGAGCCCATCGCGTTTGCCTCCTTGTTCATCACGGCCGGTCCTGGTGCGGACGCGGGTCTTCGGGGGGTGTCTCCCCTGCTGGGGAGCGGCCGGAGCGCTCGTTGGTGATGAGCTCCTCCAGCCAGCGGACCTCGCGCTCGCACGCATCCAGTCCGTGGCGTTGTAGTTCGAGGGTGTAGGCATCGAGGCGGTCGGAGGCGCGCGCGAGGACCTCGCGCAGGCCTTCCCGGCGTTCCTCGATCCGGCGGCGGCGGCCCTCGAGGATCCGCAGCCGCGTCGCCCGGTCGGTCCGGGAGAAGAAGGCGAAGTGCACGCCGAAGCCGGCGTCGTCGTAGGTCTCCGGGCCCGCCTGGGCGAGCAGTTCGGCGAACCGTTCCTTGCCTTCGGCCGTGATTTTGTAGACAACCCGGCCCCGGCGGCTCGTCAGCGGGGGAATGATCTCGCTGTCGGGAGTCTCCGCCGCGCCGATCCAGCCCGCGGTCTGCAGGCGCTTCAGCGTCGGGTACAGCGTGCCGTAGCTGATCGCGGCGCGGATCGTGCCCAGCTTGGTGGCGAGCTCCTTGCGCAGCTCATAGCCGTGCATCGAGGATTCCTGGAGCAGGCCGAGGATCGCGAGTTCCAGCAACGTGCCCACCCCCTCCACCTGTCTCGCACGATGTATCGGACCGATACATCGTCACCGTAGATCGGGTTGCGCCGCGCCGCAAGGCCAGGCATGGTTGTGCAGTCGTCGCGCCACGCTGTGTGATGGCTGTCGCCGTACGGGTGTTGACCGCGTACTCTCTTCGCCATGCGCACGCAGCGGCAGGTCGTCGACTACTCGCTTCAGAAGCGAGCGCTGCTGCGTGACGTGCACAACGGCAAGGTCGGGACCCTTGAGGTCTGTGATGCCTCGCCGTACCTGAAAAACGCAGCTAGGTTCCACGGCGAGCCGACCGACGATCGTTGCCCGGTCTGCCGTCGCGACAACCTCACCCTGGTCCACTACATCTACGGCGATGAGCTCAAGCAGTCCGCCGGGCAGGCACGCAAGGTCGCGGACCTGCCGGTGTTGGCAATGACGCTGCGTGAGTTTCAGGTGTTCGTGGTGGAGGTGTGCCAATCCTGCGCGTGGAACCATCTGATCGAGCAGTACGTGCTCGGCCGGGACGCGCTCCAAGCCGACGAACTGGACCAGGGCGGGGCCGTCGCCTCGTCCGCCTCGGGCCGCCACCGCGAGACAGGGTCGTCGTCACATCGCCGGGAGGGCCGACAGTGATTGGTCTCAACGACGCTAACGTGGGCACGATCCTGACCGATACGGGCATCCAGCGCCGCAGTCGGTCAATTTCGACATCCGACAGGGCGGCTGCGGAGCTGCAGCCCAGAATCGTCCGCCCGTGGCACCGCCTCCGAAGCCCCTCCAGGGCTTCTCTGGCGAGCCACCGCGACCGGTAGGTGTGACCGAATGAACTCGTACGGCGATCCGCAGTCTGCGCGTGCCCGGGCCCGAGTGCCCGGGCCGTCCGCTGCTTCCACGCCTGACGACGACCAGTCCGGCTACGACGAACGCGCTGCTCCCGACGCCTACCGGCGTCCGGCCGGCGGCCGCGCGAGCGTTGGCGGCGTGTCTCGTGGCGCGGCCTCGGTCGGTGCGGCGGCGGTCCCCGGACGTGCCTCCGTCGGCGCCGGCACCGTGGGCTCAGCCCGGGTCGGTGGCCGTGCCTCCGTGGGCGCTCCCGACGTCGCCGCGGCGTACGGCGGCCGTGGTGCCGTCGCGCGTGCCGCGGTGCGGCCGGTCTCGCCGGCCGTCGGCGGCGGGCCGGGCATCCCCGGGCAGGGCGGAACCCGGGGCAGCGCAGCCAAGATCCTGAACAAGGCCACCAAGCGTCGCCGCCGGATGAACATCCTGACCGCGGCCGCGGCCGTCCTGGTCATCCTGGCCGGCGCCGGCGTGGTCGGCGGCACCTACTTCTTCGACAGCGTCGACTTCAAGGAGCCGGCCGCCGAGACGCAGACCACCCAGCTGCTCGCGAGCGACAACAAGACGGTGCTCGCCTCGCTCGGCCAGTTCAACCGCTCGATCGTCCCGAACGCCAGCATCAACCCGCTGATCAAGCTCGCGGTGGTCTCGGCCGAGGACAAGGGCTTCTACGACCACAACGGCATCGACATGAAGGGCATCGCCCGCGCCGCGTGGAACAACTTCACCGGCGGCGACACCCAGGGTGCCTCCACGATCACCCAGCAGTACGCGCGGTACGCCGCGAAGCTGAAGGAGATCAGCTACAACCGTAAGCTCCGCGAGGCGGTCATCGCCCGCAAGATGGAGGACGAGTACAGCAAGGACGAGATCCTCGGCCGCTACCTCAACTCCGTGTACTTCGGTCGCGGCGCCTACGGCGTCGAGGCCGCGGTCAAGGCGTACTTCGGGGCCAGCCGTTCGGCGTTGACCCCGGTCGGCAAGCCGGGGGCGATCACCGCCGGCGAGGCCGCGATCCTCGCCTCGGTCATCAAGCAGCCGGAGCCGACCGCCACGCACAAGGGATACGACCCGGGCAACAACCTCCCGGACGCCCAGGACCGCTGGCGGTACACCGTCGGCAACATGGCCGAGCTGGGGCTGCCCCGCGGTATGCCGGCGGCTGGGGTGCCGGCCGGCATCAACCCGCCGACGGAATTTCCCGCGCAGGCGGCCAAGGGCAAGCCGGGATGGATCAAGTTCGACCCCGACAAGTGCACCACCACCTGCGGCAACAACAAGCCCAGCGCCAAGATCGTCAAGTACGTGAAGCGTGAGCTGCGCGAAATGCAGATCAGCGACGCGCAGCTGAACGAGGGTGGTCTGCAGATCCGCACCACGATCGACCCCGACGTGCAGAAGGCGGCGGAGAAGGCGGCCAACCGCGCCAGCGAGAAGTCGCCGCTGAACGGCATGGCCGAGACCTACAAGTCGGCCCTGGTCTCCATCGACCCGGAGAACGGTCGGGTCCTGGCGTACTACGGCGGGCCCGACGCGGCCAGCTGGGACTACGCGGGACCGAACTACACCGATGACGGCAAGACCTTCATCGGTGGCGGCCGGCCGCCGGGCTCGACGTTCAAGATCTATACGCTGCTCGCGGCGCTCAGCGAGGGCTACGGCATGGACACCATCTGGGACTCCACGCTGGAGAAGGTCAACGGCGGCGGCAAGATCAACAACTCCGGTCGTGAGGGTGGCAGCCTCAAGTGCCCGCCGAAGGCCTGTGATCTCGAGACCTCCGTCGAGCAGTCGTACAACTTCACCTTCTACTGGCTCGCCGACGCGCTCGGCCCGGAGAAGGTCATCCAGGTCGCGCACAAGGCCGGCATCCAGCTGATCGGCGACCCGGAGACCACCGCCCGCTACGACCTCGGCAAGCTGAGCGACGCGGAGCTCAAGAAGAAGGGCTACGGCCGCGAGGTCGGCTTCGGCCAGTACGCGATCACCGCGCTCGACCACGCCAGCGGCGTCGCCACGATCGCCAACAACGGCGTCTACCACAAGGCGCACTTCGTCCGCTCGGTCGCCGAGCGAGACGCGAAGACCGGGAAGTTCGTGGCCCTCAAGGGCAAGGGCGAGAAGCTCAAGGGCATTACGGCGTTCAGCCCGGACGTCGCGGCGGCCGTGCAGGACGTCATGCAGAAGATCCCGGGCATCAACGGCATCAGCCTCGACAACGGCCGTAAGGCCATCGGAAAGACCGGCACCTGGGAGTTCACCGGCAAGGGCGGCAAGAGCGGCGACAACGGCGACGCCTGGATGGTCGGCGGCACCAGGGAACTCGCGGCGGCCGTCTGGGTCGGCCGCGAGAAGGTGAACAAGAAGACCAAGCAGATGGATCTGCTGCCGATCTACAAGCCCGGCGGCAAGCCCATGAACGGCGGCTCGATCCCCGGCGACATCTGGAAGATGTTCCTGGACTCGGCGTCGAAGTCGATCAAGGGGGATCCCGCACCCTTCCTGCCGAACACGGCCGCGTTCGTCGACCCGAGCAAGAAGGGCAACGGCATCCCACCGCCGCCCAAGGTCGAGCTGCCGGAGAACCCGGCCTGCCTGGTCTTCCCGGAGCAGTGCCAGAACGGCAACAACGGGAACAACGGCAACAACGGCAACGGGAACAATGGCAATAACGGGAACAACGGGAACAATGGCCCGGCCCTCCCGACCTTCCCGGCGTTCCCCGGCACCGACACCGGTAACGACACCGGGACCGGCGGTGGCGAGAACGACGACGGCGACTGAGCCGTAGAACACCGGCGGCGCCCTCTCCTCGCGGAGACGGGCGCCGTTCCGGTTCTGTGGCCTTGTAGGCCGACTGTGCCGGAGGGCGGCGTCTGTCCGCCCCGATGATGCGGCATGATGCCAAAGCATGAGCGCGCCTTCGTCTCCGGAGCCCGACCGGCAAGACCTGCCCGCCGAATCGGACGGCTTCGTCCGAGGGCTGTCGCAGGCAATCGGCGGGCCGCTCGGCGACCATGCCGTACGCCCCGGGGCCCGGCCCGGCCGGTTCTGGAACGCGCAGCGCATCATCCTCGCGCTGACCTGCCTGATGCTGGCGATGAGCTGGGTGCAGAAGTCGCCCTGCCAGGACGGGGACTGGCAGAAGAACATCCAGTACACCCGGTTCTGCTACACCGACGTGCTGGCCCTCTACTACGCCGAGGGGCTCAACGAGGGCAAGGTGCCGTACAAGGACCATCCGGTGGAGTACCCCGTGGTCACGGGCTACTTCATGGGTGCGCTGGGCCTTCCGGTGCACGCCCTCGGGCAGAAGTACCCGGAGATCAACCAGGGCAAGTGGTTCTACAACGTCAATGCCCTGGTCCTGTCGGCACTGGCGGTGGCGTCCGTGGCGATGATCCTCGCGCTGCGCCGCCGCCGGCCCTGGGACGCCGCGATCTTCGCGCTGTCGCCGATCCTGCTCGTCACGGCGACCGTCAACTGGGACTTCCTGGCCATCGCACTGGCCATGTTCGGGCTCTACGCCTGGGCCAGACGATGGCCCGTGCTCGCCGGCGTCCTGCTCGGCCTCGGCGGCGCGGCGAAGCTCTGGCCGCTGTTCATCCTGGGGCCGCTGGTGGTGCTCGGCCTGCGCTCGAAGCGGTTGACGCAGGCCCTGTTCGCGGTGGGCTCGGCGATCGTCGCCTGGCTGGCCGTAAACGTCCCGGTCGCCGTCCTGTACCGGGACAGCTGGGACCGGTTCTTCCAGCTCAACCGGGAACGGCCGATCGACTGGGGCACCTCCTGGTACATCGGCCGCTACCTCGACACGAAGTGGAACACCGGCGTCGCCGGCGATCAGGGCCCGTTCCAATGGCTCAGTGATCACGTCCCGGTCCTCAACAACATCTCGTACGGGCTGACGTTCCTGGCCTGCGCCGCGATCGGGGTGCTCTGCCTGCTCGCGCCGCGCCGTCCCCGGGTCTCCCAGGTCGCGTTCCTGGTGGTCGCGGCATTCTTGATCTTCAGCAAGGTCTGGTCGCAGCAGTACGTGCTCTGGCTGTTGCCGCTGATCGTGCTGGCCCGTCCGCGCTGGGGGGCGATCATCGCCTGGTCGGTGGCGGAGATCGGCTACTTCACGGCGTTCTACGCGGAGTTGCTGGGGGCCGGCGGCAAGCCGGTGATCCCGGAGGGGACGTTCGTGCTGGCCTCGAGCCTGCGCCTGATCACGGTGGCGATCCTCTGCGGGCTGGTGATCCGGGAGATCTGGCGGCCCGAACTCGATCCGGTCCGGCGGACCTACGCCGACGACCCGGACGGCGGGGTGTTCGACGGGGCGCATGATGCGGGTTGGGTGTCGTCGTTACGGCAGCGGCTGCGGCTGGAGCCGCTGCCTTCCGCCCCTTCGCTGATGCCCGAGCACGCGCCGCCGCCACCTCCTGCGGCGCCGACCCCGGTGGGTTGATCGCGGCGGGTGCTGCGGGTTTTCTTGGTGTGGGCTGGGTGGGCTGACCGCCGCGGGTGCCGCAGTTTTTCTGTGTCGGCTGCGGTGGGCGCCGATGCGGGTGTCTCGGCCCTTCCCGGTGTTGGGCGCGGTCGGCTGATTGCCGCGGGTGCCGTTGCCTCCGCTGGCGTCGGTCGCGGTGTGAGCGCTGCGGGTGTAGCGGGCTTGTCCGCGCTGCCTCTGGGGCTGGCTTGCCGTGGGTCGGTTGGGAGCGTCCCAGCCGGCTCCCTCGTGGTGCCGGTTGCTGCAGGCGGCCTGCGGGGCTGTCTCGATTCGACCTCGGCGGGCCGGCGGCAGGGCCCCTCTCGGCTTAGCGCCGGCGGGCGGGGTGCTTGGGCTCTCGGCTTAGCCCTGGCGGGCGGGGTGCTTGGGCTCTCGGCTTAGCCCTGGCGGGCGGGGTGCTTGGGCTCTCGGCTTAGCCCCGGCGGGCGGGGTGCTTGGGTCCTCGGCTTAGCCCCGGCGGGCTGGTTGGTGGCCGGAGCTGCTCAGTTCAGGCGGAAGACCACGGAGTCGTTGTCGAGGTCTTCCCGGCGGATGCCGAGGGCGTCGACCGGGACGTCGCCCGCGCGCTCCCAGGGGGTGCCGGCGACCTGTTTGCGTAGCAGCAGCACCGTGTTGACGTTCAGCGTGCGGAGGTACTGAACGCTGGCGGCGTCCGGGAACGTGGCGACCGCGCGGCGCAGGTCGGACTGGCGCTGCGGGGCGAAGCCGCCGCTGCCGTTCGCCATCTGCTGGAACCGGGTGCTGGACCACAGCATGACGGTCTGGTCGGTGAGGGCCGCGGTCGGCAGGACCAGCATCGGGCCGGTGACCGTCCGCATCGCCGAGGGCTGCTCCGGCACGACCGGGTGCGCGATCGTGCTCCAGGACTCGACCAGCACCAGCAGCAGCGGCACGAACGTCGCAAGGCGCAGCCACGGCCCCGGCCGCGGCGGCATGCGGTGCGCGGCGAGGTGCTCGGCTCGGCGGACGAACTCGGCGACGGCGCCGGCGGCCAGAATCGCGAGCAGCAGCGTCACCCAGAGCATCAGCCGCCCGGGTACCCGCACGCCGAACGAGGCGGGCAGGTGGCCGAAGAGCGGCAGGTAGGTCCAGCGACCGTCGAAGAACGTGGAGCCCAGCGTGAAGACGACGCCGACCACGACGGCGGTGAGTAGCAGCAACCGCTGCCAGATGCGCCAAACGGAGAAGACCAGGCCGACCAGCGCGAGCGCATAGAGCACGAACCCCGGCAGCAGCGTCATCTCGGCCGGCCAGCCGAGCGACTCCCGGGCCACGGCGTGCGGTGCGCCCCAGATTCTTGACTCGGCCGGGCCGATCAGCAGGCTACGGAGCGGCGGCGAGAAGAACCGGATCTCCGTGGCGGCGGGACCGTAGTCCGGCACTCGCAGGTAGGGCAGCGCGATGATGGCGCCGACGCCCGCGAAGATCAGAATTCCCAGCCCGTCGGTGATCAGCAGCCGCCAGCCCAGCACCGGCCGTGGCGACCGGCGGCGCAGGCGACGGACCAGGACCGCGGCCGCGACGATCACGATGATGAGGGCGAGCACGTACGCGAACGGCAGGCCGAGCGAGAATCCGAGACCGAGCTGCCAGATGGCGACGAGCCAGCCCGCCGCCGCCCAGCCCGCGTGCCGCCGATCCGGCCGGAAGCCGTACCGCATCGACCAGCCGTGCCCGCGGGCGAGCATCGCAAGGGCCAGCGGGATGCCGCCGGCGGAGACGATGTCGAGGTGCCCCTCCTGCGCCAGCCGCCACGGCGCGTACGCGAACGCGGCAGCGCCGACGATCGCCCCGGTTCGCCCGGCGCCGAGTTGCCGGATCAGCGCGTAGCCGCCGATGGTGAGCAGGGCGTGTGCGAGCACGAAGAGGATGTTGTAGCGCAGGACGGCCGCGAGCGGTCCCTCGCCGAGCATGCCGACGGGGGCGTAGCCGAGGAGGTGGTCCCCGAACGCGAAGCTGTACGGCTCGGGGAAGTAGGCGTTCGACTGCCAGAGCCTGGCCGGGTCGGTGATCAGGATGTGGCCGGTCCAGGAGACCTGCCAGGCCTGTCGGGAGGGATCCCAGATGTCGTGCGGGAACGTGTGCAGGGGGTAGCGCAGGGCCGGCCAGGTCACGAGCACGGCGAGCAGCAGCGAGCCGTAGACGACCAGGGCGTACTCGTGGATGAGGCCGCGGCCGACGACGCGGACGGCGCGGCGGATCCGGCCCGGGCCGCGCTCTGAGGTCTGCGCGAAGGCGGTCCAGGGGTCCGGCGGGGCGCCTGGCGGGCGGAGTGACGGCAGCCTCGGCCTGCGCCGGCGGTTGCCGGTCGCGCTCGCGGCGCCGTCCGCCGTCTCGGCATGGGGTGGTTCACCGGGCTTCGGCTCGACATCGGGTTTCCCGGCGGCCGCCGTGGTCTGCGAGCCCGGGGTTTCACCGACCTCTTTCGCCTGGCTCGCGCCCGCCTGGCCCGCGCTTGCCTGGCTCGGGCCCGCCTGGTTCGCGTCAGCCTGGCTCGGGCCCGCCTGGCTCGGGCCCGCCTGGTTCGCGCCTGCCTGGCTCGGGGTGTCGCTGGGTTCGGCACTTGGGCCGCCGGCCTTGGCCTTCTTGTTCGGGGTCTCGCCTGTCTTTGTCCCCCGGGCCGGCGTCAAGCCCGCAGAGGCCTTGGGGGCTGGCTCCGTCGCCGCTGTTGTGCCGCCTCCAGGCGTCTGCACAGGCTTGTCGCCGGGCTTGGTCTCGGGGGGAGGGTCGCCCGTCGAACCATTGGCGGGAAATTCGAGGTGGGCCGCTGCGGCCCTCTCCATGGTGGACAGCCGATCCGGGCCCGCCGGGTCCGCGGGTGGCGGGACCGCTGGGCGCAGGATTCCGGTGGCCGCGGGTTCGGTCTTGGCGGCGCGGCCCCGTCGGAGACCCGCCCACCGCCGGACCCGCTTCGGCACCGCAGCATCGCCCTCGGGCGACTCGGGCGCTAGGGATCCGCTCGGCGTTGCGGCTCCGCCAGACGGCGCGGATGCCGTGGGCGGTGGGGATGCCGTGGGTGGTGCGGATCCGGCGGGCGGGGCGGATGCCGTGGGTGGTGCGGATCCCGTGGGCGGTGGGGATGCCGTGGGTGGTGCGGATCCGGCGGGCGGGGCGGATGCCGTCGGATCGCTGGCGTCGGCGGAGGTCGACCCGCCGGTGGCGGCGGGCGTGGCGTCCCCGGGCGCGGCGGGATCGGCGCCGACCTGCGGCCGCTCGGTCGTCATGCTGCTCCCTCGTGAGGCTGGCTCAGCTGCCCGCTCTCTCGCGCAAGAGAGCGATGTCGGCGGCCTGGCCTTCCACCCCGCCCGGCGTCTCGACGATCGCCGGGGCGCCCGCGGCGCGGATCGCCGCCACCACCAGGTCTGGGTCGATCTTGCCACTGCCGAGGTTGTCGTGCCGGTCGCGGCCGGAATCGAAGCCGTCCTTCGAGTCGTTCGCGTGGATCAGGTCGACGCGGCCGGTGATGGACTTGACCCTGTCCACGATGTTGAGAAGCTCCTCGCCACCCGCGTGCGCATGGCAGGTGTCCAGGCAGAAGCCCGCACCGAATTCGCCCACCGCGTCCCACAGCCTGGCCAGATTGTCGAATCGGCGGGCGATGGCGTGGTCGCCGCCCGCGGTGTTCTCGATCAGGATCGGCAGTGGTGGCCCGCCCTCTTTTTCCATGTATGCGAAGGTCTTGCGCCAGTTGTCGAATCCGACTGCGATGTCATCGCCGGCGTTGACGTGGCCGCCGTGCACGATCAAGCCCTTTGCGCCGATCTCGGCCGCCGCACGGGCGTGGGTGAGCAGCAGTTTGCGGCTGGGGATGCGGATCCGGTTGTTGAGCGTGGCCACATTGATCACATATGGCGCGTGGATGTAAACGTCCACCTCGGACGCCTTGAGCGCCGCCGCGTCCGGGTGGGGCGCCGGGGTCTTCCAGCCCTGCGGATCGGCGAGGAAGAACTGGACGGCGTCGGCTCCGCGGGCGGTGGCCGCGACGAGGGGTTCGGCGGGATCGACATGGGCTCCGATGCGCATGGGTCCGAGCCTACGACGTACCTACGACGGTCACCCGGCGTCGCGGTCCGCACCCGTCCGCGTCACCGCGGTTGTCGGCGAGTCGTTAATCGAGGAGATCACACATACCTACGTACCGGTGCAAATCGGTCCGAGCAGGGAGATGGTGCATGTCTCGGCAAGTCCGACACCGTGTTACGGCGGTGGCGCTGGGTGGTTTGCTTCTCGGCGCCGCGCTGCTGACGACCGGCACGGCTAACGCCGACCAGGTCGAGGGGGGCGGCTGGCAGGTGATCTTCGGGGGCGGCGGGGTGCTCGGCATCTCGTGCCAGTCCACGCCCTCCGTCGAGTCCATGGTCGTGCCGGCGGAAGGAACGGTGCGCGTGGTGAACCGGACCGGCCACGGCGCGACGTTGCTGCTCAACGGCGCGTTCAGCGGCCCGGTCCCGGAGGACGGCGCGACCGAGGTGGTATTCCGCCGCGGCACCACTGCGGTCACCCTCGACCCGGACTGCGCGCTGAACGACCAGGCCACGCCGGTGCTGGTCACGGCCTCGCCGTCGCAGGCGGCCAAGCCCGATCCGATCCCGGCGCCCATCGGCTCGGAGATCTCCGACACCCCGTCCGCGCCCTCCCGTCCCGGCACGCCCGCGAGCTCTGACGGCCGCCCGTCGATGCCCGACTCGGTCGCTCCCGTGTCGCGGCCGCAGCGCCAGTCGACCACCCGCGCCGGCCGGCCGGCCGAGAAGCGGCCCGGCGCCTCGCCGGCCAACGGCGCCGCGCAGGCCGCGACCCGGGCCGCACAGGCCATGCCGCAGGGCGGTGCTGCCCCCCGGGTCAAGGACAAGTCCAATCCCAGGGGTACGGCGGCCGTGGTCGAACCGGCGTTCTCGGGGATGCCGCCCGGGGACGAGAAGACGATTCTTCGCGGCGTACCGGCGATCGAGCCGACCTTGTCCGAGTCGCAGAGCGCACCCGCCCTCCCGGCCGCGCCGCCGACGTACGCCGTCGCGGCGGAGCCGGTCGCGACGGTGCAGCCGATGTGGCCGTCGCGGCAGATCGGGCTGCTCGGGCTGATCGCGACGGTGTGTGCGGCGGGGGTGGCCGCAGGCGCAATACGGGCAATTGTGTCGCAACGTGCATCTCGGGCATCTGTCGCGTAGACTTCTCGTCAGATGCTCCGCGGGGCGGCCGTTCCAACCTCATCGGTGTGGTCGTTCCTCCCCAGGTCCCACCCAGCGAAAGCGGACCGGACGCCCCGCGGCTTTCCCCTCGAAGGGCCTCGTTCACGGATGGGGCCCTTTTTGGCGTCCGCCCACGCGCGGGTATGCTGGCTCGGTTCGCAGTGTGCCGGCCGTGGGCGTCGCCCACGGTCTCTTGCTGCGAGCGACACAAGACCTCCTGCCACGGAGAGACCGTGGCCGCCAAGCCCACAGGAGGTGAGAACGTCTTGCGTCATTACGAACTCATGGTGATCCTCGACCCCAGTCTCGAGGAGCGCACCGTTGCCCCGTCGCTCGACACGTACCTGAACGTGATCCGCACCGCGGGTGGTTCGGTCGAGAAGCTCGATGTGTGGGGCCGTCGCCGGCTCTCGTTCGAGATCAACAAGAAGGCCGAAGGCATCTACGCCGTCGTCGACCTGCAGGCGACGCCGGAGGCCGTGGCTGAGCTGGACCGTCAGCTCCGGCTCAACGAGTCGATCCTGCGTACCAAGGTCATCCGGCCCGAGACCCGCTGACGGTCGTTTTTGTCAGGGGGCTCTGGGAGCCTCCTTGCAGAAACGCATGAAGCGGCGAGGAGAAGATCATGGCAGGAGAAACCACCATCACGGTCGTCGGCAACTTGACCGACGACCCTGAGCTGCGCTTCACCCCTTCGGGGGCGGCGGTCGCCAAGTTCCGCATCGCTTCGACACCGCGGACGATGGACCGGCAGTCGGGCGAATGGAAAGACGGCGAGCCACTCTTCCTCGCGTGCAACGTCTGGCGTGACGCTGCCGAGCACGTCGCCGAGTCGCTGCAGCGCGGCGCTCGGGTGATCGTGCAGGGCCGGCTGCGCCAGCGGTCCTACGAGACCCGCGAGGGCGAGAAGCGCACCGTCTATGAGCTCGAGGTCGATGAGATCGGCCCGTCCCTGCGCTACGCCACGGCGAAGGTGCAGAAGATGTCCCGGTCCGGAGGAGGCGGTGGGGGTGGCTTCGGCGCCTCCGGCGGCGGTGGTGGCAACCGGCAGCCCAGCAGCAACAACAACAGCGGCGGCGGAGGCGGCAACAACTTCGACGACCCCTGGGCGACGGCTGCCCCGGCCTCCAGTGGCGGTGCCCGTTCGGGCGGCGCCGGCAGCAACTCCTCGTTCGACGACGAGCCACCTTTCTGAGCCCGACGGGCTTCTTGATTTCAGGAGTAAGAGCTATGGCTAAGGCTGCGGCACTTCGCAAGCCGAAGAAGAAGGTGAACCCGCTCGACAAGGACGGGATCACCTACATCGACTACAAGGACACCGCGCTGCTGCGGAAGTTCATCTCTGACCGCGGCAAGATCCGCGCTCGGCGGGTCACCGGCGTGACCTCCCAGCAGCAGCGGCAGATCGCCCGCGCGGTCAAGAACGCCCGTGAGATGGCGCTCCTGCCGTACACGGCCACGGCGCGCTGAGGGGAGGCACCGATATGAAGATCATCCTCACTCAGGAGGTGTCGGGCCTCGGCACCCCCGGCGATATCGTCGAGGTCAAGAACGGCTACGGCCGTAACTACCTGCTTCCGCAGGGCTTCGCGATCCTGTGGAGCAAGGGCGCCGAGAAGCAGGTCACGGTCATCAAGCGGGCGCGCAACGCCCGTGAGATCCGCGACCTCGGCCAGGCCAATGAGGTCAAGGGCCAGCTCGAGGGCCTGAAGGTCACCCTGACGGCGCGCTCCGGCAACGGCGGCCGCCTGTTCGGGTCGATCACCCCGGCCGAGATCGTCGACGCGGTGAAGTCCGCGGGCGGTCCGTCCCTGGACCGGCGCCGCCTCGAGCTGCCGGGCCACATCAAGACCACGGGCGCTTACAAGGTCCAGGTCAAGCTGCACCCCGAGGTGACCGCGTCGTTCCCGGTGAACGTCGTCGGCTCCAAGTAACACGGCTCACGAGAAGCGCGCCGGCCCTGCGGGTCGGCGCGCTTCTTCGTGTTCCAGCGGGTTTGCTCGTCAGCTGAGCGATTGACCGGTGATGGCCGAGTTCAGGACGGTGGCGAGGCCGCCGCCCATCACGGCCGCCGCGAGACCGACGCTGGCGGCCTTCCACGAGCCGCTCGCCCGCCGCAGGCCGACCGCGACGAGCATGCTCAGCACCAGCGACAACCCGAACAGCGGGGCGCCGTCGAGCAGGGTGGTCAGGGCGTGTGCCTGCTGACCGCGGTTGAGCACCAGCATGTAGAGGACCACGAGCACGACCGGTACGCCGTACCAGGCGGCGGTGTAACCCACCGCGGCGAGCGGACCGCCGGTGTCCTCCTCTACGTCCTCGTCGGGTTCGAGAAGATCGTTCTGTCGCGCCGAGGGTGACGGCAGCGTGCTGACCGGCCGCCGCTCGTAGGTGCCGGCGGCCGGGGACACCGCGCCGCGCGGCGGCCACGTCGTGTCCGGCGGATCCTGCCACCGCGCCCCGGTGCGCTGAATGATCTCCGTGGCGCCCTCGGACGCCGAGTTTGCGGCGGGTACCTTGACGGACGCCGCGACGCCGCCCTTGAACGGCACGAAGGCGGAGGTGCTGATCCGCCTCGACGCGCCGTCGGCCAAGTCGCCGTCGGACTGCAGCTCGCGCCGCCAGTCGCCGGTGTTGCCCTCGCGATAGGACGCCGAACCGCGCGGCGTGTCCTCGCGCTCGGCCTGCTGCCAGGAGCGGGGCGCGGTCCGTTGCCCGAACGGATCGACCGCGTTGCCCGGTAGCGGTGGTTCGCCCTGCTCGGCGCGGAGTTGGCTGCGCCAGTCGGCGGGGTCGATCGCGTTGCCGGGTAGTGGTGGTTCGCCCTGTTCGGCGCGGAGCTGGTTGCGCCAGTCGGCGGGGTCGGTGCGCTGCCGGGCGGGGTCGGCCGTGTTGCCGGGTAGTGGTGGTTCGCCTTGCTCGGCGCGGAGCTGGTTGCGCCAGTCGGCGGGGTCGGTGCGCTGCCGGGCGGGGTCGGCCGTGTTGCCGGGTAGTGGTGGTTCGCCTTGCTCGGCG
>NZ_JBEZDY010000007.1:252079-253656 GCF_040648555.1 Actinoplanes sp. NPDC049118
GCGGAGCTGGTTGCGCCAGTCGGCGGCGCGGGCCTCGGCCTGCGCCTCGGCGCGCCAGGCGCCGGGCTTGGCCGACACCGGCCTGGTCGGCGTCTGAGGCGGCGGCGCGGGCTGCGCCGAAACGGGCTCGTCCGCGTCTCGCCGCCACTCGTCCGGCTGCGCGGAGATCGGCCGCTCATCGTCGCGCAGCCGGACGCCCGGGCGCACCGCGGCGGGTCGATCGTCCTCGCGCCGCCGATCGTCCGGCCGGGCGGCGGCCGGTCGATCGTCCTCGCGCTGCCAGCCGGCCGATCGAGCGGACGCCGGGCGGTCGTCGAGCTGGCGGCTTGCCGGCGGCCGGGCCGACGCGGGCCGGACGGCGTCGCGCCGGTCGTCCGGTGGCGCCGAAACGGGCCTGCCCGCGTCGCGCGTCCGAGCCTGGGCCGAGGCGGGTGCATCCGCCTCGGATTGCCAGGTCGACGGCTGGGCCGAGATCGGCATGTTCGCCTCACGCCGGCGCGATGCCGGCTGGGCGGAGATGGGCCGGGTCGGGGCATCGCCGTCGCGGCGCCAGACCTCGGGGTCGAGCGGCGGCTCTCCCCCGGCCGTCAACTGGAGTCGTGCACGACCCGGCTCCGACGCGCTCCGACGCCCGCCGCCGTTCGCTGCGGACTGCTCGCTGCGCCCCCGCGCAGACTCGTCGCGTCGCGCGACTGCTTCGCTGCTCTCGATGGCAGCGCGTCGCCCGCCGCCACCGCCGCGAGGGCCGGGACCTCGGTCGTCGTCCTCGTCCTCGTCCTCGTCGTCCTCGAGCTCCTCGCGATGCCACTGGCCGGTATCGCTGTCCCGCAACCAGACGTCCGACTCCGGGTCCCGGTGCCAGGTGCCGGACTCCAGCTCACGCTGCCAGCTGGTGTCGCGCTGACCGCGGCGGCCGCCGTAGTCGCGCTGGGTGTCCGGGCCACGGTCGAACTCCGGCCTGCGGGGCCCTCCGGGGCCGCGCTGGGCGTCCACACCGCGCGGCATGCCGCCGCTGCGCTGCCCTTCCACGCTGCGCCGCGGTTCCGGGCTTCGCGGCATGGCCGCGCCACGCCGGCCGTCGCCGCCACGCTGTGGTGGCATGTCGAAGGCGCGTGGCTCCGCGCCGCGCCGCGGCTCGGGGCCGCGCTGGGGTTCCGGGGCGCGGAAGGCCTCAGGATCGCGGCGGGACTCCGGGCCGCGCTGCGTGCCGGGCCAGCGCTCCACCTCGCCGCCGCGCTGGGGCTCCGGGCCGCGGTACGCCTCCGGTGGCCGCGGATCGGCGGCGCGCTGCCGCGAGACGGACCGCCCGGCCGGCCGGGTGTCGTCGTCTCGCTGCCAGGAGCCGGTGTCGGTCCGGCCGCCGGGCCGACCCCCGACCTCGGGTTCGCGCTGCCAGGAGCCGGTGTCGCGCCGGGCGCCGTTCTCCGTCCCGCTCTGCCAGGAGCCGGTGTCGGTGCGGCCGGCGGGTCGTGCGCCGGGTTCGGGTTCGCGTTGCCAGGAGCCGGTGTCGGTGCGGCCGCCGGGCCGACCCCCGACCTCGGGTTCGCGTTGCCAGGAGCCGGTGTCGGTGCGGCCGC
>NZ_JBEZDY010000007.1:253753-351822 GCF_040648555.1 Actinoplanes sp. NPDC049118
GGGTTCGCGTTGCCAGGAGCCGGTGTCGGTGCGGCCGCCGGGCCGACCCCCGACCTCGGGTTCGCGTTGCCAGGAGCCGGTGTCGGTGCGGCCGCCGGGCCGACCCCCGACCTCGGGTTCGCGTTGCCAGGAGCCGGTGTCGGTGCGGCCGCCCGGCCGCCCCTCGATCTCGGGCCGGCCGTTGATCTGGGGGCGCCCGTTGTTCTCCGGTTCGCCCCGCCAGGAGTCCTGGCGCGCGCCGTTCTCCGGCCCGCTCTGCCAGGAGCCGGTGTCGATGCGCCGCTGACGGTCGCCGACCTCGGGTTCGCGCTGCGAGGAGGCCGGCTCACTCTGCCACGAGCCCGTGTCGCCGCGACCCTGCCGGCCGCCGGCGTCTCCACTGCCCGCGCCGGGCTCGCGCTGCCAGCTGCTGGTGTCCGTGCGGCTCTGCCAGCCGCCCGCGGCACGGTCCCGGGGCTGAAGGGGCAGCGGGATGACACCGGTCTCCGCCGCGCTCTGCGCCCACGGGTCCACCGGCGGTCCCGGCTCGGGATCGCGTCGCCACGAGCCCGTGTCACGCCAGCCGTCGGCGCGCGTTTCGCCGGCCCGTGCCTCGTCGCCGCTGCGCCAGCCGTCCGAGGGCGACGACGTGCGCCAGCTGTCGGTGCGTGGCTGGTCGGCGCGGGCCTCGTCGGCGCTGCGCCAGCCGTTCGTCGCCGGCGGGCTGCTCTGCCAGCTGCTCGTCGTCGTGTTGGTGCGCCAACCGTCGGTGGCCGGCGGCTCCGGCGTGTCCCGTCGCCAGCTCGGCTCGATCGCCCCCGGATCCTGGAACACGGGCATGCTGCCGGTGTCGGTGTGCCCCGCCCAGTTGTCGGCTTCCGTTCGGCCGCTCCAGCCCGTACCCCCGCTGGTCCGGGATCCGATGTCGGGCGCGCGACGGCGCCCGCCCTGCACCGGGCCGTCGCTCAGGCCCGCCTGGCCGGCGGCCGACTCGCGGCGCCACGCCGCGCGGTCGTCCTCTCGGACCAGGTGGCGGCCGTCGTCGATCGGCGCCGACCAACCTCCCGGGTACTTCGTGCCCGGAGCCGGCCGACTCTGCCCCGCCTGCGCCTCGGTGCCGGGGCGGGTGGGCTCGGCGAACTGCTGCCAGCTCGGGCGGCTGTCCCAGGCCGGGCGGCTCTCGGGCTCGCGCTGCCGCGGCGGCGGGGCGTCGGCGGGCTGCCAGGTCGCGGCCGGATCGGTGAACTGCTGCCACGCCGGCCGATCCTCGCTGCTCGGCGCCTCCCAGGGCGGGGTCGCGCTGGGCTGGCCGCTCTGCCACGAGTCCGCGGGCCGCTGCTGCCAGGACGGCGTCGCGTCCGCGGGCCGCTGCCGCCAGGACGGTGTCGTGTCCGCGGGTGGTTGCTGCCAGGACGGCGTGGCGTCCGCGGGCTGCCAGGTCGGCGTGCCGGTGGAGGTCTGGTCGTCGGTCGGCGGGGTCGGCCAGGCCGTGCTGGAGATGGCCGGCAGCCGCGTGGGCGCCTCGGCCTGCGGGGGGAGGTTCTCGGCGTCGCCGCCTTGCCAGGCCTCCGTCGTCGTGCGCCAGCCGTGCGAGCCCGAGGCGGAACGCCACTCGGTGGTCTGCCGCCAGCGGGCGCTCTCCGTGGTGGCGCGCCACTCGGAGGTCTGCGTGCGCCAGCCGACACCGTCCGCGGGCAGTACGGGCCTGCCGGTGGCCGCGACATCGGACCAGCGACTCACCGTTCCGGACTGCTCACCCGACGGAGTCTCGGGGTTCTGTGCCCAGGCATCCGCGCGCAACGACCAGGCGACCGCCTCGGGAATCGGCTGCATGCTGCCGGTGTCGGCGGGTGATCCGGTGCCCCAGACGGTGGCCCCCGGCCTGGAAATCTCGGACGAATCGGGATCATCCGGGCGATCTGTGGGTGTCCAGGACCCCGACGCGCTCCTTTCGCGCGGCAGGCGGGCGCCGTAGTCCCAATCCCGTTGGTCCACGGGAAAAGCGTGACGTGCATCCGACCGATCTGCAACGCCCTGGAGCGACGGCTTGGTCACGGAGGCCAGCTTTTTATCTCTCCACACGCTGGGGACGACAAATCTGCTGGTAGGGAAGGCGCGTCCCGCTGCATCCCCAGGCGTTGTACACAGGCTGTGCACAGGGCCGCGCACAGGCCTACGCGACTTGTCCACAGGTTGTCCCGAGACTCGTCCACCGGCGCGCTTGGGTCTGTGACGTGCGGCTTCGTATGGTTACCCGCGCCGGATCATGTCCTCGTCCGGGCTCGTGACGAAAATTTTGCGAATTTGTGGTCCCGGTCACCCAGGCGAGGACCGCGATCACCCGAAAGTGTCGTACCCGGACTGTTCGATCACGGCAGAACGACGATGAAGGGGTAGGTCGGCATGTCGATCACCGACGACGCACGACCGGAGTCCCGGCCGCAGTCATCGCCAGGGGGCAAAGCCCCCGGTGGCCGCCCGCCCGGAGCAGGTGGGCCGCCACAGACCGGCGGCTTCGACAAATCCCCACCGCAGGACATCGCGGCCGAGCAGAGCGTGCTCGGCGGCATGCTGCTCTCCAAGGACGCCATCGCCGATGTCGTCGAGATCCTCAAATCGCACGACTTCTACCGCCCGGTCCACGCGACCGTCTTCGACACGATCCTCGAGCTTTACGGGCGAGGCGAGCCGGCCGACGGCGTCACCGTGGCGGCGGCGCTCTCCGACTCAGGCGACCTGCAGCGCATCGGCGGCGTGCCCTACCTGCACACCCTCATCGAGAGCGTGCCCACCGCGGCCAACGCCGCCTACTACGCCCGCATCGTCTCCGAGCGCGCGGTGCTGCGCCGCCTAGTCGAGGCGGGCACCAGGATCACCCAACTCGGCTACGGCACGGGCGGCAACGGCGGCATGGACGTCGACGACATCGTCGACCTGGCCCAGCAGGCCGTCTACGACGTGACCGAGCGCCGGGTCAGCGAGGACTTCGCCGTCCTGGCCGACATGCTGCAGCCGACGCTGGACGAGATCGAGGCGGTCGGCGCCACCAACGGCATGATGACCGGCGTCCCGACGGGCTTCTCCGACCTCGACCGCCTGCTCAACGGCCTGCACGCCGGACAGTTGATCATCGTGGCGGGCCGGCCCGGCCTCGGTAAGTCCACGGCGTCGATGGACTTCGCCCGCAACGCGGCCATCCGGTCCAACTGCGCCAGCGCCATCTTCTCCCTGGAAATGAGCAAGATCGAGATTGTGATGCGGCTCCTGTCGGCCGAGGCCCGCGTCCCGCTGCACGTCCTGCGCTCGGGCCAGCTCTCCGACGACGACTGGACCAAGCTGGCCCGCCGGATGGGCGAGATCAGCGAGGCCCCGATCTTCGTCGACGACACGCCGAGCATGAACCTGATGGAGATCAGGGCGAAGTCCCGCCGCCTCAAGCAGCGCCACAACCTGAAACTGATCGTTGTCGACTATCTCCAGCTGATGTCGTCCCCGAAGAAGACGGAGAGCCGCCAGCAAGAGGTCGCGGAGCTGTCCCGAGGCCTGAAGCTGCTGGCCAAGGAGGTCGAATGCCCGGTGATCGCGGTGAGCCAGCTGAACCGTGGCCCGGAACAACGTACGGACAAGCGCCCGCAGCTGTCCGACCTGCGTGAGTCCGGCTCGATCGAGCAGGACGCCGACGTGGTGATCCTGCTCCACCGCGACGACTACTACGACAAGGAGTCACCGCGGGCGGGCGAGGCGGACTTCATCGTGGCCAAGCACCGAAACGGCCCGACGGACACGGTGACCGTCGCGGCCCAGCTGCACCTGTCCCGCTTCGTCGACATGGCGATCGTCTAGGAAACGTCCCGGTCGGGCCCTGGCCCGGCCGGGACGCCGCCGGCGAGACGGGCTGAGCTCGTTCGGGAGAGCACGCCTATCGTGGCGCGACCACGAACTCGGAGCCCGGTTCCGGGGGCGAGTAGTTCAGCGGGGACCGGCCCAGCAACGTGACCCTCGTCGGCCGGGCATCGACCCAGAGGGTGAAGAGGCGCCGCTCGGCCCCGTTCGCGACGGCGGAGGCCCCGGCGATCCGATCCGTGAGCCGCCGGCCTCGTTGTTCGAGCAGGCCGCTGACGCTGTCGAGGCCGCCGGCGGCGGAGGAGGCATCGCCGAGGCCGGCGCAGTGCCGCTCGCTGGTCGCCGGTGAGTGACTGAAGGACGCGCTGATCTTGCGGCTCGCGTGTCGACCTCGCGCGCACGCTGGACGGCCGCTCTGGCGCGGGAGGGAATGGCCCGTCAGTCCGCGGACGGCGTTACGTCCGGGGTGGGCCGAACTGCCAGCCCATCCGCTCGCCCTCCTCGCACATCTTCTGCAGGGTCGCCTCGCTCGGAAGCTCCGTTCCCAGCGTCTCCCGGGCGATCCGTTCGGCCGTCGCCCGATCGATCACCTGCGTCCGGTCCTGGTACTTGTCGTCGTAAAGCATCGGAACCGCCAGCGCCGGGGCGTAGATCCATGCCTTCCGGGGGGCGCTCCAAATTACCGCCTGGAACGGCTCCTGCGATTGGACCTGGTAGGCGATCAGGCTGGTTGTCGCGCCCGACTGGTCGGACTTCAGGACCGCCTGATAGTCGAATTTCTCGTCGGCCATCCTCGTCATCCGATCTGGTGCCAGGGAATACTTCATCGTAGGTCAGGCCGTAATGGTTCAGTGCTTCCTCGACGGACGTGCTCTGCCGGTCGAGGTCAAGAGCATACGTCCTCCATACGGAGGGCTCGTCGGCGATGAACCGCTCGAATGTCGTGTCCACGGTCTTATCGATCGGTAGCCGATCCAACTGATCCGGTTGGTGGGACGCCACATACCTTTCCTTGTTCATCGCCAGCATCTTCAGGAAGGCGTCCACTCGCAGGTGGGCCGGCGCGAGCTTAAGGCGCAGGGTCTCGTAGTGGAGATGAGTGTCATCGCTGATGCTCAGCGAGATTTCTGTCGGAAATTGCAGTTCGAACAGGAAACCCTCAGAATCCCTCAACGTGACGTTCAGTCCGTTGTGGCGGCCGCCGCCGTTCCAGAAGTTGACGATGCGGTCCGTCTGAAAGCCTAACTCCCCGAGTCTGCCGAGCACTGATTCGACAGCGTCGACGTATCCTTCCTCGCTGAGCTGCACGGAGAATCGGACCCGATCCTTCACTCCGGACAGGAACTCGGAGACGTCGAGCATCTCGAACTCGGACTCGACGGCGAAACTGCGTGCGAGCGAGTCGGCCGTCTTGACCCGGTGTTCCTCATGCACGACCTCCATCGACGCGTGAAGGCCGCCGTCATTCAACTCCGCGACGACCTCGTGAAGCTGTGCGGAGATGCGCGCTGCGACGGGTTCCGCCTCTCGGACCGACTCTTCGATGGCCTGGCGGTCGTCTGCGGGAAGCGAACGAAGCAGTTGACGTTCGGCCTCTCGGGGGTCGAAGTCGCCCTCGGGTTCGGTGTTGCCCGGGTCGTCGGCGGCGCCGGTCGGTTCCAGGGACGAGCGGCTCCACAGGCCCGCCCGGTGGTAGGGCAGGGGCGCCAGCTCGCCCCGGCCGTTGACGACGACCGCGTCCATCGACACGACGTTGCCGTCGTTCTGTCGGCCCGTATGGGTGTAGAGGGGAACGTCCTCCGACAGCCGGCCGGTCTGTGGATCCAGGAACAGGATGGTGCCGCCCTGGTTGACCGCCGCCCAGGCGTGCGCCGTTCCCTCCTCGGAGTCAGTCACGATGAAGGCGAAGGCGCCGTGGCCCGCGTTGTAAAGGTGGTTGTGCAGGTTGGTCATGGCCGTGTCGACCGCCTGCTTGGCCTGCCGGTGGTCCAGGCCGCCGACGTACGGGCACAGCCCCTGGAACTCGCCGCGCACCGTGTCCTCGATCCGCGCCAGCCCGTGGTCCTCCGCGCCCAGCGGCCGGGTGGGGTCGCCTTGCGCGTACGAGTCGAAGGTGCGCGGCGCCGACACGCGGGGGCGACCGTGCAGGTACGTGTCGAACAGCGAGAGCACGCCGTCCACGCAGTTGATTCCGCGGGTGGGGTCCGCCTGCGGGCCGCCGTCGTTGGCCAGGCCGAACCATTCGCCGATCCGCGGATCGGCCAGTCGTAACACCGTGCCGTCCGCGGCCCGCGGCATGGCGTTTTCCAGATCAAGCTGGTGTACGGCCAGCGGCGCGCGCAGGCCGCCCCGTCGCCCGTACGGCCGGCTGTGTTCGACCGGCGGCGGAATGTCGTCGCCGGTCAGCGCGGACCGATCGCCGGTCTCCACCGCGCCGACCGCCATGGTGCCGACGTCGTCGTTGATGCGGATCCAGTCCGCGGGCTCGACCTCGACCCGGGCCGGCGCGAACTCCCCGGCGAGCACCGAGTCGGCTCGGGCCTCCAACGCCGCGGCGTCTTCGCTGGTGAGTCGCGCCTCCGCGCGCAGATACTCGCCCTGAACGGTTGCGCCGGCGGACAGGGCCGCGTCCGCCTGCCAGCCGAGTTCCAGCACCTTCGCGCGTTGGTCGTGTGCGATTCGCATCAGGTATTCGGCGTACTCCGCTCGCCGGTTCTCCTCGTGCGTCCTCCTGGCATGCGCCATGTACTCGCGGTAGGAGCGGTCCTCGGCGAGCCGCGGGGCCGGAGCATCCCGTAGCGGCGCGGTGTCCGGCGCAAGGGCCCGGGCGATGGGGTCGACCGGAGCCGGCCTGGGTTCGAGGGCTTCCGCGATCCGATCGACCGGCTGCCGCGGCGATGGAATCGGGCGGGGCCGCCGGGTCGGCTCAGGCTCCGGCCGCGGCGGTGTCGGGTCGGGGCGCGGCGGGGGCTCGGGCCGGGGGTTCGGCTCGGGCAGGGAGTGCGGGTCGGGTTGCTCTGCGCGGGTCCGCCGGTCGTCCGGGGAGGGATCGACGGCCGGCGCGGCCCGGTACGCCGCCGAGTAGTAGATCGGCGCCGGTCGCGGGGGCGGAGGCGGCAGCGTCGTCCGCCGCGGTCGCCACGCCCCGTCCGGGCGGTCCAGGAACGGCATCGGGATGCCCTGACCGTTCACGACCAGCGCGTCCAGGGCCACCACGTTGCCGGGATCGGGCCATCCGCGGTGGCCGTACAGCGCCTGCGACCCGGTGACCAGCCCCGACTGTGGGTCGACGAACAGGATCTCGCCGTTCTGGTTCACCGCCGCCCAGGCGTGCGCCGAGCCGCCTTCCCACGCGTTCACCAGGAACGCGAACGAACCGTGGCCGCCGGCCAGCAACTGCGCGGACACGTCCGCCAGCGCCCGGTCGACCCGCTGCCGGGCCACGCCCGGTTCCTCACGGGCCACCATCGGGCACAGTGACTGGAGGCGCCCGCCCGTCGCGTGCTCGACCCGCTCCAGTCCGATCTCCTCGCCGTACAGCGGCTTCTGCGGGTCTCCCTCGCTGTAGGCGTCGAATGTCCGCGGCGCCGAGACCCGCGGCCGACCGTGCATATAGGTGTCGAAGAACGAAAGCACGCAATCCTGGCAATTGATCCCGCGCGTCGGATCGGCCTGCGCGCCGCCGTCGTTCACCAGCCGGAAGTACGGCGCCCGGGGGTCCGCGAGCCGCAACGGGCTGCCGTTCCTGTCGCGCGGCATGGCGTTCTCGAGCTCGGCCTGATGCCGGGCGAGCGGCGGTCGCAGGCCCGCCCGGTACCCGTACCGTCTGGTCCCGTCGATGGACGGCGGATGGTCGCTGTCGGTGAGCATCGAGCGGTTGCCCACCGAAATGCCGCCCAGCGCGAGGTGCCCGCGGTCCTCGTTGGCCCGGTGCCATTCGTGCGGCGCTATCTCGATCAGCGAACCCGGCGGTGGCGTCCAGTTCGGATCCCTCAAGGCTGCGACCTGCGCCTCGGCGCGCTCGGCGTCCGCGACCGCAAGCTCGACGGTGGCCTTGAAGAACGCCGCCATGCCCGGGTCGAGCTTCAGGTAGCGCGCCACCCGGGCGGATCGCCGCGCACTCCTAGCCCGTCGTCGAGCACTCTCCGCTTTCCCCTCGAAGAACTCGAGGGCATCGGATCGCCGTGCCCGCGCATGGGCCAGGCGCAGCGCCCGCACATGCCGCAGGTAGCCGTCCACCTCCGGCGACACCCCCGCGGCCTTCGGCGCGGACCACCCCGCGGGTGGGCCGCCGGCAACGAGAACCGCCGGGTCCGGGTCCGATGACGGTACGTCCACAGCCCCGTCCCGCGGCCCGCCGTGCCCGCCGGGCGCCCAATCGTGTGGCGGTCGCGGGGGCGGGGTCCCACCGGGTTCGGCCCGCCCCGGAAGCACGCCGGCGCCGAGCCCTCCGACCGCCGGCGCCCCGGCGTCGAAGAAGCCCGGGGGAGGCAACCCGCCGCGCGCGGGCCCAGCGATACCGGACCCGGCCCTGCTGCCCGGCTCGGCAGAACTCTCGACAGGCGGGGTAGGGGCGGCCGCGCCGGTCTCCGATGGCGCGACGGTCGGCCCGATCCCGGTTGGAGTGAGTCTGGCCCCGGTTCCGTGTGTGGGCGTGGGCCCGGATCCGGTTGGGGTGGGCGTGGGCCCGGTCCTGGGTGTGAACGCCGGCCAGGTCCCGGTTGGAGTGAGCGTCGGCCCGGTTCCGGGTATGAGCGGGGGCCCGGTCCCGGTTGGGGTGGGCGTGGGCCTGGTTCCGGTTGGGGTGGGCGTGGGCGTGGGCGTGGGCGTGGGCCCGGTCCCGGCTGGAGTGGGCATAGGCCCGGTTCCCGGTGTGAGCGTGGGCCGGGTTCCGGTAGGGGTGGGTGTAGTCCCAGTTCCGGGTGTGGGCGTGGGCCCGGTTCCGGGTGTGGGCGTGGGCCCGGTCCCGGGTGTGAACGTCGGCCCGGCCCCGGCTGGTGTCAGCGTCGGCCCGGTCCCCGACGGTGTGGGGTTCGAGTCGGTCCCGAACGGTGACCAAGGGCTGAGCCCCGCTCCCGAATCCCCCATACCGAACAGCCCAGGTCCCGCGGCCCCGGCGACGGTTGGTCCGGGTGGTGCCGAACCAGCAACCGTGGACCCAGGCGCCAGCGATCCGGTAACGACCGGACCCGGCTGCGCCGATCCGGCAACGACCGGGCCGGGCTGCGCCGACCCCGCGGCAACGGAGGGTTCGGACGACGCCGGCCCGGCACCCGACGGCGCGGAGGCCATCGGTCCGGCAGCAGACGGCGCGGCCCCGGCCGGACCGGAGGAGGGTCCGGTGCCCGTCAAACCGGGATCCGGCAGCGGCGCCGAACCCGACAGGCTGTGCCCGTCAGCACCCACCGGCGAGCCGCCGGGCCCACCGCGCCCGGCGGGCCCACCCGAGAAGTCCGGCTGCGCACCCGACGCGGGATCTGAAGAAAACGATGACGGCCCGGCCCCCGGTGACGCAGCATCTGCCGAAACGGGCACCGGCCCGGAGTCAACCGGGGAGAGGTCGACCGGCAGGGTGGACGGAGCAGGCACATCGAGGTCGCCGACCCGGCCGGCCAGCCCCGTCGAGGCCCCGCCCAGCAACGCTCCGCTCGCCCCCGAGCTGGCCGACTTCGCCACGCTCTCGAGATCCGGCAGGTCGCCACTGACCGCGGCCCCGCCGAACTCGCCCAGCACCTCGGCGCCGGCGCCGCGGGTCAGTCCACTGTGGCGCTGCCCACGCCCGATCCCGGCCCCGCTGGCCGCGAATCCCCCCGCGAATCCGCCGGCCGCGGACATGCCCAGGTCGCGGGCGTCGATCCCGTCGGCCCGCCCGGTCGAGTTCTGGTAGAGCTGGATCCCGCCGCTGGTGGCGAGCTCCTCCCGGGCCTCGTCCAGGCCCTCCCTCAGCCCGTCCCGGCCGAGCTGCTTGAGGCCCGCCTTGGTGGTGAGCTGCCTGGTCGCACGCTCGCCCGCCTCCTTCAGCGTCTTCTTGATCGCCTTCTTGCTCAGCTGCTCGACCAGGCGCTTGAAGATCTGCTGGATGGCGATCCGGGTGGCCGCGATCAGCCCGGCCGCCGCGGGCGACGCCGCGCCCAGCGTCAGGGCCACCGCGACGGCCATGCCGATCAGCTCGATCAGGAACAGCCCGATCTCGATCCAGGCCTCGAGCTTCGCCCCCTCGATGTCGCAGCCGCAATCCTCGACGAGTTTCCCCAGCTCGTCGGCGATCGCCAGCAGCGAGTTGAGCGGCGCGTTCTCGTCGGCGGCGAGCTGCTGCCAGGCGCCGCCGAAGGCCTGCGCGCCGGTGCCGCCGTAGGCCGACAGTACCTGACCGGCCGCGTCGTAGGCCTCGTCGCGGGGCTCCGCGAGCCGGCGGGCGATCGCGTACCAGCGGTCGGCGACGTCCCAGGTGGCCTTCTCGTCGCCTTCCGGCCAGTCGAAGCCCACCACCCATTCGAGCGCCTCGTAGGCCCATTGCGGAACGTCGAACGGGCAGTAGTCCAGCGGGTGGGGTATCGGGCTGGGCAGGATCGTCACGAGCGTTCCCTGTACGTCCGATCCACCCGTACGGCTGCGTGGTGATCCGTCTGCGTGGCCTCGCGGACGGCCTCGACCACCGCGTCGCCGAGGCCTTCGACATAGCCGGCGAGCTTCTCCCAGGCCTCGAGCACCTGCTGCTCGATCGGGCGGTAGTTCTTCTCGAAGGCCTGGCCGATGGCGTCGGCGCCCCACGGGCGTGCGGCGCTCAGCGCGGCCAGTTCGGCGCCGGGACCGGTTCGCAGCCGGGTGAGGTGACTACCTGCCGAGGCCAGGTCGCGCCCGCCGTTCGCCGCGCGATCGGGGTCGAGCCAGAGCTCCGCCTCAGGCATCGCCGTCCGCCTCGCGCATGATCGCGTCCTGTCGGCGCAGCAGCGAGCCGAAGTCGTTGTCCCTGATGTACCGCATGGGGCCCGAGTCCGCGGGAAGATACCCGGCGACCAGCTGCTCTACCTGCTCCGATGTGTTCGCGGCCGCACGCGCCACGGTCGCGACGATCTTGCGGCCGAGCTCGCCGGCGTCCATGTCGCGGTAGATGCGGCGGTCCAGGCGCAGGTCCAGGAGCTGGCCGCGCGGGCCGACGGTCGCGCGGATCAGGCCGTCGTCGGAGTCGGCGCTGACCCGCAGCTCGGCGAGCCGGCGCTGCATGTCGTCCATTCCGGACCGCAGCCGGTTGTACTGGCCGTACACGTCGTCGAAGCGCGCTCGCAGCGCGTGGTTGGCATCGCGGTCCGCCATGTCCGCCACGGTCGTCCTCCCCCAACACCCGACCCATCGATCGTGGTGACATTACCGGGCGGCGCCACGCGGCGTGGTCCGGTAGTTTCAGTCCGCACACGGATCGCGGCGACAGGGGGTCTGATGATCACGCTGGAGGACGCCGAGGAGATCGCAGCCGGCTGGGCCCGGGGCGAATCCGAGCGCCGGGGGTACGAGTGCACGCCCGTGGTCTCCGAGTTCGACCTCGGTTTCGTGGTGTGGACGAAGCAGCCGCCGACGGTGCTGCCGATCCCGGGCGACGGCGCCCGCACGGTCATCGACCGCGCGACCGGCGCGCTGTCCACCTACCCGGGCGTCCCGGCGAACGTGATCGCCGAGCTGTACCGCACCCACCAGCCCGCGGTGGCCGCGCGGCGGCGGACGGTCGACCCCGAGGTCGAGTTGCGGCGCAACGCGCGGCGCCGGCCGGCGCCCACCACGGCCGCGCATCTGACCGTCGACGGGCAGCTCTTCATCGCCCGGGGCGCCAAGGGCGATCAGGAGATCGACCATCACCCGCTGGTCGCGGACCGGCTGCACGGTCTGGATCCGGCCGAAACGGTACGCGGCGCCGAACGGCACGCCGAGCTGATCGTGCTGTCGGACGCGCTGCACGAGGCGGACCGGCAGCGCGGCGAGCCGTTGACGCTGGACGACGCGCGCACCCTGCTCCGTACGGCCGACTTCGAGGCCTTCTTCGTCCGGGACCAGGGGGACCCCCTGGGCGGGACGGCCGCCCGGCCGTGCGAATCGTGCATATCCGTCCTGGTCGACTTCGCGCTGTTGCCGTGGTCGCAGCTCGCGTTCGTGGAGCCGTTCCGGCCGTATTCGGACAACATCGCGCAGCCGGGCCGCTTCCCCGATCACGTGGCCGGGGCGCTCGCGGACGCGGGCTGGCGGCCGATGCAGCAGGTCGTCGCCGAGGTGCTGGCCGACGGCCTCATCGACGACGTCGTGAGCGTGCCCGGCAAACGCTTCCGGCACCGCGCGTTTCCGGCGGCGCGGGAGGCGATCATGGCGTTCCCGGGGATCTTCTGCGGGCTGCGCGGTCCGGGCGTGCGCCGGTGGGTCCGCTGGCTGAACCTGGAGCCGGCCGCGGCGGCGCACTCGGCGGACGTGCTCGGCGAGTTCGCCGAGGTGATCGGGGCGCCGCTGTTTCCGATCGGCGTCGAGGCCAAGGGCGACGCGATCGTGGCGATCGACGAACGCGGCCGGGTCTTCGCGCTGGACCAGGGCGGCGAGTGGTTCCTCGGCGAGACCTTGGACGAGGCCGTGCTGAGCCTGCTCACCGGCGACGGACCGGCGGAGCGGGTCCGGGACGACGGCACCTGGTAGCGCGGCCGCCCGGACCGGAGGGCGCGCGCCACCCGGGACGCCGGACATGGTCCAGGTCCCGGGCGGGTCGCTCCGGGCTCAGTCGAACAGTTCGTTGAGGAAGCTCTTCTTCTTCCGGCCGCGGTAGTGGCCGTGGTAGCCCTGCTGGCGGTAGTGGCCGTGGTATCCGCCGCCGTGCGGCTGGTGCGCACCGTACGGCGCGGCGGCCGCCGGGTAGGCCGGCTGGCCGTAACCGGGCGGCGGCGGGGCGGCGTAGCCACCGCCGTGCGCGGGCGGCGGCGGGGGCGGCGCGGCGTAGCCGCCGGGCTGCGGGGCCTGAGCCGGGCGGGGCGCCGCGGGCGCCTGCCGGCTGTTCCAGTTGGCCTCGGCCTCGAAGAGCTTCTCCAGCTCACCGCGGTCGAGGAAGATTCCGCGGCACTCGGTGCACTGGTCGACCGTGACGCCGCTGCGCTCGTAAACCCGCATATCGCCGTGACACTTCGGACAGGTCATCTGCATCTCACAAACGGTACAAGGCCGGGTCACTTCGCGGTGGCGCTGTTCCTGTGGGTCTGCTGAGTGACTCGGCGAGTGCGGGCGCCCAGACCAGCAGCGCGAGAGGGTACAGGAGGTAGCCGAAGCGGGTGGTCGGCATCAGCAGGATCGCGGCCAGCAGGCCGTACCCGCAGAAGAGCGCCGCGGTCGCGGCCGCGCGCGGCGGCCGGCGGACGAGCCGGACGGAGATCGCCAGGGCGACCGTGACCAGCAGCGCGACCGCGACGTACCGGCCGCCCGGCACCGCCTGGGAGATCAGGTAGCCGGGGAACGGCGACTGGGCCGGGCTGGTCACGAGGCCGTGGCCGAGCGGGAAGCGGATCACGTTCTCGACGAATGCGTCGGCGTCCACCAGGAACGCCGGTGCCAGGGCCAGCACGGGCAGGCCGAGCGCGCCCGGCAGGAAGCGGCGGCCGTTGCCGGTGACGACCGCCAGGACGGCGAGGACGACGACGACCGGCAGGGCGAACAGTTTGAGCGCGGCGGCGGCGCCGACCGCGAGACCCGCGGCGCCGTAGCGGCCGGTCGCGCAGCAGGCCAGGGCGAGCAGCGCCAGGGCGAGGACCGGGAGGTCGTCACCCCCGGTGGCCAGGGTCAGGGCGCAGACGGGCAGCACGGTGGCGAACTGCACCGCCCGGACCAGGCTCGCCGGCGCCGCCCGGTCGCGACCAGCGAGCAGCCACACCGCCGCCACCAGCGTCGCGGCCGTCGCGACCGCGAACCAGACCCGTGCGTCGGTGTACCAGCCGTCGCCGAGGGCCGCCCTGGGCAGGCCGAAGACGGCCATGCCCGGCTGGTACGGCGCATAGCCCAGCAACTGGTCGCCGGGCGGCAGCGCGGCGATCGCGTCCGGACCGAGGTACGGCGTCCCGGTGCTCGCCAGCCGCTCGCCCATGTGCTCGACGACCAGCACTTCCTCCTGCGCCCGGCCGGCGCGCCCGGCGGCGCGCTGCACCGCCTGGACGATCAGCGGCAGGATCACGGCGCCGCACCACGCCGCCCATGCCAGCTCCATCCGCCGGCGCGGCCGCCGCAGCACCAGCTGCACCACGACGACGGAGAACGCGGCGAGATACGCACACACCGCCCAGGCACCCCACGCCCGATGCGACGGCAGGGTCGAGGTCAGCGCGGTGACGAGGGCGAACGCCGCCGCGAGGCCGTACAGCGCGGCGTCGGCGGCGAGGCCACCGAGGGCCCGGTCGAGGCGCGCGAGCAGGTTCACGCGGGCAAGTGTGGCAGAGAGGATCTCCCGTGCCCCGGTGACCTGCGATGCGGCATCCGGACGACCGACCCCGCGGTGTGCAGGACGTCGGCGAGCGCGCCCGGGCGCCCGCCCGAGCCGCGTTGCAGGGCGGCGAGCAGCCGCCCGGACCGCATCGGCCGCGCGAAGAGGTGGCCCTGGCCGGCGACGCAGCCGAGCTCCCAGAGCGCGTGACGCTGCGGTTCGCTCTCGACGCCCTCGGCGACGACGGTCAGGTGCAGGCTGCGCGCTAGGTCGACGGTCGAGCGGATCACGGCGGCGGCCTCGGACGAGGTCTCGACCGCGGTGACGAACTCGCGATCGATCTTGAGCTGATGCACCGGGATGCGGGACAGCACCGAGAGCGACGACACCCCGGTGCCGAAGTCGTCGAGGGCCAGCCGGACGCCGGCGTCCCGCAGCTCGCTCAGCGCCCGTTCCACGACCTCCAGCTGACTGATCGTGAGCGTCTCGGTCAGCTCCAGCACCAGCCGGTCCGCCGCGACGCCGTGGCCGGCGAGCCGGGACAGCACGGCGCTCGGGAACGTCTCGTCCAGCAGGCTGCGCGGCGAGACGTTGACGGCCACCGGCAGATCAAAACCCGCTTCGCGCCATATCCCGTACGCGGTGAGCGACTGCTCGAGCACCGCGTCGGCGAACGCGGGCAGCTGACCGGAGCGTTCGACGGTCTCGAGGAACTGCATCGGGCTCAGGTTGCCGTGCTCCGGGTGGTGCCAGCGGGCCAGCGCCTCGGCGGAGATCACCTCACCGCTGCCGAGGTCGACGATGGGCTGGAAGTCGACCACGAACTCGTGTTCCGCGACGGCCCGGCGGAGCTCGCCGCCCAGCATCAGCCGGCCGATGTCCGCGGTGTCGCGGGCGTGCTCGTAGGTCGCCGTACGCTGACCCGAGCGTTTGGCCTGGTACATGGCCACGTCGGCGCGGCGAAGCAGCTCGGTGACGCCGCCACTGCCCGGCGCGGACGCGATGCCGCCGCAGGCCTCGACGGTCAGGCGCATGCCGTCGACCTCGATGCCGCGGTCCAGGCAGCTGAGCAGCGCCTCGGCCCGGTGCGCCGCCAGCGCGGGGGTGGGCAGGCCGGTTAGCAGCACCGCGAACTCGTCGCCGCCGAGCCGGGCGACCAGGTCGCCGGGGCGGGCACCGCGATCCAGCATGGTCGCCACCGCCTGGAGCACTTTGTCGCCGGCCTGGTGCCCGAGGGTGTCGTTGACCTCCTTGAAGTGGTTGAGGTCGATCAGCAGCAGCGCGACCATGCCCTGGTCGGTGCGGTTGTCGAACGCCGCCTCCGCGCGTTCGAGCAGCTGGCGGCGGTTGGGCAGGCCGGTGAGCGAGTCGTGCGCGGCGGCGTACGCGTGCTCGTCCGCGACCCGCTGCAGCTCGGCGTACGCGTTGGCGTTGCGGATCGCGGTGTACAGCGCGGAGGCGAGGGCCTTGAGCTTGTAGTGCTCGGACTCGCGGAACTTGACGGCCTTGGAGAAGCGCAGCCGCAGGACGCCGAGGTCGTGGCCGCCGTCGTGGCCCTCGAGCGGTGCCTCGATCACCGAGGTTGCCACCGGGTTGGGCGCCGACGCGCGGGTGCCGTCGTAGAAGTGTCCGGGGGAGCCGCGCACGAGGCGGCTGTTGCCGTCGTCGCCGGGCAACTCGACCTCGACCTCGTCGGCGGAGAACAGCTTCGGCGCCTGGGTGGCGACGGAGCGCAGCACGTCGGCGAGGTCTTTGACGTTGAGCTCGTCGATGGTCTGCGCCAGCCGGCGCCAGTCGTCGCGCTCGGCCCGGCTGCGCATCATGTTGCGGGCGACCAGGTGCAGCGCCCACAGCACCGGCGGCAGCGCGATCAGCATGCGAAGGTCCCGGGCGATCGCCTGTGCGGCCACCACGGCGACCGCGAGGTTCGTCAGCCGGCCGACGAGCTTGATGTCCCAGTCGCGAAGGGTTATCTGTAGCCAACCGGTTCGGGTGGCCATGGCCAGCACCTGGTTGCCCAGCCCGTCGTCGACGATGGCGTAACAGATGGCGCCGGCCGTCAGCCCGAGGGCGAGGCGGACCCAGGACGGGTCGGTCGCCGCACCGAGGCTGACCGGGCCGACACCGAACAGCCCGGCGCCGAGCACCGCGAGGGCGGCGCCGTGCACGTCCTTGGCGACGTTGAAGGAGATCTTCATCGCCTCGCGCTGGGTGATCAGCTTTGCGCCGAGGACGCCGACCGCCGTGCAGAGGATGACCCAGGGTCCCGGCACGCTCGCGATGGCGATCAGGATCGCGCCCGAGGTCGAGGAGTAGTACCGGTGCTGGGAGCGGAGCCGGATCTTCACGACGGGACCGTTGGCGGCCATGATGATCAGCGCCATGGTCACGGGGTACAGCAACTCCGCGGGGGCGGCGAATTCTGCGTGGGCGGTGGCCCAACCCAATATGGCGATTGCCGCAAATACGACGAGACCGACATACAGCCGGAGCCGTCTGTCGGTCCTCTCGTAAGTCACTTCTGCCCCCTCTGCTGACCATGGTGACCGACTCTCGGTATCCCATGTCAAGACGCAGCGTGGGCAAAGCCGCTGTGCGCGCGAACGGGCTCAGCCCCAGTCTGATTCGTTCATGGTGCACCCCCAACTCCCAGAATCGATTCGGATCGTCGGATCAGCGATAGAACATCGCCGTTCATCGATTCGTCTCGCTCAGTTCGATGCCCAAACGATAGGAAGCTGGCACGATTTAGGGAAGGAGTATTTGTCGCTCGTTTCAGGAAATGCGAGTATCCGGAGGTATGTACCAAATGCGTGACGGTTAAGCAACGCTCCGCAACCGTTTGGAGATCAGTTCTTCCCATGCCCGGCAATGCCCGAACGGCCGTAAATGCCCTGCTGCCGACGGTTGCCGCATCGAACTGCAATGTACGTCCAATCGCATTGGTGTGGGCTGCCGATAAAGCGCTCTATGGATCGATTCACTGCGTAGAACGGATTGCCATCTGAAATGGCTACGGAAAGTGGAGGATTGCTGACTATCTGCCGCGACGCCGCCGGAAATTCCAAGACCAACTGTGTAGTGGATACGCTGTGACACGTGACGAACGCAGCGAAAATGACTCATGTCGACGCCGAAGGTGCAGCTCGGATGGTCGACGTGTCGGCCAAGGAGATCACCGTCCGCCGCGCGGTAGCCGCCGGCCGGCTGGTCACCACCGCGGAGGTGGTCGCGCTGCTGCGCGGCGACGGCCTGCCCAAGGGTGACGCCCTCGCGGTGGCCCGGATCGCCGGGATCATGGGTGCCAAGCGCACCCCGGACCTGGTGCCCCTGTGTCACCCGATCGGGCTGCACGGTGTCACCGTCGACCTGCACATCACCGGCACCGGCGTCGACATCACCGCGACGACCAGGACCGCCGACCGCACCGGCGTCGAGATGGAGGCGCTGACGGCCGTGGCCACCGCCGGGCTCACCCTGATCGACATGGTCAAGGCGGTGGACCCCGCGGCGAGCCTCGAGGCCGTCCGCGTCCTGCGCAAGGAGGGCGGCAAGACCGGCGAGTGGGTACGCCCCGAGGACCGCCCGTGATCCGCGCCCGGGTGATCGTCGCGTCGAACCGTGCCGCGGCGGGCGTCTACGCCGACACCAGCGGCCCGCTGCTCGTCGCCGGCCTTCGTGACCTCGGCTGCGAGGTGGACCGGGAACCGGTCGTCGTGCCGGACGGCGAGCCGGTGGCCGAGGCCCTGCGTGCCGCCGTCGCCGAGGGGATCGACGTGGTCGTCACCAGCGGAGGCACCGGCGTGACCCCGACCGACCGAACGCCCGAGGCGACCCGGCCGCTGCTCGACTTCGAGGTGCCCGGCATCGCGGAGGCCATCCGCGCGTACAGCAGGGACAAGGTGCCGGCGGCGGCGCTCTCCCGCGGGCTCGCCGGCGTCGCGGGCCGCACGCTCGTGGTGAATCTGCCCGGCTCGACGGGCGGCGCGCGGGACGGACTGGCGGTGCTCGGCCCGATCCTCGTACACACGGTGGAGCAGATCGGCGGCGGCGACCATAGGCTCTCCTCGTGAGCGCAGAGAACATCCCCGTCGACTGGGTCAAGGCCCGCACCATGGCGTACGAGGCGGGGCGCGCCGCGGTGGGCGCCGCCGAGACCGTGCCGCTGGCCGGCGCCGACGGCCGTACGCTCGCCGAACCGCTGGTGACCCTCACCGACCTGCCGGCGTTCCCGACCTCGAGCATCGACGGCTGGGCGGTCCGCGGCCCGGCACCGTGGCGGCCGGCCGGCCGCGTGCTGGCCGGCGGCACGGCCGCGCCCCTGACGGCGGACGGCACCTGCGTCGAGATCGCGACCGGCGCGATGGTCCCGGCCGGGACGGAGGCGCTGATCCGCGTCGAGGAGTCGACCCGCGACGCCGACGGCCTGGTCGGCGGCGCGCCGCGGCCGGTGCCCGAGTGGCGGCTGCCGGGCGACGAGGCGCACCGGGGCGAGGAGCTGCTTCCCGCCGGGACGCCGGTCGACCCCGCGGTCCTGGGCATGGCCGCGACCTGCGGCTACGACGCGATCGAGGTCCGGCCCCTGCCCCGCGCGGCGCTGCTGGTCTTCGGCGACGAACTGCTCACCAGCGGCCCGCCCGGCGAGGGCCGGGTCCGCGACTCCCTGAGCCCGCTCGTGCCGGCCTGGCTGCGCCGCTACGGCGCGACGGTCGACACCGCGGCCGTACGCGGCCCCGTGCGGGACACCCTCGAGGCGCACGTCGCGGCGATTCGGGACGCGCTCACGGTCGCGGACGTGGTCTGCACGACCGGCGGCACGATGAACGGGCCCGTCGACCACCTGCACCCGGCCCTGGCCGAGCTGGGCGCCGAGTACGTGATGAACACGGTCGCGGTGCGCCCCGGCTTCCCGATGCTGCTGGCCCGGGTGCCCGGCCCGGACGGCCGCACCCGCTTCCTCGCCGGCCTGCCCGGCAACCCGCAGTCGGCCGTGATCGCCCTGATCTCGCTGGTCGCGCCGCTGCTGGCCGGCCTGCACGGCCGCGACCTGCCCGTGCTGCCCCGGGTCGAACTGACGGCGCCGGTGCCGGGCCGGGGCGCCTACACCCATCTCGCGCTGGCCGCCCTGGACCACGACGGCCGCAGGGCGACGCCGGTCGGGCACGTCGGGTCGGCGATGCTGCGCGGGCTGGCCGGCGCGCACGGTTTCGTGGTGGTCCGCCCGGACACCGAGGCCGGTGCCGGCGAGCTGGTCCCGTTCCTGCCCCTGCCGCTCTACGCCGGAGAACGCTCATGAACACGATCGAGACGGTACGGATCGCCGAAGTCCAGGACTCGGCGCTGGACCTGGCCGCGCACGAGCGGGCGGTCGCGGGTCCTCAGGCCGGTGCGATCGTGTCGTTCCAGGGCGTCGTCCGTGATCACGACGACGACCGCGGCGTGACGCTGCTCGAATACGAGGGACACCCCACCGCGGCGGCGGTGCTGCGCGAGGTGGCGCAGGAGATCGCCGCGGACCCGGACGTGTACGCGGTCGCGGTGTCACACCGCGTCGGAGTCCTGCAGATCGGCGACGTGGCCCTGGTGGCGTCGGTGAGCACGGCGCACCGGGCGGCGGCGTTCGCGGCGTGCGCCCGCCTGGTCGACGAGGCGAAGGCCCGCCTGCCGATCTGGAAACGTCAGGTCTTCACCGACGGCACCGAGGAATGGGTCAACTGCCCCTGAGCCGAGGGCGTCCAGGCTCGGCTGTTTCCCGGATCAGCGGCCCGGATCGCGCGGCGGCGGGATCGTCGCCGCCGGCAGCGGCCCACCCGCGACGCCGGGTCGGCCCCCGCTCGCGAACTGCGCGACACCGGGCTCGTGCGCGAACCCCCCGGTCCGGGCCCGCCGGCCGGCCCGGCGCGACGAGGACGAACGCCCCAGCCACCGGTTGACCAGAAAGGCCGGAGCCACCCCCGGTCGCCACGGCAGCGCGTTGACCAGCAGAATCGCCGCCAACGCGTAGGAGTTGCGGGAGAGCGCGTCGTGCCCGCTCCACATCGGTGCCAGCACGAACAGCAGATACGTCGCCGCGGCCGCGACCGCGAAACCCAGCCCGGGTCGCCGGTTGCGCCCCGGCAGCGCGCGACCCGCGGTCACCCGCCGCCGGGCGGCCGCGTCGACCAGGATCAGCATGGCCGGCAGCACCCAGACCAGCTCGTGCGTGTCGGTGACCGGCCCGACGATCGCCGCCGTGAGCCCGACCAGCGTGAACGCCGCGATCTCGTCCCCGTCCGCGTGCGCGGCCCGGGCCCTGATGAAGCCGACCGCGACGAGCAGCAGCGAGAACGACAGCCACAGCAGCACCGGTGTGGTCGCCGACTCGTAGATCCGGGCCAGCACCCCGGCGAGCGACTGGTTGCCGACGGCGTCGACCGGCCCGGCCCGGTCGATGCGCCACAGCACCTCACCGAACCAGGCCGCGGTCTCGCGCGGCGTGATCATCAGAGCCGCGAGCGCCGCGACCGACGCCGCGCCGGCGGCGGTGAACGCCGCCCGCCACTGCCGGGTCACGGCCAGATACGCGATGAAGAAGGCGGGGGTGACCGTCAGGGCCGTGGCGATCCCGGTGCCCAGACCCGCCCAGGCGCCGGTGGCCCAGCCGCGCCGGAGAAGATCGCCGACCGTACGCCCCTGCGGCGGCGAGCAGGCGCGACGCCCCGGCCACCAGGCGGCCCGGCTGCGTGCCCAGGCGCTGCGCCGTAGGGCAACGATGTCGGCCGTGACCATCCCGAACACCAGCAGGTCCAGCGCGCCGAGCCCGAGCGTGGCCCGCACCGGCTCGACGGTCAGGGCCAGCGCGCCCGCCGCGAGCACGACCGGCCAGGGCCGCCGCCCGTAACGCCGGGCGACCGGCCCCACCAGCGCGACCAGGGAGAGCCCGAGCGCGGCGACCCCGGCCAGCGCGGTCAACCACCCGGCCAGCCGCAGCGGCATCAGCACGGCCGGCGACACGAAGAACAGCGCCGGCGGCGCCAGCTCGGTACCGAGCTGGCTCGACGGCGAGCGGTACGCGTACAGCCCGTCTCCGTCGAGCCAGCTCTGCACCGCCGCACGGCCGACGGCGAGGCCGCTGAACCCGTACCGTTGGGCGATCGTGGTGATCGCGGCCAGGATGCCGACGCAGGAGAGGGCGACCACGACGGACCCGGTCGTTGCGGGACGCGCGGTGGTCCGCCTCGCGGGCATGGCGCGTCCTCCCCGTAGCTCGACCACCGGCGCCGGTCGAGAGCGCTTCGACCACTTAACGCCGGGCGAGCCGGTTAGGTGATTTACCCGGGGATCTTGCGCGCGGCCGCGGCCGAACGTCGAGCGATCTTCGCCTCCCGTCGGGCGGTCCGGACGGCTCGCCGCACCGACCGCTGCGAGCGCTCGACGGCGTGGCTGGTCCGGTAGCCGATGCTGGGCTTGCCCTGCGTGTCGGCGGCGGCGAGCAGCAGCCCGCCGAGCAGGCCGAGATTCTTCAGGAAGTGCCCCTCGTGCTGCGAGCGCTCGGGCTGCGGCATCGTCCAGAACGCGTGCCCCGCGACGGTCGTCGGCACCAGATTGGCGGCGAGCACCGCGGCGGCCGGACGGGTGAACCGGCCGCTGGCCAGCAGGAGCCCGGCGACCAGATCGGTGCCGGCCTTCAGCCGCACCAGGGTGCGCGCGTCGCTGGGCAGCCGCGGATCAACCCGCTCGATCAGCGGCCCGATCCTGTCGGTGACGCGTTTGGCGGTCTCGACCTTGGCGTCGGGGTTGAGGACGACACGAACTCCGCTGACCACGAAGATCGCACCGAGCATGGCGCGGGCTGCGGTACGCACAGGCTTCATAGCCTGTTTATACCCGGACAGCGAAGGTCACTCCATGAACATCGAATCTGTCCGGGATCGATACGGCCGGGTCCGGAGTCCGTATCGTGGCTGGACATGACCGAGGTTCGGGCCGAGCGCGAGGAAGACTTCGACGCCGTTCGGCAGGTGCTGCTGGCCGCGTTCGAGACCGACGGCGAGGCACGGCTGGTCGAGGCCTTGCGGCTCAGCCACGCCTGGCTGCCCGACCTTTGCGTCGTCGCCGAGGAAAACGGCGCCGTCGTGGCGTTCGCCCTGCTCAGCCGGATCATGATCGGCGGTGACGCCGGCCTGGCGTTGGGACCGGTCGCCGTGCTTCCGGACCTGCAGAAGCGTGGCCTGGGCGGGGCGGTCATCCGGGAGTCGCTGCGCCGCGCCGCCGCCGCCGGCGAGCGGCTGGTCCTGGTGCTCGGCGATCCCGCGTACTACGGCCGCTTCGGCTTCGTCCCCGCCGCGCCGCTCGGGATCACCAGCGAGTGGTCCTCCTTCGGCGACGCCTGGCAGGTCCTCGCCCTCAACACGGTCGAGGCCCGCTACCCCGCACCCTGGCACGGTCTCTAAGGCTGGGTGCGCAGGTAGCGACCGAAGTGCGGCACGGTGAAGGCCACCGTGCCGCGCTCGCCCGAATAGATCAGGCCCTTCTTGATCAGGGCGTCCCGGGCCGGGGACAGGCTGGCCGGGCGCCGGGACAGCGCCGCAGCGATATCCGACGTGGGCACCGCCGCGTCCATGTCGTTCTCCGAGTCCCCCGACAGCGACGCCATCGACCGCATGTATTCGCGCTCCGCCGGCGTCGCCCGTTCGAAGCGGGACCCGAAGAATCCCACGGCCAGCTCGGCCTCGGCCTCCGGCGACGCCACCCGTACGTCCTCGGCGGTCACCGGCGAGGACGGCGCGTGGTCCCAGGTCGCCTTCCCGTACGCCTGGACGAAGTACGGGTATCCGCCCGACTTCTCGTAGAGCAGGTCCAGCGCCTTGGCCTCGTACTCGACGTCCTCGCGTGCGGCCGGCGCGCACAGCGCAAGATCGGCGGCGATCCGGTCGAGGCGGTCGATGCGCTGATACCGGAAGAGCCGCTCAGAGTAGGACTTCGCCGCGGACAGCACGGCCGGCAGATGCGGCAGCCCTGCGCCGACGACGATGAGCGGCGCGCCCAGCTGGGACAGCTCGTGGCAGGCGGCGCACAGCGCGGACACATCGGTCGGGCCCAGGTCCTGCATCTCGTCGATGAACAGGGCGATGCCCGTACCCACGTCCGTGGCGAGCGAGGCCGCGTCGGTGAAGAGCTCGACCAGGTCGATCTCGATGTCGCCGGAGTCGGCGCGCCCCCGTGCCGCCGGCACGTCGATGCCGGGGGTCCACCGGTCGCGCAGCTTGGCCGAGGAGTCGTTGGCCCGCAGGGCGAACGCCTTGAGCACCGCCAGCACCTCGTCGACCCGCTCGGGGTTGCGGTGGTGCGGCGCCAGCTCGCGGATCGCCATGTGCAGCGCGGCGGACACGGGCCGGCGCAGCGACTGGTCCGGCCGGGCCTCGATCTTGCCGGTGCCCCAGAGCCGGCCGATCGCGGCCGAGCGCAGGGTGTTCAGCAGGACGGTCTTGCCGACGCCACGCAGGCCGGTCAGGACGAGGCTGCGTTCGGGGCGGCCGCGGGCGACGCGCTCGAGAACCACATCGAAGGCGTCCAGCTCGCGCCCACGTCCGGCCAGCTCGGGCGGGCGTTGGCCGGCGCCGGGCGCGTACGGGTTCCGAACCGGATCCACGGATAGCACCGTATCGGGCTCTCTAGCCGAAAAGCTAGAGATGGGATTCGAACACTCTCTACGGCTCTCTAGCGTCTCTGCTAGAGAGGGCTAGTCGACGCCATACTCCTTGAGGCACAGCACGAAGTCGAGGCTGTCCAGCTCGCTGTCGTAGAAATACCACTTCGTGTACTTCGAGACCTTTCCGCACTTCGACTCGGCGTCGGCCTCGCCGGTGGTGCGGCCGTCGACCCGCTTGAGCACCTCGTAGGTGCCGCTGGCGCAGGACACGATCTTGAGGTCGGGGCTGTCGTCGGCCGAACCCTCGTTGCGTACACATTGGCCCTTGTTCACGAACCGCGCGTCCTCGCTGCTCTGCGGGTCGGGCACGGCGCCGGCGGTGGTTGCGGTCGGCGCGGCCGTCGGCTGCCCGGCGCCGCCCGACTTCTCGTCGTCGCGTTGCAGGAGCCAGCCCGCGGTGCCGAGGCCGCCACAGATGAGCAGGACCAGCACGATCACCAGGGCGATGATCGGGCTGTTGCGCCGCTTGACCGGAAGCGGGGCCGCATGCGGCGGCTGCCACACCGGCGGCGCGCCGTTGAGCGGGGCGCCGGGGTAGCCGTAGGCGGACGAATTCTCGTTCACCGGGGGCACCGACATCGGCTGGCCGCCCCAGGCGACCTCGGGCGCGGGCGAGGACTGGGTGGCGGCATCACCCCAGGGGTCGGCCGGCTCCGTGTACGGTTCGTCGGAACCCGACGAACCGCCGGCCGACCAGCCTTGGCCGGGGTAGGGGCCGTTCTGCGACATCGGGGTTCCTCCAGGCGCGGGTTCGCTGTACGCCACCGTAGCGTGGACCCCCGACGCGTTCCCTCCCGGAATCGCGCCGTCCTGGGCTCAACTCGGTGACAACAGGGCTAATCGCCGCATGTGTCGGCAAGGCGACCCACGCGGCACCCACCGGACCACTACCGTTCAGCCCCATGTCGCTCCCGGTCGCCGTCCTCGCCGCCACGTTCGGCGGCGCGGCGTCCGCCTTCGTCCCCCGCATCGCCCACCGCCTGGCGGTCCCGCGGGGAACCCCGCCGAGTTCCGCGTGCGCCGCCTGCGAGACCCCCACCGAGACATGGGTACGGGCGGGAGCGTCGTGCCGCTGCGCCCCGCCGCCGGTGTGGACGATCGCCGCGGGCACCCTGACGGCGGGACTGCTGGGTACGGCGATCGGCCCGGCACCGCTGCTGATCGTGCTGCTGCCGGCGGCGGTTCTCGGCGTACTGCTGGCGGCGATCGACCTCCGCTGCCTGCGCCTGCCCGACCCGCTGGTGGCGCTGTTCGCGGCCGCGACGGTCGTTCCGCTGTCCCTGGGCGCGCTGGCAACCGGCGAGCCTGGGCGCCCGGTCCGCGCTCTAATGGCGGCGGCCCTGACCGGTGCGATCTACCTGTTCGTCGCGCTGCTCCCGGGCGGTGGCCTCGGGCTCGGTGACGTGAAACTGGCGGCGGTGCTGGCCTTCACCCTCGGCAACGCCGGCTGGCCGGCCGTCGCAATCGGCCTGCTCGCCCCGCACCTGATCAACGGACCGGTGGCACTGTCGCTGCTGCTGACCCGGAGGGCAGACCGCCGGACGCCGCTTCCCCTCGGCCCGGCGCTGCTGGCCGGGGCCCTGGTAGCACTGATCGCCGCCGGTTAGAGCAGCCTCAGCTGCCGGTCCTTCGGGCGCGAAGGAACCTTGTCGCCCATCCGCTCGAACAGCCCAACGTCGATCGCGTCAAGGAACGGGGTCGGCGACTGCTCGCGCTCCGTGCCGTGCCGGAAGCGGCGCGCCGCGTGGCTCACGTAGAGCCGGTCCTGCGCCCGGGTCAGGCCCACGAAGAACAGGCGCCGCTCCTCGGCCGTCTCGTCATCGGTCGGTTTGGCGCCGGGCCAGCGCAGCGGCAGCAGCCCGTCCTCGCAGCCGACCAGGAAGACCACCGGGAACTCCAGGCCCTTCGCCGCGTGCAGGGTCAGCAGGTTGACCGCCTCCGCGCGCGGGTCGAGGGCGTCGACCTCGGCACCCGTGGCGATCTCCTGCAGGAAGCGGGTCATGTCCTCGCCGGTCCGGTGTGCGAGCGGCATCAGCAGGTCGGCGGCCGTCCAGATGTCCTCCGGCGCCAGGTGCTCGGCGTCCAGCGTCGGCGCCGCGTAGCGCTGCGCCAGGACCTGGGCCGTCACCTTGACGCGCGCCGCCGGCGACCCGGCGAGGCCGTCCGCGTGGCGCAGTTCGCGGGCGATCACCTGGACCCCCGGCCGATCCCGCAGGCGATTATGTGACCGCTTTTGCACGGGTACGCCGGCGCGCGACAGCGCATCCACGACGACCTGAGCCTGCGAGTCGGTGCGGTAGAGGACCGCGATGTCCGAGAAAGACAGGGTTCCGGGTGCGACCGCCCGTGAGTCGATACGGCCCGAGTCCAGAGAGCGGTGCGAGAGCCCGCCGACCAGTTCGTCGATCGTGCGGACCACGAAGTCGGCCTCGTCCGCGACGCTGGCCGCGAAGTAGCGGCCGACCAGCGGGGACTCCGGGTTCACCCGGGCCGGGTCGAGGCGGCGGCCGTTGACCAGGGTGGTCGGGGCGATCGCCTGCACCGCCGCGGCCAGGATCGGCGCCGACGAGCGGTAGTTGCGGGTCAGCCGGACCAGGCGCGCGTCCGTGAAGTCGCGGGAGAAGCGCAGGAAGTAGCCGACGTCCGCGCCGCGGAACGAGTAGATCGCCTGATCCGGGTCGCCGATCGCGCACAGGTTCCCGTTCGCCGGCGAGAGCAGCCGGAGCAGCTCGTACTGCACGTCGTCGACGTCCTGGTACTCGTCCACGAAGAGCCACTGCCAGCGCTTGCGGTAGCGCTCGACCAGGTCCGGTTCGTCGCGCAGCAGCGCGACGGGCATCGTGAGCAGGTCATCCAGGTCGACCAGGTCCTGCTGGCGGAGCAGCTTCGTGTACGCCTGATCGTCGTCGCCGGCCTGCTCGCGGGCGGCGGCGCGCTCGGCGTCGTCGGCGATGCGCCAGTTGGCGCCCAGCCCGGCGGTCTTGGCGTTCTCCTTCAGGATGGTCAGCCCGACGGAGTGGAACGTGCCGACCGTGATGTCCTCGGCGACGTCGCCCATCAGGGCGTCGAGGCGGTGCCGCATCTCCTCGGCGGCGCGCCGGGTGAAGGTGATCGCCAGGCAGCGCTCGGGGAAGACGCCCAGCTCGGCGCAGAGATAGGCGATCCGGTGCGTCAGCGTGCGGGTCTTGCCGGTGCCCGGCCCGGCCACGATCAGCAGCGGGCCGCCCGGCGCGGACGCGGCGACGCGCTGCATGGCGTCGAGGCGGTCCAGCAGGCCGGTGCCGACCTCTTCCATGCCGGCCAGCATCGGCTCGAACGGCTCGTGCGGGCTGGCCGGCGGCGGCAGCGGCGGTGCCTTCTTCTTCGGCTCCTTGGCCGCCTTCGGCACGGGCGCGCGGCCGACCGCCGGCTCGGCCCTGCGCTGCTGCGGCACCGGGATGGGGATCATGTCGAACAACGTCTCGGCCTGCGGAGCGTTCTGCTTGTTCCGCAGCTCGCCGGGCTCGAAGAGCGTGATGACGCCGTACTCGCCGTCGTACCCGGAGAGCCGGCGCACGTCGCCGCGGCGCAGCCGGTCGATCGCCTCCCGCAGCTGCTCGCCGCCGGTCACACCGATCTCGTCGAGCGGGACGTTCCGCAGGATGTCCAGCTCGGCGCCGAGGCCGGCGACCAGGTGGTTGAGCTGCCCGTCCACGGTCTTGGACTTCGGGCCGACGCCGTTGATCTCGCCCAGGATCTCGGCGAGCTGGATCAGGTGGACGACCTGCTGCGGCCGCTCGCCGCCGCTGGTCCGGTCCGCGAGATCCTCGACGCGGCTGAGCACGCCGACCGTCAGCGGTTTGCCGCACTCCGGGCAGCGGCCGCCGTGCTCCCGGGTCTGCTGCGGCGACCAGTTGATGCCGCAGGCGCGGTGACCGTCGGCGTGGTATTTGCCCTCTTCCGGGAAGAACTCCAGGGTTCCGGCGAGGGTGTGCCCGTCCTTGATCGCGAAGTAGTCCGGCGCCCCGGTGAACAGGGTCGCCTCGCGGGCCAGCGCCGCCGGCGAATGCGCGTCCGAATTGGACACCAGGCGGTAGCGGTCGAGGCTCGACACCCGCCAGTTCATCTCCGGGTCGGAGGAGAGGCCGGTCTCGACCGCGGTGATGTGGTCGGCGAGGTCGGCATAGCAGTCGGCGATCGCGTCGAAGCCGGACTTCGAGCCGAGCGCGGAGAACCAGGGCGTCCAGATGTGCGCGGGCACGAGATAGCCGTCCGGGCTGGCCTCGAGCACGATCTCCAGCAGGTCGCGGGAGTCGAGGCCGAGGATCGGCCGGCCGTCCGCGGTGAGATTGCCGATCCGGCCCAGCGCGGTGTTGAACCGGGCGGCGGCCTCGAGATCCGGCAGGTAGATCAGGTGGTGCACCTTGCGGGTGCGGTCGTCCCGCTTGTAGATCGTGGAGATCTCGACGCTGAGCATGAACCGCGCGCTGTCGGTGCCCTGCAGGATCGGCGGGAGCCGGCGGCTGACCTCCTGCTCCGCGTCTCCGCTCAGCCGGAACAGCCCCGGCTCGTCGGCCGGGTGCAGGTTCTCGCGGAGGTGGTCGAACCAGGCCGGATGCGTGAAGTCGCCGGTGCCGAGCACCGCGATGCCCTTGCGGCGTGCCCACCAGGCGAGGTTCGGCAGGGTCAGGTCACGGCTGCAGGCTCGCGAGTACTTGGAGTGGATGTGCAGATCCGCGACGTATGTGTCCGCGGCGACCGAGGACCCTTCGCTAACCGAGGGCACGCTGCATCCTGTCACGACCGCGGGGCGCGCCACGAGCCGCCACGCGCGAAGTGACATAACCGATCCACTATTGAATCCTGTGGAGATCCGAGCCGTGGCTCAGTAGAACACCGAAGATTCACTTCTAAGGGGTACGCAGTTCGATGACGGTGACCTGTGGCGGAGCGCCCACCCGGACCGGCGGCCCCCAGAACCCGGCGCCGTTGGTCACGTAGACGGGCACGCCGTCGACGTCGCCGAGCCCACTCACCACGGGCTGCTGCAGCGGCACGAGCAGGTTGAACGGCACCATCTGGCCGCCGTGCGTGTGCCCGGAGACCTGCAGGTCGACCCCGAACGGCGCGGCGTCGCGGGCGACGACGGGCTGATGGGCCATGAGCACCACGGGACGGCCCGGGTCGCGGTCGCCCAGGGCACGCTGCAGATCGGGCCCGTCCCCGAAGTCCGCGCCGCCCAGGTCGTTGACGCCGGCAAGGTCGATGCCGTCGATCTCGAGCCGCTCGTTGCGCAGCGGCCGCACGCCGAGCCGCGCCACCTCGGTGATCCACTCCTGGTACCCGGAGTAGTACTCGTGGTTGCCGGTGACGAAGTAGGCGCCACGCCGGGACCGGATGTCGGCCAGCGGCGCGGCGAACCTGCCCAGCTCCGCGACGCTGCCGTCGACCAGGTCCCCGACGATGCAGACGATGTCGGCGTTCACGGAGTTGATCAGCTCGACGATGCGACCGGCGTGCCGGGTACCGGTGAGCGGCCCGAGATGGATGTCGGAGACGACGGCGAGCCGGGTCCCGTCCATGGCGCGGGGGAGCTTGGCGAGGGGGAACTGGACCCGGTCCAGCTGCGGCGGGCCGAGGGCGGTCTTGACGCCGTAGCCGGTGATGGCGGCGGCGGTGAGACCGGCGAAGATCGCGGCGCCGCGGGCGAGCAGGAGCCTGCGGTCGATCCCGGGCTGCTGCGCCGGGACCTCAGCGCCGGTGGCGGCGCCCGGCGTGGTCACCGCGTCCTGAGAGTTCGCCGCCGGGGTCGCGCCGGGTGTCGAGTCCACGGGCGCAGCCGTGGCCTGAGCCGGTCCTGCCGCGGTGGTTGGCCGCGCCTCGTTGGTTTGTGTGCCCCCGTTGATTGGTTCTGCCGGGTTGGCTGGTCCTGTCGTGGTGGTTGGCCGCGCTTCGTTGGTCGGCCCGCCCTCGGTGGCCGGCTGTGCCGGGTTGGCTCGCGCTGTCGCCGTGTTCGGTGATGCCATGGCTGGTGCTGTCGCGCTGGGTGGCAGCGACGCGTTGGTCGACGACGCCGGGTAGAACGCCGGCTGGGTGCCGAGCTCGGCGGCGGCGTTCTCGGGGCTCGCGTCCCGTTCGAGTGGGCGGGCGGCTGATGATCGGTCTGGTTGTTCGGCTGCCGCGTGGACGCTGTGCTCGGCCGGGGCCGAGGCGGGTGCCGAGGCTGACGCCGGGTCTGGGGCGGGTGCCGAGGCTGACGCCGGGTCTGGGGCGGGTGCCGAGGCTGACGCCGGGTCTGGGGCGGGTGCCGAGATTGACGCCGGGTCTGGGGACGCGATGAGACGGGTGGATTCGGAGTCGGTTGCCGCGCGCTTCGCGGCGGCGGTGATCCACAGGTTGATGACCAGGCGGGGGATCTCGAGAACCGCCAGCGTCACCAACAGGTAGAACATCAGCGCGATCCACAGGAAGCCCGGCCAGGCCAGCCACTCGAGGCCGAGCCGCGTGCCGATCAGCGTGGCCGGGACCAGCACTGCGAGCATGACCGCAGCCCAGCCGCCGAGCTTCCGGATCCGGCCCGGCCGCAGCGGGTCACGAACCAGCCGTTTCCACAGGTAGAAGTGGATCAGGCCGATCACAACGATGATCAGCCCAACGAACGCGAACAAGCTCAACCCCCAGCAAACGGCGGCAGGACGTCCACCGTCGCGCCGGCGGGCAGCGCCGCCTGCCGATCATGACAGGCGAGGCCGTCGACCAGGAAGCTGGCGGCCTTGAGCACCACGGCGAGTCGCTCCCCGTGCCGCTCGGTCAGGACGCTCGTCAAATCGTCGAGAGAGGTGGCGGCGATGCGCTCGACCTGCGTCCCGGCCGCGGCCCGGGCCCCGGCGAAGTAACGAATCTCGAGCATTCCGCTCACCTCCGCGCCAAGAACATCGAACAACCGGGATCCCCGCCCACCGGCGTGCTGGTAGCGGGCTCCGGTTCGGTCGAAGACATCTCAGCCGCCGATCGCCGACATCGGGCGGGCAGGCTGCAGGAACGACGGGTCGTCGATGCCGTGACCCGCGCGCTTGCCCCACATCGCGGCCTGCCAGGCCGCCGCGATCTCCGCGTCGGATCCGCCGGCGCGCAGCAGGCCGCGAAGGTCGGACTCGTCCGTGGCGAAGAGGCAGTTGCGGACCTGTCCGTCGGCCGTGAGCCGGGTGCGATCGCAATCGCCGCAGAACGGCCTGGTCACGCTGCCGATCACACCCACCCGGGCCGGGTTGCCGGCCGCGTCGCGGTAGCCCGGCACGATCCAGGTCTCGGCCGGCGCCGTTCCACGTGAAACCGGATCGGGTTGGAGCCCGAACGGCTCCAGCGACGCCAGGATCGCCTCGGCGGTGACCATCTCGTGCCGGTCCCACTGGTGCTGGGCGTCGAGCGGCATCTGCTCGATGAACCTCAGCTCGTATCCATGATTCAGCGCGAAGCGCAGCAGGTCCGGCGCCTCGTCGTCGTTGATCCCGCGCATCAGCACGGTGTTGATCTTCACGGGCGTGAGCCCGGCCTGCGCGGCGCCGGCCAGGCCCTTCAGGACGTCGGCGTGCCGGTCCCGGTGGGTGAGCTCGCGGAAGCGCTCGGGCGAGAGTGTGTCCAGCGAGACGTTGACCCGGTCAAGCCCGGCGTCGAGCAGCGGCCCGGCCATCCGCTCGAGACCGATGCCGTTGGTGGTGATGGACAGCTTGGGCCGCGGGCTGAGCGCCGCGGCGGCCGAAACGATGCCCAGCAGCCCGCGCCGGATCAGCGGCTCGCCCCCGGTGAACCGCACGTCGGTCACGCCCAGCTGCTCGACGGCGATGCGGATCAGCCGCCCGACCTCGTCGTCGGTGAGCTGCTGCTCCCGCGGCATCCAGGCGAGCCCTTCCTCGGGCATGCAGTAGGTGCAGCGCAGGTTGCAGCGGTCGGTCAGCGACACCCTCAGGTCGGTCGCCACCCGCCCGAACCGGTCGGCGAGCACGCTCATGTCGGCCCCCCGCCCCGCCGGGCACCCACGCCCGCGGAAACCAGGAGCCGCCTGTACGACCCGCCGAGGTTGCTCACTGGTCGAACCTAGCGCTTGAGTACGACATTCGCCCCTGCCCGCTACCCGGTGGGACGCAGGCCACCGCCGGTCCCGGGAGCCGGGCCGGCCTCCCAGGCGACGAGGCCCGGGAACGACGAGATCCTCGCCCTGCTCGGCCACGGCGGTGCGCTCGGCCCGCGACGAAGCCCTGGGCGGGCGTCAGCCGTCGAGCGCCGCGTCCGCCGCGGCGCGCACCGCGCCCCGGTATGCACCCCCGAACGCCGCCGTGTGCACAAGTAGAAGGTGTAGTTGATGCAGCGGCACTCGCTCCCGCCAACCGTCGGCCAGCGGCCACACCTCCCCGTACGCGGAGATGATCGCCTTGAGGTGCGGGGCCCCGCCGAAGAGCGCCAGCTGAGCCAGGTCGGTCTCCCGATGGCCACCGTGCGCGGCAGGGTCGACAAGCCACGCCCGCCCGTCGGCAGCCCAGAGCACGTTCCCCGGCCACAGGTCCCCGTGGATGCGGGCAGGCGGCTCCTCCCCGCCGTATCCCTCGATCCTCGAGATGACCCGCTCCACGACCGCGACGTCCGCCGCCGACAGCGCGCCGGCGTCGGCCGAGATCTTCAGGTACGGCCGCAGCCGCCGTTCCGCGAACCACGGCCCCCAGGGCCCCCGGGAGGGAGTGTTGTCCTGGGCCAGCGGGCCGATGAATCCCGTCCAGTCGGCGCCGAAAGCGTCCGCACCCTTGCGGTGCAGCCCGGCCAGGTCCCGTCCGAGCCGTTCGGCGGCCTCGGACGACGGGGGGCCGGCATCGATCCACTCGAGCGCGAGCATCTCCGGAAGTGCGACAACAACCTCCGGGACCGGCGCGGTGCCCGCCTCCCGGAGCCACTCCAGCCCAGCCGCCTCGGTGGCGAAGAACTGCTCGGGAGCGTCTCCGGAGGGCCACGTCTTCGTGAACAGCGACGTGCCGTCGTCCAAGGTCAAGCGGGATGCGGCGCACACGTCACCTCCACCGACGGGTGTCTCCCGGATCCGCTGATGCGTGAGAAATGTCGGGAGGTGCTGGGGGTGCGCGCGCAGGTACGCCAGATCCACCGCCTTATCTTCCACTTCGGGTTACGGCGTGCCCGATTCGGAGTCAAAATGTCGGCATGACACCTGTCGCGGTGCGTCCGTACCGGCCGAGCGACCACAGCGCTGGCCGCCGCCTGTGGTCGGAGCTGACCTATCAGCACAACAAGATGTACGGCGATGCCGCGGACGACGGCGGGGCCGGCTTCGAGGAGTATCTGACCCGGCTGGACCTGAGCGGGCTCTGGGTCGCCGACCACGCGGACGACGGAGTGATCGGGCTGGTCGGCCTGATCATGCGGGGTCGCGCCGGCGAGGTGGAGCCGGTCGTCGTCACCGGCTCGCACCGGCACAAGGGTGTCGGCCGCAAGCTGCTGCGTCACGTAGCGGCGGAGGCCAAGAAGCGCGGCATGGTGTCGCTGACGATCTCGCCGTCGTCGCGGAACGTCGATGCGATCCGCAGCCTGCACGCCGCGGGATACGACGTGGTGTCGTCGATCGAGTTGACCATGGACCTGGACCGGCATGCCCACGAGTGGCAGCAGGACGGGCTCGAGTTGCATGAGTTGCAGTTTCGTTCCTGAACGGGCTCCCGCGCTCACCCCCTGTGGATAACCGAGTTATCCACAGGCACGATCTTCGGCACTCGGCGAAGGCGCCGACTCCGCCACGCTGCTCGGCATGACGAAGCTGAAGGTCAGTTCTCCCGCCGAACTCATCTCCGCCGTGCCGTTCCTGATCGGCTTCCATCCGGCGGATAGCTTGACGGTCGTGGCGATGCGAGGCCCCGAGATCGCCTTCGCGGTGCGAGCCGACCTGCCCGAGCTGGACGCGCCGGCCGACGAGGCGAAAGCGGCGGTGCTCCACCTGGCATCCGTGGTGATCAGGCAACAGGTCCAGGCCGTCGCGATCATCGGATACGGCGACAAGGAGCGCGTGACGCCCGCCCTCCTCCGCGTCTCGGACGTCTTCCGCAGAGTCGGCCTCGTGATCATCGAGGAGCTGCGGGTCGAGGACGGCCGATACTGGTCATTCCTCTGCTCGGACCCGGCCTGCTGCCCGCCCCAAGGTCAGCCGTGCGAGCCGCCGGACAGCGTGGTGGCGGCCGAGGCGACCTTCGCGGGCGCGGTGGCCCTGCCGAGCCGAGAAATGTTCGCGGCGCAGGTGACACCGGTGACCGGCGACGACCGTGAGGCGATGACGGGGGCAACGGCACGTGCGGTCCTGCGCCTGGCAAGCCTCGCCGCCGCGGACTTAACGCCGGAGGACTTCACTTTGGTGGACTCCGCGCCGGCAACCGGCCAGCCGGAGTCCGTGCCTGCGGCGTCCGTGCGGCCTGAGTCCGTGCCTGCGGCGTCCGTGCGGCCTGAGTCCGTGCCTGCGGCGTCCGTGCGGCCTGAGTCCGTGCCTGCGACGTCCGTGCGGCCGGATTCGGAGACTGCGGCGTCCGGGCGGCTGGAGTCTGTGCCTGTGGCGGTCGCGGGGCCGGATTCGGAGGCTGCGGCGTCCGCAGCGGCTCCGGTAGGCGTCGTCGCCTGCCCGGACGACAGTGAACCGGATCCGGCGGCCGGAGCCGCGGCCCCGATGCCAGGCCAGGTGCCCGACGCGCCGCAGGCGGAGCCGGGCCAGGCGGATGACGAGGTTCCGTTCCTGCCGGACCAGTCGCGCTTCTTCCAGCGGGTGCGGCAGGCGGGCCGGAAAGCGGTGCGGGAGGCCGAGCGCTGTTACCGCTCGGGCGGGCGTCTCACCGACGACGAGATCGCGTGGCTGGGCCTGCTGCTCCTGCACGTGCCGGTCCGCGACTACGCCTGGACCAGGACGCGCACCGCGGAATGGGAGCTGGCGCTCTGGTCGGACGTGATGCGCCGGGTAGAGCCGACGTACACCCCGGCGCCGGCCTCGCTGCTCGCCTTCGTGGCCTGGCGATCCGGATCGGGTGTGCTGGCAAGCGTCGCCGTGGAACGGGCACTCGACGAGCAGAGGGACTACTCGCTCGCCATGCTGGTCCACCAGGCCCTGGTCAACGGGGTGCACCCGGCGGTTCTGGACGGCTGGCCCGCGGTCGCCGGGGCCCCCGAAGTCCCCCGCGACCCTGACGAGGACTCCGAGGACGGCCCAGAGCCGCACGCACATCCCGACCGCGAGGCCCCAGGTCACGCCGAGCCGGCTGACCACCCGCAGCGAGCAGACCGCTCGGAGTGGGTTGAGCCCCCGGAGCGGACGTCTCACGCCAGCCGGTCCCCTCGCGCTGAGCGAGCGGATCGCGCCGAGCGGTCCACTCGTGCTGAGCGAGTGGATCGCGCCGAGCGGTCAACCCACGACAGGCGGCTTGATCCCTCGGAATGGGAGGCTCACGCCCAGCGATCAACCCGTGCTGAGCCGTCCACCTGCGCTGAGCGGGCGGATCCAGCTGATCGGTCAACCGGCGTTGAGCGGTCAACCCACGATGGGCGGCTTGAGCCCCCGGAGCGGGAGGCTCACGCCCAGCGGTCTACCCGTGCTGAGCGGTCCCCTCGTGCTGAGCGGTCTAAGCGTGCTGAGCGGGTGGATCGTGCTGGGCGGTCTACCCGTGCTGATGGGGTGGACGGTGCTGGGCGGGCAGGTCACGTTGAGCGGTCAACCCGCCTTGAGCGGGCGGGTCACGCTGAGCGGGATGGCGACTCCGAGGCACCGGCCCGGTCCGCGGAGCGGGTGGCCCGGCCGAGAATCTTCCGCCGGGCCACCCGTCACCGCATTTGATCGTCGAAGCGGCTCAAGGCCGCTGGCTCTCCTGCCGGACCGTCTCCGGTCCCAGGTCACCGGCCCGCAACGTCGCACCTCCGGCCGGCGTCGGGTTGTCGGCGACCTGCTGCAACCCCGGCACCCGGTCCTCGATGACGAACGTCGCCCGCGTGTGTACCGGAGCCCCGGCCTGGCTCACATACGGCAGTACCTGGAAGTCGGCGGTCAGTGAGTCCTTGGTGATCGTCGTGCGGACGTAGCCGCGCTGACTGTTGTAGAAGCGCAGGTGCGGGTTCCAGGCAGCCCACGGGTGCGTGCCCCCCACGACGTCCGCACCGTCCCCGTTGGAGGTGATCGATGAGCACACCAACTCGGTACCCACCGTTCGCGACGTCGGGTCGGCGTAGTCCAGCTTCAGCTCGTCCGCCCAGTGCGCGTGCACGTCACCCGTCAGCACCACCGGATTGCGTACGCCCGCGTCCACCCAGCCGCGCGTGATCCGGTCGCGGGAGGCCGCGTAGCCGTCCCACGAGTCCATGCTCACCACCTTCGCCGGGCCGGAGTCGTTGTCGCGCTGGCCGAAGAAGACCTGCTGGCCCAGGATGTCCCAGCGGGCCGAGGAGCGGTGGAAGCCGTCGAGCAGCCAGGCCTCCTGCTTGGCGCCGGTGATCGAGCGGGCCGGGTCCAGCGCGGCCGGGCAGTCCTTGTAGCCGTCGCCGCAACCCTGGTCGTCGCGGAACTGCCGGGTGTCGAGCATGTGGAACGTGGCCAGCCGGCCCCAGTGCAGCCGCCGGTACAGCCGCATGTCGATGCCGCGCGGAATCGAGGTTCGGCGCAGCGGCATGTTCTCGTAGTAGGCCTTGAACGCGGCCGCACGCCGGGCGAGGAACAGGGGATCCGGCTGCTCCGGTACCTCGTCCGCCCAGTTGTTCTCGATCTCGTGGTCGTCGAAGACGACGGCCCAGGGTGCGACGGCGTGCGCCGCCTGAAGGTCCGGATCGGTCTTGTACTGCGCGTGCCGCTGCCGGTAGTTCGCCAGCGTCACCGTCTCCGGACCGGAGTGGTCGCGCGGATTGCCGCCGGGGGTTTTGTACGTGCCGGGCGCGTACTCGTACTGGTAGTCGCCCAGGTGCAGGACGAGGTCCGGTTCATCCTCCGCCATCCGCCGGTACGCGGTGAAGTAGCCGTGTTCGAACTGAGAGCACGATGCGAACGACATCGCCAGGGTGCCGCCGCTCGCCCACGGCGCCGGTGCCGTGCGGGTCCGGCCGACCGGCGACACGTACCGCTCGGCCTTGAAACGGTAGAAGTACTCGCGTCCGGGCAGCAGGCCGTACAGCTCGATGTGGACGGTGTGAGCGGCGGAGACGCGAGCCACGGCGACGCCGACGCGTACGACCCGGCGGAATCCGGCGTCGGCGGCCAGTTCCCACCACACGGGTACGTCGCGGGACGGCATCCCGCCGAGGCCGTCCTCCGCCAGCGGAGTCGGTGCCAGCCGGGTCCAGAGCACGAATCCGTCGTGCTCGGGATCGCCCGACGCGACGCCGAGGGTGAACGGGTCGCTGCGTAGCGACCCCCGGTAGGGCGGGGCTGACGCCGTGGCCGCCTGTGGCCAGGTCGTCACCGCGCCCGCGGCGCCGGCCACGGCGCCGCCGAGCAGGAGGTTACGTCGTGAGATCGTCATGTGAGGCTCCCAGCACTTGCGGTGACGCGGAGATTGGAAAGCCTCATGAACGTGAATGTCCCGGCCGCATGGAAGCGATTGATTCCCGTCGAAGACCGAATGAACTCAGACAATGACGCGTTGCGTTCCGGCATAGACGTTCATCGACGGTCCTCGCAGGAATCCGACGAGCGTCATCCCCGCCTCGTCGGCGAGTTCCGCCGCCAGGGTGCTCGGCGCGGACACGGCGGCGAGCAGCGGTATGCCGGCCATCCAGGCCTTCTGGGTCAGCTCGAAGCTGGCCCGCCCGGAGACGAGTAGCACGTGCCCGGCGAGCGGCAGCCGCCCCTCGCGAAGCGCCCAGCCGATGACCTTGTCGACCGCGTTGTGCCGCCCTATGTCCTCGCGCAGCGCCAGTAGCTCGCCCTCGGCGGTGAACAGGCCGGCCGCGTGCAGCCCTCCCGTGCGGTCGAAGGTGCGCTGTGCGGCCCGCAGCCGGCCGGGCAGTTCGGCGAGGACCCGCGCGGGTACCGTGCAGGCGTCCGCGGCCACGTCGAACTGCGAGCGGGTACGCACGGCGTCGATGCTCGCCTTCCCGCACACCCCGCACGAACTGGTCGTGTAGAAGTTCCGGCTCGGGTCGGTCGCGGGCGGCGGAACATCGACGCCCAGCACCACATCGACCACGTTGTACGTGTTCGGGGTGTCCGTGCCCGCGCACAACTGCGCCGTGACCACGTCCGTTGCCGTGCGGATGATGCCCTCTGTCAGCAGGAATCCCATCGCGAGATCGATGTCCTGGCCCGGGGTCCGCATGGTCACGGCGAGCGCCGCCTTCCGGAGCCGGATCTCCAGGGGCTCCTCGGCGGCCAGGTCGTCGGGCCGCCGGCGCGGCTCGGCGTCCGTATCCAGGTTGATTTTCAACACCGGTCGCCGGTTCGTCGTGCGCGCCATGGCGACGAGCGTATTCCGCCCGGCGCCAAGACCGCCCGACGCGCGAAGCGACACGGACGGGAGTCGCCCGAGAGGCGAACCCCACCGCCGAACGGAAGCCCTACAACGGACGCCAGCCCCGAACAATCCAGCCCCGAACGAACACCGTCCTGCCGGGAGCGCCCGTCCTGCCGGGAGCGCCCGTCCTGCCGGGAGCGCCAGCCAGCCCTGGGGAAGAGTGCGAGCTTGCCGGGAGCGCGGGCTGGTCCGGGACGGGTGCCAGCGTGGCCGGGACGAATGCGGGCCTGGCGGGAGCGTGGGCTGGCCCGGGACGGGTGCGCCAGAGCGGCCAGGCCGAATGCGAGCCTGGAGGGGGCGCCGGTCGGCCCGGGAAGATTGCGGGTCTGGCCGGAACGAGTGCCAGCCCGGCGGGAGCGCGGGCCGGTCCAGGACGGGTGCCAGTGAGCCCGGGACGAAACCGAGCTTGCCAGAGCGTCGGCCGGCCCAGGGCGATGGCGGGTCTGGTCGGAGCGAGTGCGAGCTGCCGGGAGCGCAGGGCCGGCCAGGACGGGTGCCGGTAAGGCCGGGCCGAATGCGAGCCCGACGGAAGCACCGGCCGGCCGAGGACGATTGCCGGTCTGGCCGGAGCGGGTGCGAGCCTGATGGGAGCGCGGACCGGCCCAGGACGATTGCCCGTCCGGCCCGGAAGGAATGCAGGCTGCCTGGAACGCCGATCGGCCCCGGGTGGCCGGCTGGCAGGGCTGCGAAGCCGGTCCGGAAGCGCAAAGGCGTCCGCACAGTCACGCTCATGTCGCCAACGGGATACGGTACGTACGTGGGGGGATTCGCGGCGGTGGTGTTGGCCGGCGGTGCGGCGCGTCGGATGGGTGGTGCGGACAAGCCCACCATCCCGGTTGCCGGCCAGTCGATGCTGACGCGTGTCCTGGCCGCGGTGCACGACGCCGACCCGCAGGTGGTGGTCGGCCGGGTGCCGCCCGATCTGCCCGTCCCGGTCTCCTCCACCAGCGAGCAGCCGCCCGGCGGCGGCCCGGTCGCCGCGACCGCGGCCGGTCTCATGCTCGTTCCCGACGACGTCAGTTTCACCGCGCTGCTCGCGGCCGACCTGCCCCTGCTCACGGGCGAGGCCATCGATGTGCTTCGGCTCACCGTCGAGTCGGCGCCGATGCAGGGCGCGGTCTACCGGGACGCGGAGGGCCGTCGCCAGTCGCTCTGCGGGGTTTGGCGTACGACGGCGCTGCGCCAGGCACTCGACCTGGTGGCCGAGGAACGCGGCAGCCTGCACGGCGCCTCGATGCAGACCCTCATGGAGCATCTGCGCTTCATAGAGGTGTCGTGGCGACGTCCCGGCCCGCCGCCGTGGTTCGACTGCGACACCGACGACGACCTGCGGACCGCGGAGGAATGGGCCCGGTGAACGTGCTTGACGCCTGGATCAGGGCAGCCTGCGCCGAGTTGGACCTCGTACCGGCTGACGTCGACTCGACGGAGGTGCTCGATGTCGCCCGCGATGTCGCGCACAACGTGCTGCGGCCGGGTGCGCCTGTCACGACGTACCTGATGGGGGTCGCCGTGGGTCGCGGCGCGGACCCGGCCGACGTGGCCGCGCGGCTCACCACCCTGGCGGCCGGCTGGACCGTCGACGGTCAGGAATGAGACGCGGCCCTATGGGCCGGCCGCTCGCTCGATAGGGTGACGGAGCGGAGGTAACGATCATGATGGCGGAGAACACGGCTGACCAGCCTGAAGGCGTCCTGCTCGACGAGCCGACGACTGCCGACCTGCGGGCGAAGGTGACCGAGGCCTGGCGGGAGTTCGCGGGGGCGCTGGGCACGCTGCTGCCCACGTTGCCCGACGGCGCGCACGTCGACATCACGCTCGATCCGACTGCGTCGGGCACCGGCACGGCCGTGTATTCGGTGAGCATGCGGGTCCTGGCCGATGGTGTAGTCGAGGCGCTGGCGGTCGGTAACGCCGGCCTGCCGGAGGGCTTCCGGATGAACCGTTCGTCGGTCGCCGACCTGGTCGCGCTGGGCTGGTCGCCGCCCGGTGTGCTGCCCGACTCGGGTGACTCGTTCGGCCTCCGCTCGACCACCGACGCCGCGAAGCAGATCGGTGCGATCGTCTCCCGCACGCTGCGCGACGTGTACGGCGCGCCGCACCCCGCCTTCCTGGTCTACCTCGTGCACGACGGCGCGGACGAGCCGATCGAGACCGCGCCACTCGGCACGGCCCGGCACGAGCCCAGCATCACCGACGAGTTGAGCCTCGACGACCTCGACGAGGACGGCGTGCTCTCCGAGGCGCTCGCGAACGCCGCCGACGAGGTCATCCCGCTCGAGGAGCGGGTGCGCACGGTGGTCGCGACGATGTCCAAGACCACCGTGGACCAGCTTCAGGTCGACAACGACGGTGACATCGGCATCCGGGCCGGCTCCGCCATGGTCTTCGTGCGGGTGCGCGACAACCCGCCGCTGGTCGACGTCTTCTCGCCGATTCTGACCGAGGTCGAGCCGACCGAGCAGCTGTACATGAAGCTCTCCGAGCTGACGAACAGGATGCCGATCGGCCGGCTCTACTGCGCGCAGGACACCGTCTGGGCGTCCATCCCCGTCTTCGGCCGCAACTTCCAGGCCACCCACCTCATGCTCGCCGTGCAGGTGATGACCGGGCTCGCTGACGAGCTGGACGATCGGCTGCACGGCGAGTTCGGCGGCAAGCGCTTCTTCGGCGAGGGCGACAAGCCGGTACCTCCCAAGGACGCGAAGGACGGCGACGACCACCGCACGGGGATGTACCTCTAGGGCGTGTCCTAGGCGCTGGGCAGCCAGCCGACCCGGTCCATCGTGGACAGGTCCGATGCCTGCAGGCCCGATTCCGACACCGTCCAGAGCACGTTCCCGATGACCAGCGAGCGTTGGATCATCGGCTGGTAGGCGGCGGTGGTGGGCTGGGTGATCCGGTCGGTGAGCGCGATGCCGTCGGTCACCCGCAGCGCCAGCGCCTCGCTTTTCGAGCCGATGCTGTCCCAGGTGTTCACCGGCACCACCAGCAGGTTGGTAGCCGGCCACCAGAGCAGCGCGTGCGGGTCGTACTCGGCGTCGGAGTAGGCCTGCGGGAGGTGGTACCGGGCGAGTCGCTTCGGCTCGGCCGGGTCCGAGACGTCGAAGAGCGAGATCTGGGTGCCCTGGGTACGCCCGTCGGCGTCGGCCTCCTGGCCGATGCCGATCAGCCGGTCCTCGCCGACCGGCTGCAGGTGCGCCGAGTAGCCGGTGATCTTGAGTTCGCCGGTGACCTCGGGCTTGGCCGGGTCGCTCAGGTCGAGGCTGTACAGCGGGTCGGTCTGCTTGAAGGTGACGACGTAGCCGCGGGCGCCGATGAAGCGGACGGAGTAGATCCGCTCGCCCTTGCCGAGGCCGTCGACGATCCCGGTCTGTACGAGCTTGCCGTCCCGCTCGGCCAGCACCCGGACGGCCGACCGCTCGGTCTTGGCGTTGGTGGTGGCGGCCCGCAGGTGTCCGTCCCATTCGGACAGCGCGTACTGGTTGATCAGGTAGCCCGGCACGGCACCGGCGGCCCGGTACACCGGCGGCTGGTTGCCCTGGATCGTGAACTTGTAGAGGTCCGTCTCTTCGCGTACGGGCATGGCCGCGCGGCCGGCGAAGCGGTCGAGCCGCCAGCGCTGGTCGCTGGCCAGGTAGAGGCTGTCCGCGGTGCCGTAGACCGTGTCGCCGTCGGCGACGATCGTGACGGGGTCTCCGCTGCCGAGGGCGGGCCGGGCCAGGTCGAAGGTCATGATGCTGACGAGGGAGCCGCCCGAGTAGTCCGTCGGCCGGCTGACCCGGCCGCAGTCGACGTTGCCCTTGGTGGTCTGTGCGCCGTCGGTGACCTCCCAGCCGGGCAGCCACGCCGCGCCGGGGGCGCGGTCGATAGCGGCCTTGTTGAGGGCGAGGCGCTTGCGCTCGTCCGAGACCCTCGGCGCGTCCGGGAACTTGATCCGCGGCGTGGTCCGGAGCACGATCCGCGCGGTGCTGCCGGTCATCCGGGCGTCGACCAGGTTGCCTTCGGCCCGGTAGCGGCTGACGATCTTCGGCGTACCGGCCAGGTCGACGAGCAGCACCTGCGGGCCTTCCGGCATCGCCGCCCGCTTGTCGATGTAGCGCCGGTAGAGGTATCCCGCCGGCACGAGCACGAGGGCCCGGTCGCCGGAGAGCAGCAGTTGGAGCTGGCCTTGCACGTCCAGGTCGAGCCGGCCGGTCTCCCGGCGGCTGGCGGCGTCCACCACCCGCAGGTAGCCCTGGCTGATGGTGACGATCCGCCGCCCGTCGGTCTTGACCAGGTCGGGTTCGTCGGCGCCCTGCTCGTGCACGTTGGTGCCCGAGTACTGCGGCGGCGCGGCGGCCCCCGATGCCTCCTTGGCCGCCGCGGCGTCGGCCATCGTCCGGGCGCCGCCGCGGGTGAACGCCTCCGGCATGCCCATGCCGCCGCCGAAGCCGTACGGCTCGACGTTGGCCTTCGCCGCCTTGCGCAGGTCGGCGATGAGTTGCTCGCACGAGTCGAACGCGACCAGCCGCATCGCACCGGCGGCGCCGGTGGCGGGCGGGACGGCTGGCGGCGCGGGCCTAGCGGGGTCCGAGGTGCAGCCGGCGAGCGGGGTCGTGAGGGCCAGAACGGCGCAGAGGAGCAGACGGCGCGACATGGGTGTGTGACGCCCGCGGGCCGCCGGCGGTTCCTTGCTAATTCGGGGCGGGCACCGGCGTCGGCACCTCGACCAGCCGCGACAGCACCACCATGCTGCGGGTGGAGGTGACGAACGGCTCCGCGCGCAGCCGCTCCAGCGCCTGTTCCAGGTGCCCGATGTCGGCGGCGCGCAGGTGCACGAGCGCGTCCGCCTGCCCCGACACCGTGTACGCCCCCACGACCTCGGGGTGCCGCCGGGTGGCGACGGTGATCTGTGCGGGTGTGGTCCGGCCGGTGCAGAAGAGCTCGACGAACGCCTCGGTCGTCCAGCCCACGGCGGCGGGCTCGATGACGGTCGTGAATCCCTTTATCACCCCGCTGGAGCGCAGCCGATCGACGCGCCTCTTCACCGCCGGTGCGCTGAGGGAGACCTTGGCGCCGATCTCGGCGTACGACGCCCGCGCGTCTGCGATGAGCAACGCAATGATTCGCTGGTCAACGGCGTCTATCTGCAACGATTCGCCTCCGACGAGCAAGACTTCGAGCTGTTTCGGTCGTGCCAGCCTACCTACCCTTTACCTCATGAGCTACACGGAGCGCTTGCCGCGTATCAGGACATATCTGATGTGTCCGCCTGAGCACTTCACGGTCGAATACGCGATCAACCCCTGGATGGACACCACCGTCCCGGTTGATCCGGCCCTCGCGCTCAAGCAGTGGCAACTGCTCCGGGACACCCTGACGGACCTCGGCCACACGGTCCACGTCCTGGACGCGCGCCCCGGCCTTCCCGACATGGTGTACGCGGCCAACGGCGCCTTCTCCGTCGACGGTACGGTCTACGGCGCCCGCTTCAAGCACCCGGAGCGTTCCGCCGAGGCGGCCGCCCACCAGCTCTTCTACGCCGGGGGCCCCTGGACGTTCGCCGATCCGGTGCACGTCAACGAGGGTGAGGGCGACTTCGCCTACGTGCCGGGCGCGTACGGCGGCCTGATCCTGGCCGGGCACGGCTTCCGTACCGATCCGGCGGCGCACGCCGAGGCGCAGGAGATCCTCGGCCGCCCGGTGATCTCGCTCAGGCTGGTCGACCCGGCGTTCTACCACCTCGACACCGCGCTCGCCGCCCTCGACGACAAGCACATCACGTACTACCCGGAGGCGTTCTCGGAGGCGTCGCAGCGCGTCCTGCGTCAGCTCTTCCCGGACGCGGTGATCGCGGACCGTGCGGACGCCGAGGCGTTCGCCCTCAACCTGGTCAGTGACGGACGCCACGTCGTCCTCAACACCGAGTCGACCGCGATGGCCGAGAAGGTCCGCGCCGCCGGCTACACCCCGGTGCACGTCGAGTTGAGCGAGCTCAAGCGGGGCGGCGGCTCGGTGAAGTGCGCGGTGGCCGAACTACGCCCTTGACGGTCGCCTGGCCGGCGTGCGGGAAGATGGATCGCATGACCGACGACACCCGCACCCCAGACAAGCAGGAAGACGGTTCCGTCATGGTGGTAGGCCCCGATGGCCGCCCCCTGGGCACGGTGGAGTCCGACGGCACCCTCAACCCCGAGGAGCCCGGCAACCTGATCGAGCAGCCCGCCAAGGTCATGCGGATCGGCAGCATGATCAAGCAGCTGCTCGAGGAGGTCCGGGCGGCGCCGCTCGACGAGGCCAGCCGGGGGCGGCTGCGGGAGATCCACCAGCGCTCGATCAAGGAGCTCGAGGACGGCCTGGCGCCGGAGCTGCAGGAGGAGCTCGAGCGGCTCTCGCTGCCGTTCGAGGGTGAGGCCCCGCCGAGCGAATCCGAGCTGCGGATCGCGCAGGCACAGCTCGTGGGCTGGCTCGAGGGCCTGTTCCACGGAATCCAGGCGGCGCTGGTCGCGCAGCAGATGGCAGCCCGGCTCCAGCTCGAGCAGATGCGCGGCGGCAACGCCGGCCGCCCGGCGCTGCCGATGAGCCCGAACGGCGTCATCCCCGGCATGCCCGCACAGGGCGGCGACGGCTCCGGCCGCACGGGCCAGTACCTCTAGAGGTCGAAGACCTTCTCGAGGTAAACCGCGACGCCGTCCTCGTCGTTCGTGAGCGTCACCTCGTCGGCGACCTCCCGGACGGCGGGGTGGGCGTTGCCCATCGCCACGGAACGGCCTGCCCAGGCGAGCAGGGGCAGGTCGTTCGGCATGTCGCCGAAGGCCACCACGTCCTCCGCGGTGAAACCCTCGCGCTCGCAGAGCCAGGCCAGCCCGGCGGCCTTGGTGACGCCGGCCGCGGAGATCTCCACCAGCGCCGACGAGGACGAGTGCGTCGCCTCGGCGAGCCCGCCCAGCGTGCTGCTCACCAGCTCGGCGAACTCGTCCGGCCCGTAGCTGGCGGAGCGGGCCAGCAACTTCACCGCCGGCACCGAGGTCAGCTCCTCGTGCGAGGCGAGCACGCGGACCTCCTTGTGCGCGCTGTCCCAGTGCAGGGGCCAGCTCTCCTCGTGCCAGAAGCTCCTGCCGTTCTCGACCTCGATGGCGAGCGCGATGTCCGGCACGGCCTCGCGCAGCTGCTTAACCACGTCGAGCAGCAGATCGACCGAGAGTGGCGCGGCGTGCAGGATCTCGTCGGTCTCGGGGTCGTAGACCACGGCGCCGTTGGCGCAGACCGCCGGCAGCGGCTCCACCATCTGGTCGTAGAGCTGTCGCAGCCAGCGCACCGGGCGGCCGGTCACCAGGACCGTCGGCACCCCGCGCGAGTAGAGCTGGTCGAGAACCTCGATGGTACGGGGGCTCAGCTTGCCGTCGGCCCGGATCAGGGTGCCGTCGATGTCGGAGGCGACGAGGCGAAAGGGTGGCATCACCTCGACAGTAGCCGGTCCAGATAGACGGCCACTCCGTCCTCGTCGTTGGTCAGCGTGACCTCGTCGGCGACCGCCAGCAGCGCCGGATGGGCGTTCTGCACGGCCACCCGGCTCCAGCCGGCCCAGGCGAACATCGGCAGGTCATTGGGCATGTCACCGAAGACCAGCACGTCCGCGGGATCGACGCCGACGGCCTGCGCCACGACCGCAAGGCCGGTGCCCTTGTCGACGCCCGGCGGGCAGATCTCCACATAGTTCAGACCGGCCTGAGTGACCGATGCCACGTGCGGCGGCACGATCCGCTGTGCGGCGGCGAGCAGGTCGTCGACGTTCCGGTCGAAGGAACGGGCGAAGGCCTTGATCACATCGCCGGTCAGGCACCCGGCGCGCGGCCGCCGCTCGACCACGACCGGATAGCGCCAGGTCGGGTCGTAGTCGCCCCAGAGCGGCGAGTCGTCGTGCTCCAGCGCCTCGACCATCACCGACAGCGGCCCGATCTCGGCCTCCAGGTCCGCCAGCACGGCGGCGAGATCCTTACCGGGTAGCCGGGCGCTGCGCAGGATCTGGCCCTCGACCTGGTCGATGACCCAGCCGCCCTGCGCCAGCACGAGGAAGTCGGCGTTGCGGATGTCGTCGCGGGTCAGGCGGGTTAGCCGGGGGCCGCGGCCGGTGGCGGCGACGAGCCGGATGCCGGCGGCCCGGACCCGGTCCAGGACCTCGTGCGTGTAGGCGGACACGGTGTCGTCGCTGCGTACCAGGGTGCCGTCGAGGTCGGTCGCGATGAGCTTCGGGAGACCGGGGTTGGCCATCAGAACCTCCGAGGGGTGACGGCCCCCGCGGAGGGCGGAAGGAAAACGTTACACTGGCCCGGCTACCAGCGGCTATGACTTCTGGTAACGGGCCGGTGTCTCACTCGTTAGCGTCCGGGTTCGAGGACGTCACGACCGCCGAGGTACGGCTGCAGCGCCTTGGGTACCCGTACCGAGCCGTCCGGCTGCTGGTGGTTCTCCAGGATCGGAATCAGCCAGCGGGTCGTGGCGAGCGTGCCGTTGAGCGTCGCCGCCGTCTGCGCCTTGCCGTCGTCGTCGCGGTAGCGGATGTTGAGCCGCCGCGCCTGGAACGTGGTGCAGTTCGACGTCGAGGTGACCTCGCGGTAGCGGCCCTGCGACGGCACCCACGCCTCGCAGTCGAACTTGCGGGTCGCGCTCGACCCGAGGTCGCCGGCCGCCACGTCGATCACCCGGTACGGTATCTCGACCTTGGCGAGCATCTCCTCCTCCATCGCGAGCAGGCGCCGGTGCTCGTCGGCGGCCTCCTCGGGCCGGCAGAACGAGAACATCTCGACCTTGTCGAACTGGTGCACGCGCAGAATGCCGCGGACGTCCTTGCCGTACGAGCCGGCCTCCCGGCGGAAGCACGACGACCAGCCTGCGAAGCGCTCCGGCCCGTTCGCCAGATCCAGGATCTCGTTCGAGTGGTACGCCGCCAGCGCCACCTCCGATGTGCCGACCAGGTAGAGGTCGTCGGCCTCGAGCCGGTAGATCTCGCTCGCGTGCGCGCCGAGGAAGCCGGTGCCCTCCATCGCCTCCGGCTTGACCAGCGCGGGGGTGATCGACGGGGTGAAGCCGTGCTCGACCGCCTGTGCGATCGCCAGCTGGAGCATGCCGAGCTGCAGCAGCGCACCCACGCCGGTGAGGAAGTAGAAGCGCGAGCCCGACACCTTGGCGCCGCGCTCGGTGTCGATCGCGCCGAGCGCCTCGCCGATCTCGAGGTGGTCCCTCGGGTTCTCGATCTTGGGCAGGTCGCCGACCTCGCGCAGCACGACGAAGTCGTCCTCGCCGCCGGGCGGGACGCCGTCCTGTACCAGGTTGGGCACGGCGAGGTGTGCCTGGCGCAGGGCCTGGTCGGCCTCGGTCGCCGCGGCCTGCGTCGCCTTCACCGAGGCGGCGAGCTCCTTGGTACGGGCGAGCAGCGCCGCACGCTCGTCGCCCTTGGCCTTCGACACCGCGGTGCCCAGGGACTTCTGCTCCGCGCGCACCGCCTCGAACCGCTGGGTGGCGGCCCGGCGCTCCTCGTCGGCGCGCAGCAGGTCGTCCACCTTCGAGGGGGACTCGCCGCGCAGCTCTTGGCTGGCACGGAAGATGTCGGGGTTCTCGCGAAGCAGCCGCAGGTCAATCACGACGTCGAGCCTACCGGCGCCGATGTCCCGCTTTCACCCCGATATGCCTCAGCTGGGCTTGTCCCGGTTGTCCTGAGACGCGGTGAACGGCTTGGCGGGGGTCACGGTGAGGCCGATCGGCGCGTCGGGCGGCCCGTCCTCCGCCTCGTCCCGGCGCCAGGACCAGACCACCGGCGGCTCCTCGGCCGGTGCCTCCTCCTGCTGCTGCGGCGGCCCGGCCCTGAGCTCCCGGCCCGCCAGGTACATCGCCACCAGCGTCAGCGCAACCCCGGCGGCGGCGCACCAGATGCCCCGGCCGTGCGAGATGGTGACCTGGTCCTCCTCGAGGTTGGAGGCACCCAGCTGGCCGACGATGCGGCTGGTGTCGCCCAGGTAGGACCCCACGGCGGCGAGCATCCCCAGCAGGACGCCGCCGATGCTGAGGGCGGTGAGCCGGGCGTATCGGCGGCCGGCGGCCGGCCCGAACATGGTGAGGACGACCGAGGGCACCAGCAGGAGCAGCCCGGTCAGGTACCCGCCGCCCCAGCCGCTCAGGTCCGCGACGGTGGTCTCCAACGGCCGGGTGCCGACCTCGCCGTCGCCCCAGAAGGCGCCGTCGACGCTGGTGATCTGCCACTCGGACACCAGCGAGCCGAACAGCGCGACCCCGCCGAGCGCGGCGGCCAGCGGCACGATGCGGCGGTCCCCCGCGAGTTCGGCCAGCTGCGCGCCGGGGCGGATGCGGTTTCGCTCCCGCGCGGCGCCGTCATCGGGGCCGAACTGGACGACGGCCTCGGCTGGTGTCTCCGGCATGAGATCCATCATCGCCCCCGGCCCGTCCACCGGCCAGCGTCCCCAGTCATGGACTAGCGTCAGGCTATGCCTATTCGCACTGCTTCCGCCCGCTGGTCGGGCAACCTCACCGAGGGCTCCGGAACGATCAAGACCGGTAAGGGCGGGTACGAGGGGAACTACTCCTTCAAGTCCCGCTTCGAGGAGGGCGAGGGGACGAACCCGGAGGAGCTGATCGGCGCCGCGCACGCCGGCTGCTTCTCGATGGCGTTCTCCAAGGGCCTCGCCGACGCCGGCTTCACGCCGACCTCCGTCGAGACCACCGCCAAGGTCCACCTGGACAAGGGCGACGCTGGCTTCGGCGTCACCCGCATCGACCTCGAGACCGTGGGCAACGTCCCCGGCATCGACGAGGGCACCTTCCTGAAGCTCGCCGAGGGCGCCAAGGAGAACTGCCCGATCTCGCGCCTGCTGTCGCCCGGCGCCGAGATCACCCTGAGCGCCAAGCTCGCCTGACGCTGTGACGTGCTCCACCCGCGCACGCTCGCGGGTGGAGCACAATGGGCGGCGTGCCGGTCGAGATGAGCCGTGAACGCTTCGAGGACCTGGTCGGCGAGGCGCTGGACGAGGTGCCGCCCGAACTGCTGAAGGTTATGAACAATGTGGTCATCCTCGTGGAGGATCTGCCGCCCGACGGCGGCATGGACCTGCTCGGCCTCTACGAGGGCACGGCCCTGACCGAACGCGGCTGGGACTACGCCGGCGTGCTGCCGGACCGCATCACCATCTACCGCCTGCCCACGCTGCAGGTCTGCGACACGGAGACCGACGTCATCGATGAGGTGGCGATCACAGTCGTGCACGAGATCGCGCATCATTTCGGCATCGACGACCAGCGACTGCACGAGTTGGGATGGGGCTGAAAGGCCGAACTGCATCGTTGCCGCCTGCGCCTACCCTGGTGGTCCACGCTAACAGGAGGACCTTGATGCGCAGCGAACTGTTCTCGGCGGAAAACCTCGAGAAGGAGTCGAACCAGCCCGGGCTCCGGCTGCAGAATTCCAAACTTCTCAAGGCCGAGCTCAACGGCGAATTCATGGCCCGGGTCGGGTCGATGGTCGCGTACCAGGGGCAGGTGCAGTTCGAGGCGCTCGGCTCGGGCGGCCTCGGCAAATTCCTGAAGCAGAAGCTGACCGGCGAAGGCGTCCCCCTGATGAAGGTCAGCGGGCGCGGCGACGTCTTCCTCGCCGAGAACGCCGCCGACATCCACATCATCGATCTTGAGCCCGGCGACGCCCTGTCGATCAACGGCGCGAACGTGCTGGCCTTCGACTCGACCCTGAACTACGACATCAAGATGGTCCAGGGCGTCGGCATGATGTCGAATGCGGGCCTGTTCAACTGCGTCTTCTCCGGCTACGGCCGCATCGCGGTGACGACCAAGGGCACGCCGGTCGTGCTGAGCGTCGACCAGCCGACCTATGTCGACCCGCAGGCGGCGATCTGCTGGTCGGCCAACCTGCAGACGGGCTACCACCGGGCCGAGCAGATGGGCCTCGGCACGCTGCTCGGTCGCAGCACGGGCGAGCGCTTCACGATGAGCTTCGCCGGCCAGGGCTTCGTGGTCGTGCAGCCGTCCGAGGAGCCCCCCGGCGGGCTCATGGGCGCGGCGCAGGGTCAGCAGCAGCAGGGCGGCCTCCTCGGCAACCTGCTGGGCTGACCGGGAATGGCCCGGCGGGGCGCGGATCATCGCTCCCCGCCGGTACGGGCCGGCCGCGGCCGGTCAGCTGGGCTCGCCGGAGCGAAGTCGGGACAGCCAGGCCGCGCTGTCGGCGAAGTCCGCGTTCGTGAGTCCCGGCTGCGACGGCAGCGGTTCCTCGGCCGCCGCCCGCGACCAGCGATGCCGCGGGTAGGACCCGAGGAACCGCACCTCGGCGCAGATCCGCCGCAGCCCCTGCAGCGCCTCGCCCAGCCGCGGCTCCGCCACGTGTCCGGTGCAGTCGAGGAAGAACATGTAGACCCCGAGCTGCTCGCCGGTCGGCCGCGACTCGATGCGGGACAGGTTGATGCCGCGGACCGCCAGCTCGGTGAGCACCGACAGCAGCGCGCCGACCCGGTCGCGGTCGATCAGCACCACCAGCGAGGTCACGTCGTCGCCCGTCGGGGGGCCCGGTGGCGCCGGGCGGGACAGCAGCGCGAAGCGGGTCACCGCGTCCGCATGGTCGGCGATCTTGTCCGCCAGCACCGTCAGGTCGTTTCGCGGCACCCCGATGGGTGCGCAGATCGCCGCGTCGTGCTCGCCGGCCGCGGCGCTGATCGCCGCGGCGGCGTTCGACAACACGTCGACCACGACGGCGTCGGGCAGGTTCGCCAGCAGCCAGTTGCGGCACTGCGCGGACGCCTGTGGGTGCGCCGCCACCGAGCGGATCTGGGCGAGCGGCAGCAGGCGGGGCGCGGCGAGCACGAACTCCACCGGGAGCACGACCTCGCGGGTGATCACCAGGGGGCCGCCGGTGCCGATTTCGTCGAGGGTGACCGGGACGGCCCCGCCGACGGAGTTCTCCAGGGGCACCAGCGCCGCGTCGGCGTCACCGGAGCGCACCGCCTCGAGCGCCTCGGGCACGCTGCGGGCGGGGGTCCGGATGCCGTGCTCGGCGGCGGGAATCGTCCGCAGCGCCTGCTCGGTGAAGGTGCCCTCCGGGCCGAGGTACACGAAACGGGTGGGCGGGGTTCCCGGCATGCCACCCACCTTAAGGGCCCGGTCCCCTCAGGCCCCGCAGGCCCATACGCGGATGCCGACCGGCGCCTCGTTGCGGACCTTGACGCTGCACACGTCGGTGCCGGCCTCGATCACCTTGAGGGTCGCGGGGCTGCCCTTGGTGACGACCAGCAGAGGCTCGGCGGGGGTGTCCGCGTCGGCCTCCGCGATCTGCACGATCGTGAACTGCCATTTGCCCGAGCAGAACGGCCCGTCGATGACCTTCAGATCGGTCGCCGGTACCCCGGGGCGGCCCTTGACCGCCGTGAGCACCTGCTGCCTGCTCGGCCCGTTCGCGCACCTCGGCGCGGGCGACGGCCCCGATGTCGTCGGTGCGGTGGTGATCGTCGTCGGTGGCGTCGTAGCCGTCGGGTAGGTCGGCACGCCCGCGGTCGGATAGGTCGGAATCCCGGCGGTGGGCAACGCGGTCGGCAGCCCCGGTATGACGCCCGACGGCGGGGGCGCGGAGGCCGCGGCCGATCCGACACCCGGCGCCTCGGGAGGGGCGGTCAGCGGGGGCTCCGGCGGCTGCCCACACGCGGCTAGAAGCGCCAGCGCGGTGAGGACCACCGCTACCGGCGGCACGCCGCCGCAGACGCGCAGACGGCCGCTCAGGGTGCCGGAGGCGTCCGGGCGGCGAGGGCCGGCCGGGAAGCCGGGGCCGGCCGCTGAGCGTCGGGCGATGCGGAGCACGCGAACATGTTAATGGCGTACCGGCATCGATGGCCGTCACGATTCGCCGTGCGGCGCGTCCGTGTACTACGCGGCGATGCGGTGCCCGGCCGCCGTGAGCGTGTCGAGGCCCTCGGTGAGGCGAACGGCCGGGATCAGCAGGTAGTCCGTGTCGTAGGTCGAGAACGCCACGATGTTGACCCGGGCCTCGGCCAGCGGGCCGACCAGCGAGGCCAGCACCCCGGTGAGCGCCAGGTCCAGCGGTCCGACGACCCGCAGGCAGCGCCAGGACGCCTCGACGGCGGCATCCTCCGGCACGCGGTCGGCCGGACAGATGATCGAGAGCTCGTCGGGTGCCCAGGTCACCGAGATGACGCCCTTATCGTCCGGACCGCTGCTCAGCGAAGTCGGCAGGGCGGAACCGGCCGGCAGCCGGCACACCGCGTACTCCTCTGGTAGCAGATCTAGATCGAGCATGGTGGGAACACTACGGTCCAGACCCCCACGATCCCAATGGGTAGACGGTGCGTTGATCGCCACACGAGCGCGACTAGTATCGGATCGCCGAGAAGAAGGTCAGAGACGCGACCACGCGGCCGGCCTCCGACAGGGGCGCGGCGATCGCGTCCACCGTCAGATGGCTCTCCTCGTCGGTCGGCTGCACCCGCATGAGGCCGCGGGCCAGCCGCTCACTGGTGAGCGCGAGCAGCGGCGGAATCTTCTCGATCTCCTGCTCGGTGAGCTCGCCGCCGCCGGCCGTGAAGTCGATCAGGCGGAGCGCGCCCTCGCCGCCGAGCAACGGCTGTCCGACGGCCTCGAGTCCCTTGCCCAGGCCGAGCAGGTCGCTCGCCGAGGGTGACACGGCCACGATCCTGAACGCCGTGTCGATGACCAGACAGGGCTCGACGGCCTGCCAGACCGTCGCCGCCCAGCGGTCGACGCTCGAGACGAACTCGGACTCGTCCGGCGTACGCGCCTGCGGCACAAACGCTCCCGAGAGTGAGAGCTCGACGTGCGCCACCCGCACCTCCCTCATCATCCGTGCCGTCGACCTGACCTGACTCCGGCCGGACTTGCTCGGGTCCGAAGCTTAAGCCTCGACTCCTCGAGTGTCCGGCCGGCGTTGCTCACGTCAACCCTCGACGGCAAGCGGTGCTCCGGAAGAAACGTTACCGGCGGGTCGCCCGCTTGTCAGCGGCCGTTTGGCCGCTCGCGTGCCACCGGTAGTCGCCAGCGGGCCGATAGGGGGCGTTTGCCCAGGTCGCGGAGCGCTGTGCCACAGCCGAGAGTTTACTCGCCGTCGCGGGTGAAATCCGCGCACCACCGGCGATCAGCAGCCGGTCGAGCTCCTTGTGGGTGGCCACCAGGCAGTCTTTCGGCAGGCCGTGCACGCTGATCACGCCGGAGCCGACGAACGCCAGCACGGGGGTGACGGGCACGCTCAGGCCGACGGCGGAGCTCATGGCCCGGCCGGCGCGCTTGGCGTCGCGGCGGGCCTCGGCGACGTACGCCGGGCGCTTTCCGTTGATCTGGACGACGTCGCCGGCGATGAGCACCCGGGCCCGGCCGTGGTCGGCGACGGTGACGGCGTAGACGCCGCCCGGGCCGATGGCGAGGAACCCGGCGCGGTCGTCGCTGGGGTCGTGTTCGTAGCCCTGGGAGTCGGTGCGGGGCCAGTCGACGACGTGCCAGGCGGGTCCGAGGCGGTCGAGGCGGGTGAGTGCCCGGGCACCGGCTGCCTCGAGCCGGCGGGCCTCACGCTCCGCGCGACGACGACGGGCCCACTCGACGGGGCTCTGACGAGGCTCGAGCGCCGCGGGTGGTGCCGCACGTCGGGGGTCGATGGCGGGGGGATAGCTGCGAGATGGGACGGGCAGGGCGGGACGTGCTGGGAAGACAGTCACTGCGACCTCCGGCAAAAGGTCCATCGGGCTCTCTTTCCACTACGGTAAGTGTTTGACCCGGTACACAAGCAAGTCATCGAAACGGAAAGAAAGCGGAATGAGTAGGGATGAATGCCGCATTCACGCAATAGCTCTTTTTCCGTATGGTGCATCACGCGACCTAGGGCTCCCCTGGAATCCGAAACGTCCCTGCCAAGTTAGCCTTACCTACCTTGATCGCGCAGCGTTGTCTCAAAATCAAGAGCGCAAAGTCACATGACGGCTGCTGGGTGTGTGCGGTCTACGCCGGTGCGCGCGCCTGATCGCCTCCCAGCACCTAGGCTCGACCCGTGGTCCACTACGTCGACAGCGAAGTGAGCCGGCTCGCCACGGTCATGCTGCACCGGCCGGGCGCCGAGCTTGCCAGGCTGACCCCGCGCAACAACGACTCGCTCCTCTTCGACGCCATTCCCTGGGTCGGCCGCGCGCAGGAGGAGCACGACCGGTTCGCCGCCGCGCTGCGCGATCGCGGCGTCGAAGTCCTCTACCTCGGTGAGCTGCTCGAGCAGACGCTCGCCGTGGCCGAGGCGCGGACGGTGCTGACCGAGAGCGTCCTGGTCGACCCGCGGCTCGGCGACACCCTGCGGGAACGGGTCGCGGGACACCTCGCCGACCTCGGCCCGCGCGAACTGGCCCGGGCGCTGACGGCGGGTCTCGCGCACGAGGAGATCAAGCCGGGCGCGGGCCGGACGGGCGGGCTGGTCTACCAGCTCATGGACCGGCACGACTTCGTCATCGACCCGCTGCCCAATCTGCTCTTCACCCGCGACTCCTCGGTCTGGGTGCGCGACCGGGTGGCGGTGACCAGCCTGGCCATGCCGGCCCGCGGCCGCGAGACCACGCTGACCAGGGCGATCTACACCCACCATCCGCGCTTCGCGGGCACCGAACTGCTGTACGAGCCGGGCCTCGAGCACGTCGAGGGCGGCGACGTGCTGCTGCTCGCGCCGAACGTGCTGGCGATCGGCGTCGGCGAGCGCACCACCCCGGCCGGTGCCGAGCGGCTGGCCCGGCGGGTCTTCGCGGCCGGCCTGGCCGACACGATCCTGGCCGTGCCGATCGCGCAGGAGCGCGCGACGATGCACCTCGACACGGTCTGCACGATGGTCGACGTCGACGCGGTGGTCATGTATCCCAACATCGCGGACACCCTGCGGGCGTACCCGGTGACGGCCGGATACGACGGCGAGCCGATGGTGGGGCCGTCCCGGCCGTTCCTGGACGCGGCCGCGGAGGCGATGGGCATCGACCGGCTGCGCATCATCGACACGGGCCTGGACCCGGTCACCGCCGAGCGGGAGCAATGGGACGACGGCAACAACACGCTGGCGATCGCGCCCCGGCTCTGCGTGGCCTACGAGCGCAACGTGGAGACCAACGCCCAGCTGGAACGCGCGGGCATCGAGGTCATCGCGATCAGCGGCTCGGAGCTGGGCTCCGGCCGCGGCGGCCCGCGCTGCATGAGCTGCCCGATAGAACGGGCGCCGCTCTAGCTAGGGGGTGTCTCGCGGATCACGGCGGCCTGCGCCGAGGTCCAGCTTCAGCCCGCTTGCGACGCGAAACCTGGACCTCGGCTCGGCGACGCCTACCGCAGGGTGAGCTGCCGGCCCACGAGTCCCTGCTTGGCCCGGCGTCCGGCCGAATCCAGCGGGCCCGTCTCGGCGAGGACGTCCGAGTAGCGCTTGGCGAAGTCGCTCAGCGGGGCCTCGAAGTCGACGGCCTCCGGCTCGCCCGGCACATCCCAGACCGGGACGAGCAGGCCGTGCGCGCGGAACATGCCGGCGAACTTGGTGTTCTCGCCGAGCAGCAGGTCGCCGGCGGCGGAGAGGCGGGCCAGCGCGTCCAGCGCCGCGTCCTCGTCCTGCGGCAGCACCCAGCGCACGTGCGACTTGTCCGGCTGCACCCGGCACCAGTACGCGGCCGGCACGCCGAGCCGCACGGTCGGGTAGATCGACGCGTTGGCCCGCTCGAGCGACGCCTTGACGTTCGCGTCCTCGGCCTGCTCGGCGTCGAGCCAGTACTCGAAGCCGTCGTGCATCGCGATGTCCAGCGGGCCATCCACCAGGATGTCCTGCAGGCGCGGGCCCTCGCCGGGCAGCGCGGGCACGGCCACGGTGCCACCGGGCTCGGTCTTGAGCGCGCACAGGATCGCCACCGCGAGGTCGCGGGACACGTCGCCGGACTGCACGTGCCGCTGCAGGCCGACGAAGACCCGGCCGTCCTGGCGGGTCATCGCGGGCCAGGCCATCGGGAGGACCGTCGAGAGCGTGACGGAACGGTCCCCGTACTCCTCGATGATCTCGGGCTTGAGGGTCAGCGGCGCGGAGGCGGCCGGAACCAGCTCGCGCAGCGCGATCCATTCAGGTTCGTCGGCCAGGCCCTCGAACGGTCGGGCGACGAAGATGTCGCGCACCTTCTGGCGCTTGGGGGCCGCGTTCGCGGTGGCTCTGGGGTTTCGACGCTTGCTCACGGCGAACCAGCCTAGGCGGTGACCGGTCGATCCGGGCACTCCCGGCGCCCGTGTCTGTCCATATCATCGGTCAGGCCCGCGGTAGCCGGACCTCCGCGACCGTTCCGCCGCCCTCGCGGGGGCGCAGCGAGACCCAGCCCTGCTGGCGCTCGACGATGCGCCGCACCAGGTAGAGGCCGAGCCCGGCGCCCGGGTTGCGGCCGCGGTCGGCCGACTCGCCCTGCCAGTAGCGCTCGAAGGCCCGCTCGACGTGCTCGGGCTTGACGCCGATGCCGCGGTCCGCAACCCGGAACGTCACCGTCGTCTCGTCGGCGGCCGCGGTCACCTCGACCTCGGTGTCCGGCGCCGAATAGCGGTCCGCGTTCGTGGCCAGCTCGGTGAGGATCGTGGCGAGCGAGTCGCGGTCGCCGAACGCCTTCGGCAGTTCGCCCGGCAGCCGGTCCAGGACGAGGCGGCGGTGCAGGTCGGCGGGGAGGTCCCCGGCGGCGGCCCGCAGGCCGTCGACCAGATCGAACGGCCCGGCGGCCGAGCCGCCGACCTCGCCGTCGTCGCTGGTCGCGGAGAGCAGCCGGTCCACCAGCCGGGCGAGCTCGCCGGCCCGGGCGCCGATGACGCGTACGGCTTCCTGGCGGCCGTCCTCGCCGAGGGACTCCCAGTGGTTCGTGAGGGTGTCCGCGTACCCCTTGATCACGGTGACCGGGGTCCGCAGCTCGTGGCTGGTCACCGCGACGAACAGGTCGCGGTCCTCGTGCCGGCGGTCCTGGTCGGTGGAGTCGCGGAACGTCACGACCCGCATGGCCGGGGTCCGCGGCAGGTCCCCGGCGGTGACCTTGAGCCAGCGGCCGGAGGGCAGGCGGTGCACCAGCACCTGTCCCGGCGGCGGGACCGGCAGGTGCAGCTTGCGCTGGAGCATCTCGGCGGCGCTGCGGCCGGTGAGCTGCTCGGCCGCCGGATTCCACAGCTGCACGATGCCGTCGCGGTCGATGATCGCCAGCCCGTCGGAGAGGGCGGCCACCACCGGGCCGTCGCCGTGCACCGGGAGGCCGGCCTGGTCGCCGTACATGTGGCCGACGTTGGCGGCGAGCAGCTCGAGGACCGCGTGGTGCTCGGGGGTCGGCTCGAAGTCGTCGTCGCCGTAGGAGACGTACAGGGAACCGACGATCAGGCCGCCGATCTCGCACCGCGTGCCGAGGATCCGGTGCCGGTCGCCGCCCTCGATCTGGCTGGCGACCTCGTCGTCGAGGGCGGTGAGGGGCACGAACACGGTGCGGGGGCCGTCCGTGAGCCGGGAGTCGTCGCGGTTGACCCGGCGGCCCAGCGCGGGCTCGCAGGCGCCGCTGGCGGCGATGATCCGGCCGTGTCCGGGGCTGTACTCGGCGAAGCCGGCGCCGCGGCCGCCGAGGACGTCCTGTGCGAGCCGGACAAGCTGGGTGAGGACGGCCAGACCGGCCTCGCCGGAGTTGATCCGGTCGAGCAGCGCGATCTGTCCTCGCGTCAGCGCGGCGTAGTCGGGTCGATCCGGCATGTCTGCGAGTCTGCCTCGCTTACGGCCGTTTGGGCAGAGCGGTTGGTGTGGATCTTGCCCCCAACCGGGCCAAGAGTGGTCCGTGTCACACCGGCGGTACCTTCTCGAGGCGGTCGAGCACGAAGCGCGGGCGATCCGTGATGATCCCGTCGACCCCGTGTGCCAGCACGAGATTCACGTCCTCCTCTGCGTTGACCGTCCAGACGTACACCCCGTGGCCGGCCGCGCGCAGGTTCGGTACCAGGTTCGGCTTCCCGCGGATCATGCCGATCCCCGGGCCGGCGATCCTCGCGCCGAAGGGCAGCCGTCCCCGTCCGACCCCCGGCGGCAGTATCTCCAGGAGGTAGACCGTGGGGATGCCGGGCGCCAGCGTACGGATCCGGCGGAGCGCGAGCGCGGCGAAGGACATCACCGTCACCCGAACGGGATCGTCCGGCGCCGGCTCGGCCAGCCCGTACCGGCGCAGCATCTCGATCAGCCGGCGTTCGACGTCGGCGCCGTACCGTGAGGGGTGCTTGGTCTCGATGAGTAGCCGGACCGGGCGGCCGCGCTCACGCAACGCGTCGAGCAGCCGCTCCAGGGTCAGCAGCCGGGTGTGCTCGACCTGCAGGTCCTCGGTGGCCGCGGCGGGATGCCACGAGGCGAAGTCGAGCGCCTCGAGCTCGGCGAGGGTCTTCGCGCTGACCAGGCCGGTGCCGTTGCTGGTCCGGTTGAGCCGCCGGTCGTGCACGCAGACCAGGTGCCCGTCGCGGGTCAGCCGGACGTCGCACTCCACGCCGTCGGCACCCTCGTCCAGCGCACGGAGGTACGCGGCGAGGGTGTGCTCGGGAAGCGCCTCGGCCCCGCCCCGGTGGGCGAAGACCAGCGGGCGGTTCTGGCTCACAGGATGCGGGGCGGCTGACCGTTCTCGCTGACGACATCGCGGCCGTCGCCGGCCCACGCCTGCATGCCGCCGTCGAGATTGCGCACGTTGTCCCAGCCGTTGCCCATGAGGTAGGACACGACCTGGCCGGAGCGCCCGCCGGAGCGGCACACCACCACGACCTCGGTCTCGTTGGGGATCTCGGCGATGCGGGCCGGGACCTCCATCATCGGCAGGTGGTGAGCGTCGGGCGCGTGCCCGGCCGCCCACTCGTCGGGCTCCCGCACATCGAGCAGGTAGGCCGTGGCCTCGACCTGCGGCGGCGTCACGCTGGGTACCTGTGGTCCGAACACGCATCCCAGGGTAGAGCTACTTCTCCTTGGCCACGACGTCCGGGTTGCTGATGATGAAGTCGGCCAGCTTGTCCTGCTTGACCGCCCGGTACATCGCGCGGCTCTTCTCCGTGATGGCCTCGCGGCCGCTGCCGTTGCCGGCGAAGGTGCCGTTGTTGCTGCGCAGCAGCACGAGGTCGTTCGCGGCGACGCCCTTGAGGGTGAAGAGGAAGTCGGCCACCGGCACGCCGCCGGTGTCCAGCACGAACGCCTTGCCGGCCGCCTTGATCAGCGGAGTGATCTTCGTCGGGTTGGTGAGGATGCCGCTGCTGCTGGCCTTCTTGGCCATCGCCTTGATCAGCTGCTGCTGGTGGCGCTGGCGGTCGTAGTCGCCGTGGGTCAGGCCGTAGCGCTGGCGGGCGAAGTCGAGGGCCTCCCAGCCCTCCATCTCCCGGCAGCCCTTCTCGTGGTAGATCGGGGTCTGGCTCTTGCCGGTCTTGCGGGCCTCGGCCAGGTACATCGGCTTGCCGTCGACCATGACCATGTGGTGCGACTTGACCCGCTGGTCCACGCACATCTTCACGCCGTCGAGGCTGTCGATGACGCCCTTGAAGCCGTTGAAGTCGATGATCGCCGCGCCGTCGAAGCTGATGCCCGTCGCGTTCTTCAGCGTCTGCGACATGAGCTGCGCGCCGCCGGCCCATCCGCCGCCGTTCTGCGCGCCGTGGAAGAACGCCTCGGTGGCCTTCGCCTTGCCGCCCGCGTAGCGGCTCTTCGCGAAGGCGGGGACGTCAACCTCGGTGTCGCGCGGAATCGAGACCAGGTACGCCTGGTCGTGGCTCGCCGGGATGTGCAGGATGATGATCGTGTCGGCGTGAATCTCGTCGACCGCCCAGCGCTTGCGTGCGTCGACGCCCATCAGCAGCAGGTCGATCGGGCCGTCGAGGTTCCTGCCGCCCTCGGCCTTCGTCTTCTTGCCGCCACCGGTGAGGTCGTCCTGCTCGATCCCGCTGGTGGCGCTGCTGATCACCAACTTGCTGCCGACGATGCCCGCGCCGCTGCCCATCATCAGAAGCGCGCCCAGGACGACCGTGAGCTTCGCCCAGAGCGGGTCCTTCTTCTTCTTGACCTTCGGGGGTGCGGGCGGGACCGCGTGCGCGGTGCGCTTGGGGGCCGTGACGGCGTCCCGATCCAGCGACGGCGAACGTCGGGGGGTCTGGACGGTCATGCGTTCTCCAAGCGTCTCGGCATCGGGGCGGACATCACTGTACGTTCAACTTCGATCTCTTGCGAGGTCTTGTCGGTTTCAGATCAATGACGCGCAGTGTTCATAAACGGCGCGGGCCGACGATTGCCGTCGACCCGCGCCGTTTGCCCGTTTACCAAGTACTAGCCGCCGGCCTGGCTCGACGGCGCCTTCGTCGACGCCATCCACTCGTCCATCTTGTCGGCAGCTACCGCCTTGTACAAAGCCAGGGCCTTCTCGCGGTCGGAGACCACGACGCTCTGTCCGGCGATGGTCTGGCTGCCCAGGTTGGGGCTGGTGATGAAGGTGAGGTTCTCGCCGCGCAGGCTGCGGAACTGCAGCGCCATGTCGGTCAGCGAGAAGTCCTGGTCGGCGGTGACGGCGTTGGTGGTCGCCTTGAGGAAGCTGTTCAGCTTGGCCGGGTTGCTCAGCGTGCCGGAGCTGGCCGCCTTGTCCATCAGCGCCTTCAGGAACTCCTGCTGGTGTTGCATGCGGGCGAAGTCGCCGCGGGCGAACTGCTTGCGCTGCCGGATCCAGTCGAGCGCCTGTGCACCGTTCATGTGCATGGTGCCCTTCTTGAACTTGCGGAACGGCTTGTGGATCGAGGTGATGCTCTGCTCCACCTTCAGGTCCACGCCGCCGAGCGCGTCGGTGACCTCCTTGAAGCCGCCGAAGTCGATGGCCAGCACGTGGTCGAGGTGCACGTCGGTCATGCACTCGACCGTGCGCACCGCGCGGGGCAGGCCGCCGAAGGCGAACGCCGCATTGATCTTGGCGCGGCTGCCGCTGCTGCAGTCGGCCGAGTTGCCCGACGGGATCTGCACCCACAGGTCACGCGGGATCGAGACCAGCTGTGCGGACTTGTGGTCGGCCGGGATGTGCATCACGATCAGCGTGTCCGCGCGCCAGGAGTTGGTGTCCTCCTTGGTCGCGTCCGGGTCACGCGAGTCGCTGCCGACCAGCAGGATGTTGATCGCCCCGTCGACAGTCTTGGCCGGGCGGCCGCCGGTGATGTCCGAGAACGCGTCGGTGCGCTTGAGGTCGTCGTTGAGGTTGTTGGCGTAGCCGTACAGGGAGAAGCCCGCGAACAGGGCGCCCAGGGCGACCACCGCGCCGACCACCAGGGCGATGCGCCCCCAGCGCGGCTTGCGCTTGCCCTTGTACGGCCGCCCGGGGCGGTTGCCCCCGGGCCCGTACGGCGGGCCGCCGGAACCACCGGGGCCCTGCGGCTGCCAGCCGCCGCGCCCGGCCGGGCGTGCGCCGGGCAAGCCCGCGCGCCCCGACGTGGGACGGCCCGCGCCGTCGCGGCCCGGTCCGGGCACCGAAGCCCGGCTCATCGAACCCGGCACCGAAGCCCGGCCGGACGAGCTACCCCAAGGGGACGTGGTCGCAGACATGACTTCAGATTACGTACCCCGAACCACGCAAAGCGTGCAGGAACGGCGGCTCGGCACGAAGGGAGGAGGCAATTACTGTTCGTAAAACGTTCACTACCGTGTCGAATTGCTCACGCCTTGAAGAAGTCGATCGTCCGCCGCAGGCCTTCCTCCGGCCCCACCTGCGGCTCGTAGCCGAGCAGCTTCCGGGCGAGCGTGAGGTCCGGGCGGCGCTTCTCCGGGTCGTCGGCGGTCCGCGCGACCAGGTCGACCTTCGAGTCGCTGCCGCAGAGGCGCACGATCAGCTCGGCCAGCTCGAGCATGGTCAACTCGTGCTCGGTGCCGCAGTTGATCGGGCCGGTCTCGTTCGAGTCGAGCAGCAGCAGGATGCCGCGGACCAGATCGTCGACGTAGGTGATCGAACGGGTCTGCGAACCGGTGCCGTGCACGGTGATCGGCGCGCCGCGCAGCGCCTGGTCGATGAAGGTGGGGATGGCCCGGCCGTCGTCGGGCCGCATCCGCGGGCCGTACGTGTTGAAGATGCGCACGATCGCCGTCGAGAGCCCGTGGAAGCGGTGGTACGCCATCGTCGCGGCCTCGGAGAACCGCTTCGACTCGTCGTAGACCGCGCGTACGCCGATCGGGTTGACGTTGCCCCAGTAGCTCTCCGGCTGCGGGTGCACGAGCGGGTCGCCGTACGCCTCGGAGGTGGAGGCCATCAGGAAGCGGGCCGCGTCCGCGAGCGCCCGGTCGAGCATGGTCATCGTGCCCTGCGAACCGACCTTGAGGATCTCGATCGGCAGCTTGGCGAAGTCGGTGGGGCTGGCCGGCGATGCCATGTGCATGACCGCGTCGAACCGCTCGGCCAGCGCCGGGTGCGCGGGCAGCCCCTCGGTGACGTCGGCCTCGATCAGCGTGAAGCGGGGCTCGGCCGCCAGGTGCGCGACGTTCTCCCTGGCTCCCGTGACGAAGTTGTCCACAGCGACGACGGTGCAGCCCCGGGCGATCAGGGCATCAACGACGTGTGACGGCACGAATCCGGCGCCGCCGCTGATGAGGATCCGATGACCTGCGCCGTACCGCTGCTGCACTGACATGTGGGCCACTCTAAGGGAGAGGGGCCGATGCGCGAATTCGCACATCGGCCCCTGTTCGTTCCACTTCCGTTCAGTGCGCGCCGTAGCCCGTCACCGAACGGACCTCGAGCTCGGCGTACTTGTTCGGGTCGGACTCCTTGGAGATCCTGGCGCCGATGTAGCCGCACAGGAACCCGAACGGGATGGAGATGATGCCCGGGTTGTTGAGGGGGAACCAGTGCCAGTCGCTGTCCGGGAACATCGCCGTCGGCGACCCGGAGACGACGGGCGAGAAGAAGACCAGCACGACGGCGGAGGTCAGGCCGCCGTAGATCGCCCACAGCGCCCCGGAGGTGTTGAAACCCTTCCAGAACAGGCTGTACAGGATCGCCGGCAGGTTGCCCGAGGCCGCCACCGCGAACGCGAGCGCCACCAGGAAGGCGACGTTCAGGCTCTGCGCGAAGATCGACAGTACGATCGCGACCGCGCCGATGACGAACGCCGCGATCCTGGCCACCCGCACCTCGTCACGCTCCGACGCCTGCCCCCGTTTGATGACACTGGCGTAGAAGTCGTGCGCGACGCTCGACGATGACGCGAGGGTCAGGCCGGCCACCACCGCGAGGATCGTGGCGAACGCGACCGCCGCGATGATCGCCAGCAGCACCGCGCCGCCCGTCTCGCCGCCCAGGTAGTCGATGCCGAGCGCCTGCGCGAGCTGCGGTGCGGCCGTGTTGCCCGCCTTGTCCTGCTCGGTGATCGCCTTGCCGCCCACCAGGGCCGCCGCGCCGAAGCCCAGCGCCAGGGTGAACAGATAGAAGGTGCCGATGATCCCGATCGCCCAGAGCACGCTCTTGCGGGCGATCTTGCTGGTCGGAACCGTGTAGAACCGGGTCAGGATGTGCGGCAGGCCGGCCGTGCCGAGCACCAGTGCGATGCCGAGCGAGAGCAGGTCCATCTTGCTGTAGAAGGTCTTGGCGGCGTCGTCCGACTCGACGCCGTACCGCAGGCCGGGTTCCAGGAACGCCGCGCCCTTGCCGGACTGCTCGGCGGCGTCGCCGAGCAGGGACGACAGGTTGAACTTGTAGTGCGCCAGCACCAGCAGAGTCATGATCAGGGCGCCCGACATCAGCATGAACGCCTTGACGATCTGCACGTACGTGGTGCCCTTCATGCCGCCGACCACCACGTACACGATCATCAGCGCGCCGACCAGGATGATCGTCGCGACCTTGGCGGTGTCGGCGTCCATACCCAGGAACGTGGTGCCGGGCTTGATGCCGAGCAGCAGGCTGACCAGCGCGCCGGCGCCGACCATCTGGGCGATCAGGTAGAAGATCGACACGACGATGGTGGAGACGGACGCCGCGGTGCGTACCGGGCGCTGACGCATCCGGAACGCGAGGACGTCGGCCATCGTGTACCGGCCCGAGTTGCGCAGGAACTCCGCCACCAGCAGCAGCGCGACGAGCCACGCGACCAGGAAGCCGATCGAATAGAGGAAGCCGTCGTAGCCGTACAGGGCGATGAGGCCGGCGATGCCGAGGAACGACGCGGCCGACATGTAGTCGCCGCCGATCGCCATGCCGTTCTGGAAGCCGGAGAACGACCGGCCGCCCGCGTAGTAGTCCGTCGCCGTCTTCGTCTGGCGGCTCGCCCAGATCGTGATCGCCAGCGTGATCGCGACGAAGACGAGGAAGAGCGTGATGGTCAGGGTGCGGCTCGTCGAGGTGGTCGCCTCGGCCGCCAGAAGCGAGTGACTCTGCATTACTTCGCCGCCTCCGGCTTCGTCTCAGGATCCTCGGGCGCCGCGGCCGCTGCGCCGGCCGTCATCTCGCCGCGGATCTTGTCGGCGATCGGGTCGATCTCGCGCGCCGCGAAGCGGGAGTAGTACCAGGCGATCACGAACGTCGACACGAACTGCAGGAGACCGAGCAGCAGCGCGACGTTGATGTTCCCGATGATCTTGATGGACATGAAGTCCCGGGCGTACGCGGAGAGCAGGACGTACAGCGAGTACCAGAGGAAGAACGCGACGGTCGTCGGAAAGATGAAGTTACGCAGCCTGCGGCGCAGTCGGACGAACTCCTCCGACTGCTGGACCTCGAGATACTTCTCGGTCGGGGTCGCTTCGGTTGTCAACGTGGCTCACCACCTTCGTGGGGGCGGGTCTTTTCCGCACCGTACGAAGCAGTGGCGGCCGTCACTGACCGCCGGTCGGCGGGTGCGCCGAGTGGCTGCCCTGTTGCGCTTACCGGTCGAGGCCCCGGTACCGGCCGCGAAAATGCGTCAGGGGCGGCGGCGGTGACCCGTCGAGGTGTATCGACTCGATGGTGGCCTCGACGAGCAGGCCCCAGCCGTACGGTCGCGCGCCGTCCAGCCCGCACCCCACCCACGTGCCGGCGCCGGCCGGAACGGGCCCGAAGTCGGTCTCGATCCAGTCGCCGAGGGCGAAGAGCCCGCCGGGCGACGGCATCAGCCCGGCGAACCGGTCGGCGAGCTGCTGATCGCCGAAGCCGAGCGGGGTGACGGCGAAGCGCTTGGCGACCGAGAGGGCGTCCCAGAAGTCGCTCTCCTCGTCGACCAGCCCGAGCACCCGCCCGGGGTCGCCGTCGGCGACGAGCACGGAGGAGACGGTGAGCCCGGACGGCCCGGGCGCGGTCCAGAGCGTGACGGGCGAGGCGAGCCGCCCCCGAAGCCGCCGCACGGCGGACCTGTCCTGCTCCGGGGTGGCGAACGGATCGCCGGAGTGGATGTGCGCGCCGGGCTCGACAGGATTCACGTGCAACATTCTGCCGCTCAGCCGGGCGCGGGAAGCTCGTACTGGACCTCGTACTGCTGACCGGCCTTGACCATGACGCTGACCTCGACCGGTCGCCGTCCCTCGGTGTAGACCACCCGGAACTGCCGCAGCACCGGCACCTCTTCCGGCAGCCGGAGGGCGACGAACTCCGCAACGGTGGCGAGCCGGGTCGCGACCTGATCGATGGCGTTGCGCATCGGGAGTCCGAGGGCCGCGAGGACGGCCGGTGTCCCGCCCTTGATTCGCCGGGACTCGGCGAGAACGGTGCCCCGGGCGACCTCCACCGGGTAGTAGGACCAGACGAGTTCGGCCGGCTCGTCATCGAGAAGAAGAAGCTGATGCCGCAGCATCACCGGGTCGCCCTCCGCGAGCCCGAATGCCGACGCGGACCGGCGCATCACGTACGACCCGGTGGCGCGGCCGGGCGTCTCGGGGCTGGTGCAACTTGCCGCGCTCTGTCTCGGCCGGGATCCGCACGACGTCGCCGCGGAGATCGGGGACGCCGGTGCCGCAGCGCTGAAACGCACGGTCACCGAGGCCGTGAACGAGTTCCTGGCGCCGATGCGGGCCCGGCGGGCCGCGTACGCGCGGGAGCCCGGACTCGTCCGGGAGGTGCTGCGGGCCGGCAACGCGCGGGCCAACGCCGTCGCCGATCAGACCCTGCGGCAGGTGCGGGAGGCGATGGGCACCAGCTACTGATCGGCGGTGACCGTCGCCAGCAGTTCGGGCATCCGCCGGTCCAGCATCGAGCCGGCCATGCGCAGCCCGAGCACCAGCGCGGCGCCGCCGTACAGCAGGCCCAGCGGCAGGCCGGCCCAGCGCCAGAAGTCGTCGGCGAGGTACGCGGCGAGTTGCAGCGGCACGGTGATGAGCGCCGCGCCGAACAGGGCGCCGATGCTGAGCAGGCCCTTCGCCATGCCGCCGCCGGACGACAGCGCGAACGGGTTGGCCGTGTCCGGCAGCGCGTACGCGAGCCGGACGGAGATCGGCAGGACCAGGGCGAGCCCCACCCCGTACGCGGCGGCGAGGGTGCCGATCATCGACGGGACCGTGCCCGGTTCGCCGATCACGACCCCGACGATCACGGCGATCGCCAGCAGCGCCGGCAGCACGTACACGGAGAGGCCGGTGACCCGCGTCGCCAGCTCGACGCGGCCGGGGACGCCGGCCACGACGTTGGCAGCGTAGGCGCTGCCCTCGAAGCCGAACTGGTTCGCCAGGCTCGCCGCGGCGAGCGCGCCCACGAAGACCAGGATGCTGGTCGGTGCGCCGGCGGTGCCGCTGCTCACGGCGATGAAGATCGGCAGGAAGACGCCCACGACGCCGAAGGTGATGAGGCTGGCCCGGCGCCGGGTCTCGCGCCACCAGTAGCGCATCTCGCGGGCGGCGAGCGCGCCGAAGCGGGTCTGCGGCAGCCAGCGCGGCACGAGCTGGGCGACCGGCTCGCGCGCCGACGCGGTTCGCTCGCGCGGCCCGGAGTGGCCGACGGTGCCGAGCATGGCGCGCTCGAGCGTCGCGTGCCACCACCGGAGCAGGAGGACGATCGTCGCCAGGACCAGCGCCAGCTTGATCGGCACGGCCCAGGCCCGGCCGGCCACGACGTCCAGGCCGACGCTGTACGGCGCGCCGAGCGGCGTCCACGCGACCACGTCGGCGACCCGGCCGAGGCCGGCCCAGTCCGCGTTCTCGGCGCCGGCGATCGCGGCCAGTTGCAGCGGCCCGAGCAGGGCCGCGAGGACGGCGAGCAGCACCGTCGCCAGGTCCCGGGCCCGGCGCGAGCGCAGGGCGGTGGCGAACGCGCTGGTCAGGGCGCGGCTGATCGCCACGCAGAGCAGCAGCCCGGCGGTGACGCCGGCGAGCTGGACTCCGGCGGCGACGGGACCGCCGAGCCGGGCCGCGGTGTCGACCATGCCGAGCGTGCCGGCCAGGGTCGCCGCCGCCGGCACGCCCGCCAGCGAGGCCACGAACAGTCCGCCGATCAGCGTGCGCCGGCGCAGCGGCAGCAGGGCGAAGCGGGCCGGATCGAGCGACTCGTCCACGCCGAAGAACACCAGCGGCAGGAACAGCCAGCCGAGCATGACGGCCGCGCCGGCCAGCGGCAGGACGGTCTCGGCGGCCCGCTGGTCGTCCAGCAGGCCGGGCACGCTCAGCAGCGCGTACCCGCCGACGGCCGTGCACGCCGCCATCACCGCGCCGACGACGAAGAGCACCACCCGCCAGGTCTGACCGCGCAGGCCGTTCGCGGTGATGCGGAGTTTCAGTCTGACGAAGTGCCGGACGCCTACAGCCACGCGAGTTCCGAACCCGTCGCGGTGCGGCCGCCGACGACCTCGACGAAGACGTCCTCGAGCGACCGCTCGCCGCGCACCTCGGCGAGCGAGCCGCGCAGCCGGATCGTGCCCTCGGCCATGATCGCGACGTGGGTGCAGAGCCGCTCGACCACCGCCATCACGTGGCTGGAGAAGACGACGGTGCCGCCGCCGGACACGTACCGCTGGAGGATGTCGCGGATCAGCGCGGCCGACACCGGGTCGACCGCCTCGAACGGCTCGTCCAGCACCAGCAGCCGGGGCGCGTGGAGCATCGCGCAGGCCAGGCCGATCTTCTTCTTCATGCCCGCGGAGTAGTCGACGACCAGGGTGCGGTTGTCGGCGCCGAGGGCGAGCACGTCCAGCAGCTCGGCGGACCGCCGGTTGACGACGTCGGCGTCCATCCCGCGCAGCAACCCGTGGTAGGCGAGCAGCTCCGTGCCGGTGAGCCGGTCGAAGAGGCGTACGCCGTCGGGCAGCACGCCGATCCGGGCCTTCGCCGCGGCCGGGTCGGCCCACACGTCGTACCCGAGGATGTCGGCCCGGCCCGCGGTGGGCCGCAGCAGGCCGACCGCCATGGACAGGGTCGTGGTCTTGCCGGCGCCGTTCGGGCCGAGCAGCCCGAAGAACGAGCCGGCGGGCACCTCGAGATCGATGCCCGCAACCGCCAGTTTTGTGTCGAATTGCTTGACGAGACCACGCAGCGCGAGCGCCAAGTCCGGACTCGAGCGCTGCGGGGGGACCGTCATGCCGAAGAACCTAACGGTAAGTAAGTGGCCCGGCCACCCCAGGGGCGGTCCGGGCCACTCTCAATTCGCCGAACGGGTGGACCCCCGTTCACCCCACCCGTTCGATCACGGCGCGCCGGATGAGGAACTTGCCGGCCTCGCGGACCTGTTCGAAGGCCGCGTTGTTGAGCAGCACGCAGCTGCCGGACGTGGACGCCACCTTGACGGTGGTGCTCTTGTTGTTGTCGAGGTTGGTGACCTTCAGGGTTGTTCCGATCGGGAATGTGCCGCTGGACGCGGCGGGCGCGCCGCCCTCGCCGGAGAGGGTCACGGTCGAGCCCTTGCAGACCACCTCGCCGGCGTTGCCGTTGCCGTTGTTGCCGTTGTTGGCGTTGCCGGCCGCGGGCGGCTGGGCGGGTGCCTGGGCCGGCGGCTTGGCGGCGTTGCCGTTGCCGGCCGCGGGTGCACCCACCCGTTCGATCACGGCGCGCCGGATGAGGAACTTGCCGGCCTCGCGGACCTGTTCGAAGGCCGCGTTGTTGAGCAGCACGCAGCTGCCGGACGTGGACGCCACCTTGACGGTGGTGCTCTTGTTGTTGTCGAGGTTGGTGACCTTCAGGGTTGTTCCGATCGGGAATGTGCCGCTGGACGCGGCGGGCGCGCCGCCCTCGCCGGAGAGGGTCACGGTCGAGCCCTTGCAGACCACCTCGCCGGCGTTGCCGCTGCCGGCGTTGCCGCTGCCGGCGTTGCCGTTGTTGCCGTTGTTGGCGTTGCCGGCCGCGGGCGGCTGGGCGGGCGCCTGGGCCGGCGGCTTGGCGGCGGGTGCCTGCGCCTGGACGTCGCCGGTGCAGCCGGCCACCGCGCGGCGCTGGTTGATCTGGTCGACCACCGCCTGGCGGTTCGCGATCCGCGCGTCGGAGAGCGCGTCCCGGGCGGCGCCCCGCTGTTCGCCGATGAAGTCCAGGTTGTTCTTCAGCGCCTGGTCGAGGCCGGCGCAGTTCTCGCCGGCGCTGCTCAGACCCGTGCTGACGGCGAATGCCCCGCCGGCCAGTGCCGCCGCGGCGACACCGATCAGCAGCTTCCGAGTCCGGCCACTGGTCCTGCTCTTCCGGTACATGAACCGCTCCTTCGCCCTAGTCGATCTGCCCCGTTGCAGCACCGATAGCTACGGAGGGCGAGCGGCGGAGAGTTCAGAAAACCTTCCTTAAATATATTTATGGTTGTAGCGACTCCGGAGCGTGAAGACGCAGCATGGTGGCGCTGATGTCGCCCGGCAGCCGTCGCCTGGTCATCAGCGACCCGAGCACCATGACCAGGAAGGCGAGCGGCACGGTCCAGGCCGCGGGCTGCCCGACCAGCTGCGCGGGCCAGCCGCTGAGCGCGGGCCCCAGGACGGTGAACAACACCGCGCCCATCGCCGCCCCGCCGCCCGCCAGGATTCCGGCGATCGCGCCGGCGTCGGTCAGCCCGCGCCACCAGATGCCGAGCACCAGCAGCGGGCAGAAGCTCGACGCGGCGACGGCGAAGGCGAGCCCGACGACCCGCGACACGTCCATGTTCGCCACGTAGATCGACAACGCCATCGGCAGGAGCGCGGCCAGCACGGTGGCGAGCCGGAAGTCGCGCACCGAGCCGCCGCCCCGGTCGGCGTGCAGCACGTCGGTGAAGACCACCCCGGCGACGCTGGTCAGCAGCCCGGACGAGGTGGAGAGGAACGCGGCGAGCGCGCCCGCCGTGACCAGCGCGCCGAGGAACTGGCCCAGGTGGCCGCCGCCGAGCGCCGCCTCGGGCAGGAGCAGTACCACGGCGTCGGTCCGGCCGGTCATCAACAGCTGCGGCGTGTAGATGCGGCCGAGGACGCCGTACAGGGTGGGCAGGAGATAGAAGAGGCCGACCAGCCCGAGCACGACGAGGGTCGTGCGCCGCGCGGAGGCGCCGTCGGGGTTGGTGTAGAAGCGGACCAGCACGTGCGGCAGGCCCATCGTGCCGAGAAACGTCGCCAGGATCAGCGAATAGGTGGCGAAGAGCGTCGCCCCGCCGCCCGGCAGCAGCCAGTCCGCGCCGCGGCGATCGTCGACGGAGCTGACGTCCGGCACGGGCTCGCCCGCGGCGAACGTCAGCTCCTCCCCGGCGTCGACCCGGTCGTGCGAGCCGTCCGGCAGGGTGAGGGTCGCCGACTCGGAGAACGTCACGGTGGTCGTGGCGGAGAAGACCGGGCCGGACGGCGGTGTCACGGCCGGGCGCCCGTCCGCCTGCCACTGCAGGATCAGGAAGATCACCGGTACGGCGAGAGCGGTGAGCTTGAGCCAGTACTGGAAGGCCTGCACGAAGGTGATGGCGCGCATGCCGCCGAGGGCGACGTTGGCCGTGACGACGAGGCCGACGAGCAGCGCACCCCACTCGTACCGGCCGCCGGTGAGCGTGGCGAAGGTCAGCCCGGCGCCCTGCAGCTGGGGTACGAGGTAGAGACAGCCGATGAAGATGACGAACACGGTCGCGAGCCGGCGCAGCAGCGGGGACCGCAGCCGCACCTGGCAGAAGTCGGGCAGGGTGAACGCGCCGGAGCGGCGCAGCGGTGCGGCGACGAAGAGCAGCAGGGCCAGGTAGCCGGCGGCGAAGCCCACCGGGTACCAGAGGACGTCGACTCCGTAGCGCAGGATCAGGCCGGCCACGCCCAGGAACGAGGCCGCGGAGAGGTACTCGCCGCCGATCGCCGCGGCGTTCCAGGTGGGACTGACCGACCGGGAGGCGACGAGGAAGTCCGAGGTGGTCCGGGCGAACCGCAACCCGTAGGCGCCGATGCCGACCGTGATCAGAACGACCAGGACCAGACCCGGGACGACGTACGGGTTCACGCTTCCGGCCTGTTGATCACGGCGGCGAAGTCCTGCTCGTTCCGCTCGGCCCAGCGGACGTACGCCCAGCCGACGCCGACGAGGAACGGGAACGAGAGCACGCCGAGCAGCACCCAGGGCAGGTTGACGCCGAGGACCTTCGCCTTGCCGACGGCCGGGGCGACGGCGAAGAGCAGCGGCAGGGCGCCGAGGCCCGCCACCACCACCAGCGAGAGTCGCAGGGCGAGGGCCAGCTGGGCCCGGACCAGGCCCTTGACCAGGGCCTCGCCCACCGGGGTCTGCTCCGCGAGGTCCGCCTTCGCGGGATCCGCCGGTGGGCGGCGAGCCGCTACCTCCCCGAGGACCACCCGGGTCCTCGGGGGCTTCGCTTCGCCGTCCATGTCGGGCAGTCTCGCCGTCCCCCGTCCTTTGTCAAGCCTGGACGAGCCGCCGGGCGCCGGGTGGGCTATCGATTTCCGTACGTTTCCCAGCAGGGCTTGGCGGGGACCGGCGGGTCGGCCTTCAGCCGGTCCCGGGCCTGCCGGCGGGAGAGGTTCCAGCCGCGCCAGTCGTCGGCGTCGGTGGCCAGGTCACGGGCGATCGGCTCCAGCGTGCAGGCGCGTTCCTCGCCGGTGAGGCGGTCGAGGGCCGGTACCGCGTCCGGCGAGAGGTTCGAGAGGTAGACGGTGTCGATGCGGTCGGTCTGCTCGTAGCGGGTGACGTTCCGGTCGGCGATCAGGCGGTCCGGGTTGGCCGCCGCCAGGCCCAGCAGGGCCAGGACCCCGGCGGCTACGACCGCCCGGGGTAGCCAGAGCGCCTTGAGGCGGACGCCGGCGATCAGGACCAGGACGAAGGTCAGGCCCAGCCACATCTCGCAGACGGCCACCAGCACCCGCAGGCGGGTCAGGCCGTAGCTGTCCGCGTAGAGGTCCATGCGGTGGATCGCCGAGGCGACGATGACCAGGGTCAGGGCCGCCAGCGTGCCGAGGATGGCGCGGATCAGCAGCCGGTCGGTGCGGGTCTCCCGGGGTGCCCAGCGTGCCGCCCCGGCCAACACCGCGAGGGTGAGGCCGGTGACCACCAGCAGCTGCCAGAAGCCGCTGCGGGCGTACTCCGCATAGGTCAGCCCCTCGGTGTCCAGGACGTGCTTCGAGTCTCCGAAGAGGACTGTCAGCTGCACCGCGACGAACATCGTGAAGAGCAGGACCAGCAGGGTCAGCGGGACCGCCCACTCCAGGCGGGCCACCCGGCGCTTTCCCGGGCCGTCCAGCCCGGACAGGTCGGGCGGGGCCGCCCGCAGGTACGCCGCGCCGCCGAGGATGAAGGTCGTCACGAGGGACACGAAGATCCAGCGGGCTACCGTGCCGGCGCTGACGTCGGGGAAGGCGTTCTCGATCAGGTCCGCGAAGGCGGCGTCCGCCGAGGCGAACAGGGAACCGAAGACCACCAGCAGCGCGATCGAGACCGCGACCGTTGCCGTGATCCGCAGCGCGTTGCCGCCGCCGCGGCCCGCCGCCGCGATTCCCCGCCTTGCCCACGGCAGGGAGCGGAAGCCCGCGAGCGGGGCCAGCACCGTGGCGAGGATCATCGCGCGCAGCGATCGGCCACCGGCGACGGCGAGCGCGCCGGTCAGCACGGCCGTGCAGAGGCAGAGCAGGAACAACCACCCGGCGGACCGGAACGTGCCGACGCCCAGCAGCGCGACCGTCGCCGCCGACCAGGCGAAGCGTGCCCTCGGCAGCGCCTGCGGTTTCCAGGCGACAAGTGGCTTCGGCGCGGTGGCCGGTGTCCGGTGTGGCATCGCGCGGGCCACGATCAGGGCGGCGACGCCCGCGATCGCGGTGATCAGCCAGCCGATGCCGGCCCGGTCGAGGGGGATGCTGAGCGCGCCGACGACACCCGCGAGCGGCACCGCGATGACGGTGGCCGCGGACGCCGCCCGGCCGGGGCCGGGCCAGCGCCGGCCGAATCCGGAATGTGCGGCCCACGGGCCGTGCAGCGGCGGGAGGTGCATGGCACCGGCCTGCTGCGGCACCGGGCGCGGTGGCCCGGCCGGCGGGGCCGCCGGGGAGGTGAGGGTGCCGGGTCGTGTCGAGCCGGGCTCGCTCGCGGGCGGGGGCGGGCCGGCCGGTTTGTCGGCTCCTGGACCGGTCGGTGGGGGTGTCGGGTTCGTCGGCACGGTTTTCTCCGTCATCAGGGGGGTAAGAGCCGGGTCGGCCGCAGGGGCAGCGTCACGTGGATGTGGCAGCCCGGGCGGTTCCGGTTCGGTTCAGCGCCGGTCGGGTCGACGACCGCGATCGTGCCGTGGTGGAGCTGGATCACCCAGCGGGCGATCGCCAGGCCGAGGCCGGTGCCGCCGTCGGTGGCCCGCTCGCCCCGGGTGAAGCGCTCGAAGACCCGGTCCCGTTCGGCGGCCGGGATGCCGTCGCCCTCGTCGGTGACCGCTAGCAGGACGTGCTGGTCGTGGCGTTCGGCGCGGACCGTCACGGTGCCGCCCGGTGGGCTGTGCCGGGCCGCGTTGTCCAGCAGGTTCGCGAAGACCTGGTGCAGGCGTTCGCGGTCGCCCTCGATGCGGATCTCCGGTGCCGAGACCAGGAATCGCACGTCGTGGCCCGCGCCGTCCGCGTTCACGGTCGCCTCGCGGACCACGTCGCCCAGGAACCGGCGGATGTCGATCGGGGCCCGGGCCAGCGGGACCACGCCCGCGTCCAGGCGTGACAGGTCCAGCAGCTCGGCGACCAGCCTGCCCAGGCGTTCCGTCTGGGTCAGCGCCGTCTTCATGGTCTCCGGCTCCGCGTCGCTGACGCCGTCGACGATGTTCTCCAGCAGGCCCCGCAGGGCCGTGATCGGGGTGCGGAGCTCGTGCGAGACGTTGGCGATCAGTTCCCGGCGTTGCCGGTCCGCCGCAGCCAGGTCCGCCGCCATCTGGTTGAACGCCGTGGCCAGTTCGCCCACCTCGTCGCGGGAGGTCGCGCGGACCCGGCGGGTGTAGTCGCCGTGTGCCATCGCCTTGGCCGCGACGGTCATCTCGCGCAGCGGCACCGTGGCGCCGTGGGCCATGACCTGGAGCGTGACCAGGCCCAGCGCGACGGCGATCGCGAACCAGGACAGCTCGACCCGCATGAAGTCGAGGCTCCACCAGAAGATCAGCAGTCCGACGCCGCCGGCGAGGCCGAGGGCGAGGGCGAGCTTCGCCTTGATCGAGCGGACCGGGTCCAGCGGGCGCGGCAGCCAGCCGAGGATGGTGCAGAGCAGTCTCATCGCTCCACCTCGAGCGCGTAGCCGACGCCGTGGACCGTGCGGATCAGGTCCGCGCCCAGTTTGCGCCGCAGACCCTTGATGTGGCTGTCGACCGTTCGGGTGCCCGAGGCGTCCGCCCAGCCCCACACGTCGGCGAGCAGGCGCTCGCGGGGCAGCACCGTGCGCGGCCGGCTGGCCAGGTGTACCAGCAGGTCGAACTCGGTCGGGGTCAGCCGGGCCTCGACGCCGGCCCGCAGCACCCGGCGCTCGGCCAGGTTGATCTCCAGGTCGCCGAGGCGCATCGTCGCGCTCGCCGCGGCGGCGACCGGTGCCGAGTTGCGGGTGGCCCGGCGCAGCAGGGCGTGCACGCGGGCGCTGAGCTCGCGCATCGAGAACGGCTTCGTCAGGTAGTCGTCGGCGCCGACGGCCAGGCCGACCAACAGGTCGGTCTCGTCGTCGCGGGCCGTGAGCATGAGGACCGGGACGGCACGCTCCGCCTGGATGCGGCGGCACACCTCGAGACCGTCGAAGCCGGGGAGCATCACGTCGAGGACGATCGCGTCCGGCTGGATCCGGCGGGCCGCGTCGACCGCGGCCGGGCCGTCGCCGGCGATCTCGACCTCGAAGCCCTCCGCGCGCAGCCGGGCGGCGACCGCCTCCGCGATGGTCCGCTCGTCCTCGACCACGAGCACTTTCCGTGCCGTCATGTCGCTACCCCCTGGCTCCGCCCGCATCATGCGCCGCGGGTGCAAAGACCGGTGCGCCCCCGTGGCGCGCCGATCCACCCGCGCTGAGCAGCCTATTGATGGCTCGTGGGGGTGCGGGGGTGGAGTTGTGGACAACTTGTGAAGGTCGCCGCCCTGTGGATAACTCTGGGGATAACCCTGTGAGGGTGTGGATAACGCTGTGGATTCGGTGCTCAGCGGGTCCAGTCGTGCTTGGCGGCCCGGATCAGCTTGTCCTTCAGCTCGCGGGTGTGCCGCCGGCTCACCGGCAGCTCCGCGCCGTCGATGGCCACCACGTACCCGGACTGGGTCAGGCGTAGCTCCGCGACCAGCCGCAGCTGCACCAGGTAGGAACGGTGGATGCGGACGAAGCCCGCGTCCGCCCAGCGCTCGGCCAGCGTGGCCAGCGAGACCCGGACCAGGTGCGACGCGTCGGAGGTGTGCAGCCGGGCGTAGTCGCCCTGCGCCTCGACCCAGCGCACCGAGGAGCGCGGCAGCATGCGGGTGGTGCCGGCCAGCTCGACCGGGATGCTCGGCTCCTCCTCCCGCTTCGCGGGGGCCGGCGGAGGCGCGGCCCGCAGGCCGGCGACGCGGCGCAGGGACTCGCCGAGCCGCTCGGCCCGGACCGGCTTGCGCACGTAGTCGGTGACGCCCAGGTCGAACGCGTCCACCGCGCCGTCGTCGTACGCGGTAACGAAGACGATCGCCGGCGGCCGGGCGAAGCGGTGCAGGATCCGGGCGAGCTCCATGCCGTCGAGGCCGGGCATCCGGATGTCCAGGAAGACCGCGTCGACCTCGGTGTCGCGCAGGACGCGCAGGGCCTCGGTGGCGTCGCCCGCCCGGTGCACGAACGCGACCCGGGCGTCGGCGTTGAGCAGGTAGGCGAGCTCGTCCAGCGCCGGCGGCTCGTCGTCGACAGCCAGCACCACGAGGGTCATGCCCGCACCCCGGGATGGAATTTCGGCACCCGCATGCTCACCTTCGTCCCCGCGCCCGGCGCGGTCTCCACCACCAGCCCGAAACGGTCACCGAAGACCGACCGCAGCCGCTCATCCACATTGGAGAGGCCCACGTGCTGCCCGGCATCGTCGTCGTGGGCGCCGACCGCCTCGGCGACCCCCGCCGCCAGCACCGCCGGATCCATCCCGACCCCGTCGTCCTCGACCGTGATGTGGCATTCGGCGCCCGAGTCCCGTGCCTCGATGCTCACCATACCGACGCCCGGCTTGCGCGAGAGCCCGTGCCGGACGGCGTTCTCCACCAGCGGTTGCAGGCAGAGGAACGGCAGGCCGACGGGGAGGACCTCGGGCGCGATCTGCAGGCGTACCTGCAGGCGGTCGCCGAACCGGGCACGTTCGATGGTCAGGTAGCGGTCGATAGAACGCAGCTCCTCGGCGAGCGTCGTGAACTCGCCGTGCGCCCGGAACGAGTAGCGGGTGAACTCGGCGAACTCCAGGATCAACTCGCGGGCCCGTTCCGGATCGGTACGCACGAACGAGGCGATCGCGGTGAGCGCGTTGTAGATGAAGTGCGGGCTGATCTGGGCCCGCAGGGCGCGCACCTCGGCCCGGGCCAGCCGCTCGCGCGACGAGTCGAGCTCGGCGAGGGCCAGCTGGGAGCCGGCCCAGCGGGCGGTCTCCATGGTCGCCTGCACCAGCCCGGGCGCCGGCTGATCGTCCGCGACGGCGACTAGCGCCGCGAGGGCCTGCCCGTCGGCGCCGGTCAGCGGGGCGAGCACCGCGCCGCGGACCACGCAGTCCATCCGGTCGCAGGGCAGATCGGCGGCGCCGAGGACGATCGAGCGGTTCGTCCGCAGGGTGCGCACGGCGGCCGTGGCGAACTGGGCGCTGTGGTGGCTGCCCTGCCCGTCGAAGGCCAGGCAGCGGTCGGCGTCGACGACGGTGAGCCCGGGCGCGCCGATCAGCCGGCGCAGGTGCCGGACGGCCTTGGCGGCCGAGGCCGGGGTCAGGCCGGTACGCAGCGGCTCGGCGGCCAGCGAGGCGGTGTGCAGCACGTCGTAGGTGGCCCGTTGGCCGGCGGTGGCGATCCCACGCCGCGCCCGCAGCCGCAGCACCGCGATCATCGCTCCGGCCAGCGCGGCGAGGACGGCCAGCACCGCGAGCGCGTTCCCGATCTGACCGGCCACGCACGCATCCTGACCGCAACGATCCGGAAACGCCAGCCCGCCGGATCTCTCCTAGTAGGCGCCCTTGCGCCGCAGGACGACCCAGATCGTGCGCCAGAGGATGCTCAGGTCGTAGGTCAGCGACCAGTTGTCGACGTAGTAGAGGTCCAGCCGGACCGCCTCGTCCCAGGACAGGTCGGAGCGGCCGGAGACCTGCCAGAGGCCGGTGATGCCGGGGCGGACCAGCAGGCGGCGGCGGACGTCGCCCAGGTAGTCGCCGTCGTCTGCGGGCAGCGGCCGGGGGCCGACCAGCGACATCTCGCCCTTCAGCACGTTGATCAGCTGGGGCAGCTCGTCGAGCGAGGTGGCCCGCAGCTTGCTGCCGAACCTGAAGATCCGCGGGTCTTCCTTGAGCTTGAAGAGCATGCCGTCGGCCTCGTTGAGCTCCTCCAGCGTGGCCTTGCGCTCCTCGGCGTCCACGTCCATGGTCCGGAACTTCCAGACCCGGAACGTGCGGCCCTCGTGGCCGACCCGGGGCTGGCGGAAGAAGACCGGCCCGGGACTGGCCATCCGGATGCCGAGGGCGATTACTCCCAGTATCGGGCTGAGGAGGAGCAGGCCGAAGAAGGCGGCCACCCGGTCGAGCAGGTTCTTCGCCAGCCAGCCGGGGCCCGACAGAGTCGGCTCCTCGACATGTAGGAGCGGAAGTCCCTCGATCGGGCGAATGTGCACGCGCGGGCCGGCGATGTCGGTCAGCTGCGGCGCGACCACCAGGTCCACGCCGGTGCCCTCGAGCGCCCAGGCGAGGCGGCGCAACTCGCCCGGCTCCGCGCTCGCCGAGCCGCACACCGCGATGGTGTCGGCGCCGACCTCGCGCACCAGGGCCAGCACGTCGCGGCTCGCGTACACGGGCACGGGTGTCTCGATGCCCCGGGCCGCGGAATAGCCGTCGGTGAGGTGGATCGCGACCGGGATCAGGCCGGCCGCCGGGCTGCGGGTGACCGCCGTGTAGACCTCGAGCGCCTCCGGCAGCGTGCCCATCAGGACCATGCGGTGCGCGCCGTGTCCGGTACGCCGGCGGGCCACGTGCAGGACCTGGCGTGCCGAGTAGCGGCAGAACAGGATGAAGATCAGCGCCGCGACCGAGACATAGGCGATCGTCACCCGGGAGAGCTGGGTCTTGGTGGCGAAGGCGAGCAGGGATACGCAGGCCACGACCGTGACGAAGGCGCGAACCACCCGTTTGAACTCTTCGCTGCCCAGCCCGAGGTAGCGGCGGTCGTAGCTGCCGTTCGCCCAGAGGATGAACAGCCAGCCGAGCGGCAGGCCGACGAGGGCGACCAAGTAGAACAGGCCCGGACCCCGGCCCTGGAAGCCGGAGCTGGCCTTCTGGATGAACGTCACCGCGAGCACGCTGGCGAGGATCGCGGACACCAGATCCAGCAGAACCAGGATCAGGGTGTACGGCCGGTGCCAGCGCGACAGCCGGCGGTGCGAACGGGTCCAGGCGGACCTGGGTACCCCGTTACTGGGCGGCGGGTCCTGCTGCCACTCGAAGCTGTCGTACGGCATGCCGCTCCGGCTCTTGCTTGTTTCCGGGCGTTGGAGGCTCGTGGTCACCTCGCCTACGTCCTCCCGCATCACGTACCGCCCACACCGAGAACATTACGCACTGCCACGGCCCTGGGGGCTCCGGCCGGGGCTGCCGATCCCCGCGCGCCGCGGACGAAGCGTGGGACCGGGCCACTATACCGATGGAACGGCGTAGAAGAAGTGGATGTTGTAACCGCTTTCCTCCGGAACGAGCCGAACACGCTGAGTGACTATCGGATCAACTTGGACAGCCGGCGGTCGGCGAGGGGCTTGCCTCCCGTCTGGCAGGTCGGGCAGTACTGCAGGCTCTTGTCGGCGAACGACACCTCGCGGACGGTGTCGCCGCAGACCGGGCAGGGCAGCCCTGTCCGGGCGTGCACCCGCATGCCGGCCCGCTTCTCGCCCTTGAGCTCGGCCGCCCGCTGGCCGACCGAGCGCGCGACGGCGTCGGTCTCCACCTGCCGCATCGCCTCGTAGAGGGTGGTGATCTGCTCGTCGGTGAGCTTGGCGGTCAACGCGAACGGCGACATCCTCGCCGCGTGCAGGATCTCGTCGGAGTACGCGTTGCCGATGCCGGCGAGCACCTCCTGGTCGGTGAGCACGCCCTTGACCTGGCCGTTGCGGCTGCGCAGCCGCTCGGCGAACCCGTCACGGTCCACCGCCAGCGCGTCGGGGCCGAGCCGGGACACGCCGGGCACGTCGGCCGGGTTCCGCACCAGGTACGCGGCCAGCGACTTCTGCGTGCCGGCCTCGGTCAGGTCGAAGCCGGAGCCGTCGTCGAGGCGTACCCGCACCGCGATGGGCCCGCTGCCCGGCTTGAGCGGCGCCGGCGACCGGAACGAGTCCCGGTAGTGCAGCCAGCCGGCCCGGGCGAGGTGCACCACGAGGTGCAGGTCCGCGCCGAGGGTCAGGTCGAGGAACTTGCCGTGCCGGCCGGCGTCGGTGACGGCCAGGCCGGCGACCGCGCTCGGCGGCGGATCGTAGGTCTTCAGCGCGCTGAACGAGGACACCTCGAAGCGCTCGACGGTGTGGCCGACCGCGCGCTCCCGCAGGTATGCGGCAAGCGCCTCGACCTCGGGAAGCTCGGGCACGCCCCCAACGGTAGCGTTTCGCACCGTGAAGGTCGTCGTAGCGCACAACAGGTACCGCGAGGCGATCCCGTCCGGCGAGAACGTCATCGTCGACACGGAGATCGCGCAGCTCACCGCGGCCGGGGTCGAGGTGCTGCCGTTCCAGCGCGCCTCGGACTCGATCGGCGACCTGCCGCTCGCGCAGAAGGCGCTGCTGCCGATCTCGCCGATCTACGGCCGGGCGGCTCAGCGGGATCTCGCGGACCTGCTCCGGCGGGAGCGGCCGGACGTGCTGCACCTGCACAATCCGTACCCGTTGCTCTCGCCGTGGGTGGTTCGCACTGCGCACGCGCACGGCGTGCCGGTAGTACAGACGGTCCACAACTACCGCCAGGTGTGCTCGTCGGGGCTGTACTTCCGCGACGGACACAACTGCACCGACTGCCGCGGCAAGGCGTTCGGCTGGCCGGCCGTCGCACACAAGTGCTACCGCGGCTCGGCGGCGCAGAGCGCGCTGATGGCGACGACGCTCGCCGTGCACCGCTCCACGTGGAAATCCGTGGACCGCTACATCGCACTCACCGGGCGGATCGCCGCACACCTCAAGGATTACGGCATCCCGGACGAGCGCATCGTGATCAAGCCGAACGGGCTGCCGGACCCGGGCGAGCCCGCGCCGATCGGCGACGGCTTCCTCTACGCGGCCCGGCTGTCCCCGGAGAAGGGCCTCGCGCTGCTGCTGGACGCCTGGCGCCGGCACCCGGACGGCTCGCTCGGACAGCTGCGCATCGCGGGCGACGGCGAACTCCGGCCGCTCGCCGAGCGAGCCGCGGCCGAGCGGGGAGACGTGACCTACCTGGGCGCCCTCGACCGGGAGGGCATGGTGGCCGCCCGTACCGCGGCGTCGGTGATCGTGGCCGTGCCGACCTGGAACGACGTGCTGCCGACGGTGATCCTGGAGGCGATGGCCGCGGGCCGGCCGGTGCTCGGCACCGACGTCGGCGGCATCGGTTACCTGCTCGGGATCGGCGAGTCGGTCGAGGCCGCGGGCTGGGCGGTCGAGCCGGACGCGGCCGCGCTCGCGGCCGCCCTGCCGATCGCCCGGGCCGGGGCCGCCGCCGTCGCCCCGGCCGCCCGCGAGCGCTACCTGCGGGCCTTCCATCCCGACGTGGTGACCCGCCGGCTCATCGAGATCTACACTTCGCTCGCGGAGAACTCGCACCCGCCGAACAGATAGATCATGATCGAAGCGGGGAATGCTGGATCGGGTGACCGATGCAGAGATCTCGCGCCGAAATGTCCTGCTGGGCGTGGGCGGCGCCGTGGTGTTGACCGCGGCCGGTGCCGGCGCCGGCTATGCGATCGCGAACACCGACGGCCGGGCCACGAGCGCCGCACCGGCCGAACGGGCCGCCCCGCCGAAGTTCCGCTCCCGGCCCGACCTGCGGGCCCTGCCGGACGTCACGATCACGACGCCGGCGAACGCGACCGCCCCCGGCTACATCTTCCTGACCCCGGCGTCCGGCGCCGGGCTGTGGGGGCCGCTGATCATCGACGAGGGCGGCTCACCGGTCTGGTTCCGCAAGGTGCCCGACCCGGCGACGGTCGCCATCGACCTCAAGGTGCAGCGGTACCGGAACCGGCCCGTGCTGACCTGGTGGGAGGGCACCATCGGCGGTACCGGCGGCCGGGGCGTCGGGCAGGGCGAGTTCGTCGTCATGGACACGAACTACCGGGAGGTCACCCGGGTCCGGGCGGCCGGCTCCGAGCAGGCCGACCAGCACGACTTCGTGATCACCCCGAACGACACCGCACTCTTCTGGATCTACGACCCGATCCCGTACGACCTGACGCCGTTCGGCGGCCCGGCCGACGGCGTGCTGCACGACGGCGTCCTCCAGGAGGTCGACATCAGGACCGGGCGGCGCCTGTTCGAGTGGCGGGCGCGCGACCATGTGGGCCCGGACGAGTCGTACGCACCGCTGCCGGGCGGCGACTCGGCGCACCTGCCGTACGACTACTTCCATGCGAACTCGGTCGGGCTGGACGCCGACGGCGACCTCCTGGTGTCGGCCCGGCACACCTGGGCGGCGTACAAGATCGATCGGCGTACGGGCGAGGTCAGGTGGCGCATCGGGGGTAAGAAGTCGGATTTCATCGTTGACGAGAAGTCCAGGTTCAGCTGGCAGCACGACTTCCGGCGGCGGCGCGACGGCTCGTACAGCGTCTTCGACAACGGCGCAGGGGTGACCACGCAGCGCGAGCAGTCCCGGGGCCTGGTCTTCAAGGTCGACGAGACCACCCGCACGGTCACGTTCGTGTCCGATTTCCCGCACCCGCGCAAGCTGTCCGCGCCGACACAGGGCAACTTCCGCGAGCTGGCCGACGGCGGCTCTTTCGTCGGGTGGGGCCAGATGCCGTACTTCACCGAGTACGCGCCGGACGGGACCGTGCGGCTCGACGGGCACCTGCCGCCGGACAACCAGTCGTACCGGGCCTACCGGGCCGAGTGGCCGGGCGAGCCGTTGGACCAGCCGACGCTGGGCCTGCGCGTCGACGGCGGCAACGTGATCGTCAGCGCCAGCTGGAACGGCGCGACGAGGGTGGCGAGGTGGCGGGCCCGCGCCGGAAGGCAGCCGGGCGCGCTGACGCAGTCGGTCGAGGCGGCGCGCACGGGCTTCGAGACGACGCTGACCCTGCCCGGAACGCCGGAGTACGTCGTCGCCGAGGCGCTGGACGGCGCCGGCGGGGTGCTGGGCAGGTCGTCGGCGGTACCGGTCCGGGTCTGACGGGCCGGCCGTCCCGGCCGGTCAGCCCTTCAGTGCGGCCCGGCCGGAGAACGCGATGCTCGCGGCCAGGAAGGCGCCGTTGATCAGCGTGAAGGCGCCGATCAGCCAGATCGTCCACTGTGGGGCCGCGGTCAGTACCACGCCCGCCACCGCGATCACGGCGCCGTAGTCGCGGACGAGTTTGACCACTCGTACCGGCAGCGACCGACTGGTGACCATGCTGGCCGCCTGGTCGCCCGACTGCATCACCGAGGTCACCAGGTTGACCATCCAGGTGCCGGCGAAGGCCGCCAGCAGCCAGGCCGGCGTCTCGGGCACCTGAGCCTCCGCCACCGCGGACAGGGCCGCGACGAGCGCGATCTGTCCGGCGACGTCGCACAGCACGTCGACCCGGCCGCCCGCGGTGCTGGTCTGGCCCGTCACCCGGGCCAGCTGGCCGTCCGAGCAGTCGAGCGCGTACGCCAGCTGCCAACCGACCAGCGCGAGCAGGCCGATCGGCCAGGCCGGCACCCGGCCGTCCGCCACCGGCCCCGCCGCCGCGACCACCACGAACGAGACCAGGCAGCTGAGTCCGAGGTTCGCCACCGTGAGCACGGTCGGCGCGAGCCGGTGCCGGTACGCGAAGACCGAGATCCGCGCGCCCAGCCGCTGGCTCAGGGCCTCGCTGAACAGGCCGCCGCCCCGGTTGACCCGGTAGTAGTCGGCGGCGGTCGGCGGGTTCTCCACGGCGTCAGCGAGCGGCGATGGCGTCGGCATAATCGGCCAGCTTCCTGCGGATCTCGTCCGGGCTCATCGCCAGGTGCTCCAGGATGGTGTACCGGTCCGGGCGGGTCTTCGGGGCGAACTCCACGACCTCCACGAACTGCTCGACGGTCAGGCCCACGTCGCCCGGCGTGCGCGGCAGGTTGTGCCGGACCAGGCAGTCCGACATCTGGGCGAAGCGGCGCTCGTCCTCGCGCAGGAAGGTGCAGAACAGCGCGCCCAGGCCGGCCAGCTCGCCGTGCGAGGCCGTGCCCGGGTAGAGCGTGTCCGTCGCGTGGATGATCTCGTGGCAGCCGCCGCTGCACGGCCGGCTGCTGCCGCAGACCGCCATGGCCAGGCCGCTGGAGATCAGCGTCTCGGCGAGGACCGTGACGAACGCGTCGTCCTGCATGTCGCCGGGCATGGTCAGGATCGCCTCGGCGCCCACCCGCGACAGGGACGCGGCCAGGCCGTCGACGGGCTCGCCCCGGACCTCGCGGCCCAGGTCCCAGTCGGCCAGCGCGCTGATGTTGCTGATCACGTCGCCGATGCCGGCCCGGTTGACCCGCTCCGGGCCGTTCTCCACGAAGTCCAGGTCGACGATGACCGCATACGGGATGTGCACCCCGTATGAGCCCTTGATCCCGTCGTTGATCAGGCTGGCGACCGGCGAGGCGACACCGTCGTTGGCGAGGCTGGTCGCCACCGACACCATCGGCATGCCCCAGCGGTTGGCGGCGTACTTGGCCGCGTCGATGGTCTTGCCGCCGCCGATGCCGACCACCGCGTCGTACGAGCGGGAGCGCAGCTTCGCCGCCAGTTCGAGCGCGGCGTCGAGGGTGCCGCCGGTCGTCGTGTAGACGTCGGCCGAGCCGAGCGACGGGCGGATCATCTCCGCGATCCGTTCGCCCTGGCCGGGGCCGACCACCACGGCGACATCGCCGCCGGCGGAGATCCGGCCGTCGGCGAGGATGCGGCCGAGGTCTGCGACCGCGCCCCGCCGCACGTCGATGTGCAGCGGGGTCTGGACGCTACGGGCTAGTAGTGGCATGCGATGTCCCGCGCCTTGGCGAGGTCGTCGTGGTTGTCCACCTCGACCCACGGGATGTCGCCGATGGTCGCCGCGCGGATCTCACCGCCGCGGTTGGCGTACTCCTGGTAGCCGTCCTCGTAGTAGAGGTTCGGGTCGCGCTCCCAGGTGGTCTTGAGGGCGTCGGCGAGGTCCGCGGCGGCCGAGGCCTCGATGACGGTCGCGCCGATGTACTCGCCGAAGGCGTCGGCGGGGTCCATCAACTTCGTGATCTTCGTGAGCCGGCCGTCCGCGTCGAAGATCGTCTTCATCTCCTCGTCGGCGAGCTTCTTCACGTTGTCGACGGCGAGCAGGATGCCCGGACCGCGGCTGCCGAGGAGGGTCTTCTCGACGCTGACCGGGTGCACGGTGTCGCCGTTGACCAGCAGCGCGCCCTCCGCGAACCGGTCACGCGCCAGCCACAGGGAGTACGCGTTGTTCCACTCCTCGGCCTTGTCGTTGTGCACGAGGGTGATCTTGACGCCGTACTTCTCCTCGAAGGCGTCCTTGCGCTCCTCGACGGCGCCGGCGCAGTAGCCGACGACGATCGTCACGTCGGTGAGCCCCGCGGCCGCGAGGTTACGCAGGGAGATATCCATGATGGTCGTCTCCCCGTCGACGGGGACCAGCGCCTTCGGCAGCGTGTCGGTGTACGGACGCAGCCTGCGTCCGGCGCCGGCGGCGAGTACGAGACCGATCATGGGATGGTTCCTTCCGAAGTGAGGGGCGTGCCCGACGAGGATAGCCGTGGGTTCACATACCGAGAGTGTGCAGGACCGCGAAGCCGTCCTCAGCGATCCTGCGGATCATCCCGTCGTTGATCTCGGCGCTCTCGTCCAGCACCGCCAGGTCGTCCGGCCCGAGCCAGCGATACTCCGTGTGCTTGCCGGCCTCCAGCCGCGGGCGCGCCAGGTCGCCGTCCACGCGTACGAGAAAGTCGGTCTCGTGCCGGACGAGGCCGTCTTCTCCGGTATAGGCGTATTCGCCGACCTGTCCGAGCACCACCGAGAGCCGCCAGCCGGTCTCCTCCAGGATCTCCCTTTGCAGCGCGTCACCGACCGTCTCGCCCGGTTCGAGGTGGCCGCCGACGATGTCCCAGGCGTTCGGGAAAAGCTTCCGTTGTGCCGATCGACGCTGGAAAAATATTCGGCCGTCGTCGTCCACGACGAGAGCACCGGCGACGCGTAGCGGGTCAGGTACCACGCGAAAAATGATATAGAGCCTGCTCGTAAGCTTGGGGCCATGACCGCTGAGCAGCTGATCTCGTTCGCAAGAGGGGCACCGTCCCTGGACATCGTCGACGTTGAGGGCCTCAAGGCCGCCGCCGCGCGCGCCTTCGACGCCGATCCGGCCGGGGTGACCGCCTACGGGACGTCGGTCGGCTACGTCCCGCTGCGAAAGTGGATCGCCGAAAAGCACGGGGTCTCCGCCGACCAGGTCATTGTGACGAACGGCTCCCTGCAGGCCGACGCGTTCCTCTTCAACCACCTGGTGCAGGCCGGCGACGACGTGATCGTCGAGCGGCCGACCTACGACCGCACCCTGCTCAACCTGCAGAACCTGGGCGGCAAGGTGCACCAGGTGACGATCGACCCGGACGGCATCGACGTCGACGAGCTGCGCGGGCTGCTCGAGGCGGGGTTGCGCCCGAAGCTGGCGCACATCATCCCGAACTACCAGAACCCGGCCGGTGTCACCCTCTCGCTGGAGCGGCGCCGGACGCTGCTGAGCCTCGCGGTCCAGTACGGCTTCATGATCTTCGAGGACGACCCGTACGTCGACATCCGCTTCCGCGGTGACGCGCTGCCGTCGATGCTGTCGATGGACACGGAGAACGTGGTCGTGCACGCGTCCAGCTTCACCAAGACGGTGTGCCCGGGCGTCCGCGTCGGCTACCTGGTCGGACCGGCCGCGCTGATCGACGCGATCGCGAAGAAGGCCACCAACCTCTACATCTCGCCCGGCATGGTCTCCGAGGCGATCGTGCACCAGTTCTGCGTCTCGGGCGACATCGAGCGCTCGGTCCGGACGGTCAGCACCGCCCTCGCCGAGCGCGCGAAGGTGCTCGCCGCCTCGTTGCGCGAGCACATCCCGGGCGCGACCTTCACCGAGCCCGACGGCGGCTACTTCCTCTGGGTCGACCTGCCGGAGGCCGTGGACGTCGACCGGCTCTTCCCGGCGGCCATGAAGAAGGGCGTCGCCATCGTGAAGGGCAGCGACTTCCTGCTGGACGGCGGCAAGTCCTCGGTCCGGCTGGCGTTCTCGGCCGTGACGGTCGACCAGATCGACGAGGGTGTCCGCCGGCTCGCCGCGGCCATCGCCGAGATCACCGCCTGAGGGGCGCCCCGCTGTCGGGCTTCCGACAGAGAGTCCGCCGACGCCGGTTCCGGGGTTGCCCCCGGGGCCGGCGTCCGGTTCACAATGCTGCTGCGCGGACCGCATGACCATGCGGCCCGGCGCGTGGACACCCACCCCGCCCCTCGGCGCCGGGCGGGCCGATCGCACCCTTCACCCCCCGAAATGCGGCCGGTCCGCCCGGCGCCACCAGCCGTGGTGTCCGCGGCGCGGCGGGACCGGGCACCGCCCTGGGCGTAGCCTCGTGCAGGCCTCACAGTGGGGGCCGGCCGGGCATCACCCTGGGGGAGGCAGTCATGACCGAGAGCAGCTCGCACCGTAATCGGGCGACGGGCGTGAACCGATCCCTGTCGCGGGCATGGACTGCACCCGTGCGGGCGATGAACCGATTCCTCGGCACCACCGACGGCATCGCCGAGCCCGGCCGGGTGTTCAACGGCACCGCGGTGGTGGACTGCGGGGTGTACGTCGACGGCAAGCGCGCGTCCGGCGACTTCTCGCCCGACGAGGCGCTGCGCGAGGCGTGCAGCCGGGAGAACGCGTTCGTCTGGCTCGGCCTGCACGAGCCGACCGAGGCCGAGATGTCGGCCATCGCGCGCACCTACGACCTGCACGAACTCGCCGTCGAGGACGCTGTCAAGGCGGAACAGCGCCCCAAGCTGGAGCAGTTCGGCAGCGTGCACTTCCTGGTGCTGCGCACCGCGCGCTACGTGCCGCACAGCGAGCTGACCGAGACGTCGCAGGTCGTCGAGACCGGGCAGATGATGATCTTCGTCGGCGAGCGGTTCGTGATCACGGTCCGGCACGGCGACGCGTCGCGACTCGCGCCCGTGCGCGCGGATCTGGAGTCCCGCAGCGTGCTGCTCGAGCAGGGTCCATGGGCGGTGGCCTACGCCGTGACGGACCGGGTCGTGGACGCGTACGTCGAGGTCGCCGACCAGGTGGAGGCCGACCTGGACATCATCGAGGAGGGCGCGTTCTCGCGGGACAAGGGCAGTTCGGTGCAGCAGATCTACCAGATGAAGCGCGAGCTCGTGGAGTTCCGCCGGGCCGTGGTGCCGCTGCAGCGGCCGCTGGCCACCATCACCGCGCCGCAGAGCCGGCTGGTGCCCAAGGAGATCCGCCGCTACTTCCGCGACGTGCAGGACCACCTCACCCGGACCGTCGAGCAGGTCTCCTCGTACGACGACCTGCTGAACTCGATCCTGCAGGCGCGGCTGGCGCAGGTGACCGTCGACCAGAACAACGACATGCGCAAGATCGCGGCCTGGGCCGGCATCGCGACGGTGTGGACGGCGTTCGCCGGCGTCTACGGCATGAACTTCGATCACATGCCCGAGACACACTGGCAGTACGGCTACCCGGGGCTGATCACCGTGCTGCTCGGGGTATCGGTCCTGCTGTACCGCGCCTTCCGTCGCAACGGCTGGCTCTGACCCGCCCCCCGCCGCCTATCGTCGACCCTTACAGTGACGAGGTCGCCCTGGGGAGGGAAATCGCGTGCCGTCGCGCCAGGATCAGCTGCACTCGTACCAGTACTCGCAGCAGCGGGTGGTGGCCGCGCTGGTCACCCACGACCCCGATCCGCACCGCTCGCCCCTGCGACGGGCCGGCAGCGCGGCGCTGATCAGCCTGGTCGTCGCCTCGCTCGCCGTCGGCGGCGCGGCGGTATACGGCCTGCTCAAGGGCGGCAGCACCGTGGATCCGCGCAACGAGGCCGTGGTCTACCTGGAGAAGGGCTCGGGCGCCCGCTACGTCTACCTGAAGTCCGACGGCCGCATGCACCCGGTGCTCAACTACAGCTCCGGGCTGCTGATCGCCAACTCCAACCAGCCGAAGATGGTCGACGCCTCCTCCGAGAGCCTGGCCAAGGTGCCGCTCGGTGACCCGCTCGGCATCCCGGACGCACCCGACTCGCTGCCGGCGGCCAAGGGCGGCCTGGTCGACCCGGTGTGGACCGTGTGCTCGCTGACGGCCGACGGCGCCGAGCCACCGCGGAGCCTGCTGTCGGTCGGTGACCGGCTCACCGACGGGACGGTGCTGCCCGTGCCCCGGGCCGACACCCCCGCCGCCGACCTGCGCGGCCTGCTGGTCTCCGACCCGGCCGAGCGCACCTTCCTGGTCTACAACAACCGGCGCTTCCTCATCCCGGCCGGCCGGGTGCAGCAGACCAAGGTGTTCTTCGGCTGGACCCAGCAGCCGCTGCCGGTGGCGGCGGCGTGGATCAACGCGGTGCCGATCGGGCCGGATCTGAAGCCGCCGGAGATCCCGGACCTCGGCGAGGAGTCCCCGGCGATCCCCGACTTCGAGATCGGCCAGCTCCTGCAGATCCGGAGCGACTCCGGCGGCGACAAGTGGGCCGTCGTGCTCGGTGACGGCGTCGCCGACCTCACCTACGTGCAGGCCCAGCTGATGCGGGTCGACCGGGACGCGGACGTCCGGAGCGATCTGGACCTCAACCGCTACAGCAACCTGCCGCGCTCACAGACCCAGCTGGTCTCGGCCGCTGCCGCTGCCGGCATTCCGCCGGCCGTCCCGGTGCTGCTGAACGGCCCGGGGCAGGTGTGCCTGACCTACGACGGGAAGAACGCGGAGACCCCCGAGCTCGGCATCCGGATCGGCCCGACGGTGGCGAAGGGCACCCCGGTCAGCGGGTCCGCGGCCGTGCCCGGCGGCGTTCAGGCCGACCTGGTGCACGTGCCGCGGGGCAAGGGCGCCCTGGTGGTCGCCGCCGCGTCACCGACGGCGCCGGCGGGCAGCGGCACGGTCAGCATCGTGACGGACACCGGCCGGCGTTACCCGGTCGCCAGCCGCGAGGTGCTGCCCCGGCTCGGCTACGGCAGCGTCAAGCCCGACGCCGTCCCGGGTCAGCTGGTCGCGCTGCTGCCGCCGGGCCCGGCCCTGGATCCCGTACGCGCCCGGCAGTCAGACGCCACGGACGAGTAAAAAGGCGGGCCTCCCAGCCGGGAGGTCCGCCTTTTCCGTGCCACGTCCGGTCTCAGTTCTTGTTCTTGCCGCTCGCCATCCGGGCCACCGTCGGGCTGTGCTGCGACGACGAGGTCTGGTCGGCCTCATCGTCGATCCCCAGCGAGCCGGCCTCGTCGACGGGCGTGACGAGGCCCGTCGGGCCCGACAGGTCGGGCTCGAACGCGGCGTCGTCGGCACCGGCGACCGGAGTCGAGACGGCGCCACCGGGGTTGTACTCGTCCCACTGCTCGCGGCGGCGCATGCGGACCACGTAGGCACCCGCGGCGCCGACGGCGGCGCCGGCCAGCAGCAGGCCGACGAGCTGCATACCCGTGCGCTTGCGCCCGCGTGCGCGCCGCTTGAGCTGCTTCGCCTTCTTCCTGCTCGCCTTGGTGGTGCTCCTGCCCATCTCGGCCGCCGACCAGCCCGCCTGCCGCGCGCTCTCCGTCGCGCTGGTGACCAGCGGAGTCAGCGTCGCGATGGCGCTGTCCCAGCTCTGCGTCGCGGCGTCCCTCGCCTTGATGGCCGTCGGCTGCACGCGACCCTTGGCTGCGTTGATCTTGGGACCCACGGTCGCGCTGGTCTCGTGCGCGGCGATCGTTGCCGCGCGCTTGAAGTGATCGACGCCCTGACCGAGCTCCCGCTTCATCCGCGCGCTGCGGTACTTCCGTCGCATCGTTGCGAACACCAGTGCCCACCTCCTGTGGTTCTCTCCCACGCCATGTTGCCCTCTTGGGTACCCCCGCGTAGCCGGATCAGACACATGGGGGAGGATCCGAACTGCAAAGAACTGTCCAGCGCCGGCCCCGACGTAGCGGACCGGCGACCGCGACACTGAGGGGGAGTACCCGTGGCCGACACTCTTTACGCCACCCTGCACACCAACCACGGCCCGATCCGGCTCCAGCTCTTTCCGGACCACGCCCCGGCGACCGTCCGCAACTTCGTGGAGCTCGCGGAGGGCACGAAGGACTACACCGACCCGCGGACCGGCCAGAAGGGCAGCGGCCCGTACTACGACGGGACGATCTCGCACCGGGTCATCGCCGGCTTCATGATCCAGCTGGGCGACCCGACCGGCACCGGCCGCGGCGGCCCGGGCTACCAGTTCGCCGACGAGTTCCACCCCGAGCTGCAGTTCGACCGCCCGTACGTGCTCGCCATGGCGAACGCGGGTCCGGGCACGAACGGCTCGCAGTTCTTCATCACCGTCGGACCCACCCCGCACCTGAACCGGCGGCACACGATCTTCGGCCAGGTGGCCGACGAGCAGTCCGCCAAGGTCGTGGACTCGATCGCGACCACCCCGACCGGCCCCGGCGACCGCCCCCGCGAGGATGTCGTCGTCGAGCGCGTGGAGATCGAGCGGGCACCGGGCAAGTAACCCCCTCCGGGTACGTTTGAGGCATGAGTGAGTCTCCGGTGACGGCCCCGGTCTGCTACCGCCATCCGTCAAAAGAGACCTACGTGCGCTGCACCCGCTGCGAACGTCCGATCTGCCCGGATTGCATGAACGAGGCCTCTGTCGGCCACCAGTGCCCGGAGTGTGTCGCCGAAGGCAGGCGCACCCAGCGGCCGGCGCGCACCGCCTTCGGGGGGAGCGCGGCCGGCCGCGCCGGGACGGCCACCCGGGTCCTCATCGGCGTCAACGTCGTGATGATGATCATGTCGATCATCTCCGGCGGCTCGACCGCCGTGGCCGGCGGCGGCTGGGGCGGCCTGCTCGGCGGCAGCACCCCGCTCACCGAATGGGGCTCGGTGCTCGGCGAGGCCCTCTACGGTCCCGTCGGCGACATGGCGGTGCACGGCATCGCGTACGGCGAGTGGTACCGCCTGTTCACGGCGATGTTCCTCCACTATGGCGTGCTGCACCTGCTGATGAACATGTATGCGCTCTGGTTCCTTGGGCGCGACATCGAGCGGGCGCTGGGCCCGCTCCGCTTCGTCGGCCTCTACCTGCTGGCGGGCCTGGGCGGCAACGTGGCGGCGTACGTCTTCTCGGCGCCGAACGCCATGACGGCGGGCGCGTCCACCGCGGTCTTCGGCCTGATGTCGGCCATCTTCGTGCTGCTCAAGCGCCTGAACCTGAGCATCGCCCCGATCCTGCCGGTGATCGTCATCAACGTGATCTTCACCTTCGCGATCTCCAACATCTCGGTCGCCGGCCACCTCGGCGGCCTGGTCGTCGGCGGTGCGGTGGCGGCGGTGCTGGCCTACGCCCCGAGGGAGCGGCGCAACCTGGTGCAGGCCATCGGCTGCGCGGGGATCTTCCTGATCCTGATGGCGCTCACGATCTACCGCACCGCGGTCCTGCTGAGCTGAACCGGCGCCGACCCCCGGGTCAGAGAGGGGCGTTGGCGCGCAGGGCGTTCAGGGCCTCGGCGACCTCTTCCGGGTCCGCGCCCAGGTCGTTGGCGCTGAACATGTGCAGGCTCTCGCCCGCGTCGATCTCCAACAGCGCGCTTCGCAGGCCGAGGCGCTCGCGGCGGTCCACCCGTACCCGTTCGATCTGGGGCCAGGACAGGTGCCGGCGCCGGGCGAAGCCGGCGACCAGGGTGATCCCGCTCGTGTCCGCGCTCAGCCGGACCGGCGCGATCAGGTCCCGGGCCGCCCAGCCGGTCAGCGCCGCGGCCATCACCACGGCGATGAACCACTGCACCGGATCGCCCCGGCCGAACGCCGCCACCAGCACCACCACCGCCACCGCGCCCAGCAGCCTGGTGATCGGCAGAACGGGCTTCACCCGCCACTGAAGAGGCGACATGCCATAACTATCGCAGCCCGCGTAACGTCGGCGGTATGCGTGACGCGGTGATCGTTGGGGCTGTCCGTACTCCCGTCGGGCGGCGTAACGGAGGGCTTGCGGAGGTTCACCCGGCCGACCTGTCGGCGATCGTGCTGCGGGCCCTGTCCGCGCGGGCGGGCTTCGACCCGGCGGACGTCGAGGACGTCATGTGGGGATGCGTCTCCCAGGTCGCAGAGCAGTCCTGGAACATCGGCCGCAGCGCCGTGCTCGCGGCCGGCTGGCCCGAGTCCGTGCCGGCCACGACGATGGACCGGCAGTGCGGGTCGAGCCAGCAGGCGCTGCACTTCGCCGCGGCGACCGTGCTCTCCGGGCAGGCCGACCTGGTGGTGGCCGGCGGGGTCGAGTCGATGAGCCGCGTGCCGATGGGATCGAGCGCGGCCGGCGCCGACCCGTACGGATCGGCGATCGCCGAGCGCTACGGCACGTCCGTCTTCAACCAGGGCGTCGGTGCGGAGATGATGGCCGCCCGCTGGGGCTTCTCCCGGCGGCAGCTCGACGAGTACGCCCTGGCCAGCCATGCCGCGGCCGCGAAGGCGCAGGATGCCGGGGACTTCGACGTGGAGGTCGTGCCGGTCGGCGCGGTCACCCGCGACGAGGGCATCCGGCGCGACACCACGATCGACAAGCTCGGCGCGCTGAAGACGCCGTTCAAGGCCGACGGCGTAGTCACCGCCGGCTCCGCGTCGCAGATCTCCGACGGCGCCGCCGCGCTGGCGGTGACCACGTCCCGCTGGGCGGCCGCGCACGGCCTGGTGCCGGTCGCCCGCGTGCACACCGCGGTGGTCGCGGCCGACGATCCGGTGATCATGCTGACCGCGCCGCTCGCGGCAACCGGAAAGGCGCTGGACCGCTCGGGCCTCACCCTCGACGAGATCGGCGTGTACGAGGTGAACGAGGCGTTCGCGCCCGTGCCGCTGGCCTGGCTCGCGGAGACCGGCGCCGACCCGGCACGCCTCAACCCGCTGGGCGGCGCGATCGCCCTCGGCCACCCGCTCGGCGCGTCCGGTGCGCGGATCATGACGACGATGCTGCACCACATGCGACAGACCGGCGTCCGGTACGGATTGCAGACCATGTGCGAGGGCGGCGGAATGGCGAACGCCACGGTGGTCGAGCTTCTGTAATTCGATATTCATCGTGCCGTGGCCGCAGCTTCCCCGTTTGCGCCGCGTTAAACGCCACATGGACGTGTTCTCCCGTACGTTCCTCCCCGCCGCCGCCGAAGCCGGGGTCGCGATCCCGACCGTGAGCCGGCACCTGCCGATCTTCCGCCGCTGCGTGGAACCGGACGACTCCACCGTGCTGGTGACCCGTTGCGTGTGCCCGGACCGGCCGATGGCCGGGGAGTTCCTGCTGCTGCTGACCTACCGGCGGCTGGTCGTCACCCAGGAGACCCGGGTGCTGCACCGGCTCCGGCTGCACCTGAACGAGAACCTGCGCCACCTGAGTAACGTCACCTGGCGCCCGGACCTGCGCATGTCCGCCGTGGACGTCGCGGCGACCGCGGTGGACGGGGTCCGCGAACGGTTCCGGATGCGCCTCGGCCAGCCGGAGCAGGTGTGGCACTTCGACGCGCTGCTCAAGCACGTCTTTCGCGAGCGCCGTTCGGCCGGCCGGCTCCCCGCCGCGGCCTAGGCCGCGGGCCTGTCCAGGAACCCGGTGATCGAGGCCCGCAGGCCCGCCGGGTCCAGGCCGTGCCAGCGCGCATGGTCAGCGGGGGTGCCGTAGCGGCGCTGCTCGGCGCGGCCCACGCCGAGGTGCAGCTCCCGATGGGGTACGTCGGAGAGCGCCGCCGCCACGAGCCGGCTCGACGTGCCGGCCAGGTAGGGCTCCACGACGATGACCTCGCGGCTCACCAGTTCGCGCAGCCCGGCACCGTCGAGCGGCCGCGGCGTCATCGTGTACGCGACCGTGACGTCGAGCTCCCGGGTCGCGGCGAGCACCGGGTCGAGCATCGGCCCGACCGCGAGCACGACCGGTGCGCCGGCCCAGCCGCGCCGCAGCACCTGCAGCCTGCCCGTCCGCTCGTACGCGCGGGTGTTGTGCTGCGACGAGAGCCGCACGTAGATCCGGTCGTCGTTGCGGGCGGCGTCGCGCAGCAGCGGCGGGACCTCGTCCGGGTGACCCGGCACGTGCACGGTCCACCCCTCGAGGGTGTCGAGCAACCCGACGTCGCCGGGGGACTGATGCGTGTAGCCCTCCGCGGAGGCGTCGTACGAGGCGCCGATGCTGACCAGCACCGCACCCGCGTCCTGGTGGCCGAGGTCGAGCTTGATCTGCTCATAGGCGCGGTCGATCAGGAACGGCGCGTAGGAGTGCACGTACGGCCTCAGCCCGGTCAGCGCGAGCCCGCCGGCGACGCCGGTCATCAACTGCTCGCGGATCCCGACGTTGAGCACCCGGTCCGGGTGTCTGCGGTGCGCGGCCGCGAACGCGTCGGCGGAGATGTCGGCGAGCACCACGGCGGTCCGCGGGTCCTCGTCGAGCAGCGTGATCGTGGTGTTGACGAAGGTCTCTCGCATGATTCTCAGCCTTTCGGTTCGACGACGGCGACGACTACATGCGGCCGGTCCTCGCCGCGCGCAAGCAGGGCCTCCTCGATTGCGTCGTGATCACGCCCGTCGACGACGGAGGTGGTCCATCCCGGGAAGCGGCGGGCGATGCCGCCCGGCCATCCGTGAGTGGAGGACTGGTTGTCGATGACGATGGCGGTGAGCTTGTCCAGCCGGGCCGCCGCCGCGTACGCGATGGCCTCGTGGTTCGAGCCCTCGTCCAGTTCGGCGTCGCCCAGAAGGACGAACGTGCGTGCGTCGTAGCCCTGCGCGCGCAGTCCCAGCGCGGTGCCGGCGGCGAGGCCGAGCCCGTGGCCCAGGGATCCGGTGCCGATCTCCACGCCCGGGATCAGCACCCGGTCGGGGTGGTGGCCGAGGCGGCTCTCCGGCCCGCCGAGATCGTCGAGCCAGGCGACCGGGATGAAGCCCTTGGCGGCGAGCACCGCGTAGTAGGCGGCCGGTCCGTGCCCCTTGGAGAGCAGGAAGCGGTCCCGGTCGGGCTCGTCCGCCGTTTCCGGGTGGACGCGCAGGATGCGGTCGTACAGCACCCACAGCACGTCGAGCGTCGAGAAGGCGCTGGGCGCGTGCTTCTCGTCGCCGGTCAGCCGGGTCAGCAGCGTGCCCAGCAGGTTTGGCTTAACGGCCGTAGCAGTCATATTCTCAGCCTGCTAGTTAAAGTTCACTTCAACTCAAGGGGCGGCTGGAGTGGAGCTTCTCACCATCGGCGACATGGCCGTGCGCAGCGGGGTGGCGCAGTCGGCGCTGCGCTACTACGAGCGGGAGGGACTGATCCGGTCCACCCGCACCGGCGGCAACCAGCGCCGCTACGAGCGGCACGAGCTGCGGCGTGTCGCGTTCATCCGGATCGCCCAGCAGGTCGGGGTCTCGCTGGAGGAGATCCGGGAGGCGCTGGCGGCGCTGCCGGAGAACCGCACACCGACGAAGGCGGACTGGGCGCGCCTGTCGGCCCGGTGGCGGCGCAAGCTGGACGAGCGCATCACGATGATGGAGCGGCTGCGCGACCAGCTGACGGGCTGCATCGGCTGTGGCTGCCTGAGCCTGCAACGCTGCCGGCTGATCAACCCGGACGACCGCCTGGCGCGGCTCGGCGAGGGCCCCCAGCTGATCCTCAACCCGCCGTCGTAGGCGGTCGGTCAGGGCAGGAGAACGATCTTGCCGACGTGGTCGCTGCTCTCCATCAGGCGGTGGGCCGCCGCCGCGTCGCGCATCGGAACCGCGCGGTCGATGATCGGGCGGATCGCCCCCGCGTCGACCAGCGGCCAGACCCGTTCGCGCACCCCCTTGACGATCCTTGCCTTGTCGGCGACCGGCCGGGCGCGCAGCGTCGTCGCCGAGACCGAGCCGCGCTTGCTCATCAGCGCACCCAGGTCGAGCTCGCCGCGCCGGCCGCCCTGCATGCCGATGATCGCGATGCGGCCGTCGTGTGCGAGGGCCGCCACGTTCCGGTCCAGGTATTTCGCACCGATGATGTCGAGGATGACGGTCGCGCCGCGGCCCCCGGTGAAGTCGCGGGTTGCCTCGACGAAGTCGGTTGAGGTGTAGTCGATCGCCAGGTCGGCGCCGAGAGCAAGCAACCGGGCGTGCTTGGCCTCGCGGGCGGTGACGATGACCGTGGCGCCCATGGCCTTGCCGAGCTGGATGGCGAACGTGCCGATGCCGCCGCCCCCGCCGTGCACCAGCAGGGTGTCACCCTGGCGGAGCCGGGCGATGTCGACCACGTTCGACCAGACCGTGCAGGCCACCTCGGGCAGGGCGGCCGCCTCCTGCAGCGACATGCCCTGCGGCACGGGCAGCAGCTGACCCGCGGGGACCGCCACCTGCTCGGCGTAGCCACCGCCGGCGAGCAGCGCGCAGACCCGCTCACCAACGTGGCGGCCGGTCACGCCCGGGCCGACCGCGGTGATCACGCCGGAGCACTCCAGGCCGGGATAGGGCGGGGCGCCCGGGGGCGGCGGGTAGTGGCCCTGGCGCTGCATCACGTCGGCCCGGTTGACCGCCGCGGCCGTCACCTCGACAACCACCTCGCCCTCGCCCGGCGTCGGATCCGGGACCTCGGCCCAGACCAGTGCCTCGGGACCGCCGGGCTGCTCGATCGTGATCGCGTGCATGCAGACAGCTTGCCCGACGCGTACGACAAAAGCAGGGAAGCGGTCGAGCCGCCCGGCTGGTGGCCGGGCGGCTCGTGGGGTCGTGCTGGGGTGGTGTGGGTCAGGCGATCTTGACGTTGAAGATCGGGTTGGCG